>NZ_CP072203.1:603387-905081 GCF_017654315.1 Gordonia polyisoprenivorans
TGTTTTCCCAAATGCAATCATTCCCACGGCAGCAATGCCAAATAATCATCAGGTATGAAACAAGGAATCAGGAGCGGACCAGTGCGAAAAGCGGTGTGCGTTGTTGTCTGCAGCATTCTCGGCATTGCGGGAATGGTGCTCGCCAACGGACCCGCATCGGCCGCTGATTCGACATTCGCGGTCAAATCCGTGCTGAACGGCCAATGCCTCGACAACTCCGATGCCGCGGCCCGCCCCGGCAACCGGGTACTGCTCTACCAATGCCACGACGGGGCCAACCAGCGGTGGACGGTTGGCGCCGACGGCCGGGCCCGTGTGCAGGGTCTCTGCCTGCAACCGGTCGGGGCGGTCATCGCCAACGGCCGCAACCTCGAGATCGCGACCTGCTCGACCTCGCCGTCCCAGGTCTGGGGTCAAGGCGCCAACGACTCGCTACGACCCAACTACGGCAACTACTGTCTGACCGCCGCAAACGGCGCGGTCTCGCTGCGGACCTGCGCAGGGACGACGGCACAACGATGGACACTCACCTCGGCCGCGGCTGCACCCACCACCACGCCGACCACAACCACTCCTGCCACCACCACGCCACCCACGACCACGCCACCCACGACCACGCCGACCACCCCGGCAGCGGTCACCAGTCCCTCCGGCCAGGCGGCCCCCACGGCGAGCCTCCCCGGATGGCGCCACATCTTCGCCGACGAATTCACCAAGAACGCGGCACTCGGCTCGTGGGCCAATTCGTGTGAGCCCGACAAGATCGTCTACACCGGCGCGCAGGGCCAGAAATGGCGCACCTATCCCCAATGCTATCTCGACACCTACCAGAAACGCCCCTATCGCCCCGACGCGGTGCTCTCGGTTGACGGCGGCATGCTCGATTTCTTTCTCCATCAGGTCGACGGAAAACCCGCCGGTGCGAATCCGTCGCCGCTGATCACCGGATCGAGCCAGTACCAGACCTACGGCCGCTATTCCGTGCGAATGCGCGTCGACCGTCCGGGACTCTCCGAATACTATGTGGCCTTCCTGCTCTGGCCACAGTCCGAACAATGGCCCGCCGGCGGTGAGTTCGACTTCCCCGAGGGATCCCTCGCGGGCACCGCCAAGGGCTATCACCACTACTCCGGTCTCGGGTCGTGTGTCAGCTGTCAGGCCGTCGCCACCGACATCGGGGCCACGTTCACCAACTGGCACACCTACACGATGGAATGGAGTCCCGGCCGCATCCGCTACCTGCTCGACAACACCGTCGTCCTCGACACCACCGCCTGGGTGCCGTCGGGCCCGATGCGCTGGCAACTGCAGGCCGAGACCAACGGCAACGGCACCAGCTCCGGGCACCTGCAGGTCGACTGGGTTTCGGTCTGGGCCTACAACGGCTGACGCCGATTACTCGATCTCGATCTCCACCTCGGGCGATCGAGGCGTTGCCTGACACGCCAGGAGGTAGCCGTCGTCGATGTCCTCGGATGCGAGCGCGATGCCGTTCCCGTGGTCGACGGTGCCCGAGACCAGCCGGATATCGAGGGGGTGAGCTCGAAGTCGGCAGCCGCAATCCAGAGTGGTCGTCGTGTGCCACGGCGGGGTCATCAACGCCTACCTCACCCACGTGCTCGGACTGGCGCAATTGGTGTTCGTCCAACCGCACTACACCTCGGTCACCCGGGTGCTTGCCGAGCCCGACGGATATCGGGAGATCCTGTCGGTCAACGAGTTCGATCACCTGCACTCGTCGACGGGCACGGCTCAGTCCGGGGCTTAGCCTGGGGGTAGCCCCGCCAACGCCTCCACCGGGTCCAGGCTTCCGGCCGGCAGGCGTTCGCGGGCCAGTCGCGTCGTGGCCGCCTGCACGAGTTCGTTGACCGCGGTCGCCACACCGTGCAGGCGCCCCAGCAGGACGATCTCTCCTGCCAGGTAATCGATTTCGACGTTGCCGACACCACGCGCGATGCTCTGCCACGTCGAGCTTCCATAGCTGTCCTCCCCGGTCTCGCGGCGCACGATGTGGTCGGCGCGGCGCTCGCGATCGGTCTCGACACTGACCGCCTCGATCCCCGCCGCAGCGAGTGCCGCCTCGCCCTCGGCGCGTGCGCGTGTCACCAACTCCCGATGTGCTGCACCGTCATTGCGATAGCAGGCGTCGATCCCGTTCACGAGGTTCATGATCAATTTGCGGTACTTCCACGCCATGATCTGCGCGCGGGGTTCGGAGGGGAATCCGGCCGCGCGGAAACGCTCCGCCATCTGCTCGGACACCTCATCGGTGCCGGCCGGAAAGCGGCCCACATCGAGGATGCCGGGACGCGCCGCCGACCCCTGCACCACCACGCCCGGTTCGAGGTGCAACGCCGGCAGCATCACGCACACCGAGTACGTCCGGGCGAACCGACGCAGAATCGCCGGCTCATTGGCAACCCCGTTCTGCGCCGACGCGATCGGTGTGTCCGCAGGCGCATGCGCCCGAAGGTCGTCGAGGGCGTCGGCGGTCTGCTGACTCTTGACACACAGCAACACCACCGTGTCGTCGGTCCATTCGATCTCACCGGCGTTGGCGGCCACCGGAATCCGATGCACCTGACGTCCGTCGGCGGTGTCGAGGACGAGTCCGTGCTCGCGCATCGCCGCCAGATGCGCACCCCGCGCGACCAACGTCGTCGGGGTTCGGTTCGCATGCAGGTGTGCGCCGATGACCCCACCGATCGCGCCCGCGCCATAGATCACCACATGCATGACCTCCAGGGTAGGACGCGTCAGGCCGGCGGGTCCGCCAGCTCGTCCGACCAGCGATTCCGGTCCTCCTCGCTGATGAACGAGGCGGCAAAAGAGTTGCGAGCCAGGGTGATCAGATCGGCGTTCGAGAGATCCAATGCATCGGCGATTGCGATGAACGTATCTCCGGCATACCCGCCGAAATACGCCGGATCGTCGGAATTGATCGTGACGGTCAGACCTTCGGCCAGCATTCGCGGCAGCGGATGCTCGGCAAGTGTCGGCACGCACCGCAAGCGCACGTTCGACAGCGGACAGGCGGTCAACGGCATGCGATCGGCGCACAGGCGCCGAACGAGTTCGGGACTCTCCAGGGCGCGGATGCCGTGATCGACTCGTTCGATGCCGAGCGTGTCCAGCGCCTCCCAGATGTAGTCCGGAGGTCCTTCCTCCCCGGCGTGCGCGACCACATGCAGTCCGGCCTCACGGGCGCGGTCGAAGACCGGAGCGAACTGGCCGGGCGGGAAACCCACTTCGGCCGAGTCGAGGCCCACCCCGATGATCGAACCGAGATGCGGGGTCAGCGCGTCGAGTGTCTCGTGCGCCTCCCGGACCGGGCGGTCGCGCAGGAAGCACGCGATGAGGTCGGCGTGCAGGCCGGTCTCGGCCTCGCCGGCGTCCAGCCCGCGCCGCAACCCGGTGACCACGACGTCCACCGGCACCCTGCGCACGATGTGAGCCTGCGGATCGAAGAAGACCTCGGCGTGGCGCACACCCTGCGACGCCGCCGTGCGTATGTAGGCCTGCGCGAGGTCGGCGAAGTCCTGCTCGGTTCGCAACACGGCCATGCACGCGTAGTACAGATCGAGAAAGTGCGGCAGATCGGTGAACGCGTGTGCCGCCCGCAGTGCGGCGACGTCGGCGTACGGCAGTGTCACCGAGTTACGTTGGGCGAGCGCGAACACCATCTCGGGTTCGAGCGTGCCCTCGATGTGCACGTGCAACTCGGCCTTCGGCAAGGCCGTCAACGCCCGGTGGTCCATGACCGACCATTTTGTCATGAGGCCCGGGGCATGGGTGGGGCCGACGCGACCCGATCCGAGTGTGGGGTCGAGTACGCCGCGAGCGCCTCTGCCAACGCGGGTGCCTCCTCTCGCAGGAATACCGCCCAATTACCCAGCGCGGACTCGAAGTTCTCGATGTGGAAGACCGTGGACTCCAGCGACAATCGCGCCCGGACGGTCTGTTCGTGCAGCGTCAGGCTCACGAACGGATTCGACAGCGGGCGGCAGATCAGTTCGCCCACAGCACTCGAGGGGCGGATGCCGTCGGCGAGCGTCGCCGACAGTTCGATCACCGGCACCGACGGATCGACCATGAGTCGGAGGGAGAAGGGTTCGGTGGGGATGGTCAGCACGCCCTCGGGATCGAACTCGAAGATTGGGCCGGTCTCCTCGTCGAGTGAACCGAGGACCTCGAGCGACCCGATCACCAGCGCCCGCAGGTGCGCTGCGCTCCTCGTTCGTTCGGCCCCGTCGATGACCGCCTCGGGTGGCGGCGGTGAAGGGATGTCGCCGTGGCCGTGTCGTTCGGACTCCCCGAAGATGCTGTCGTACATGCGGTTTCCCTTCATCGGTGGCGGCGCCGACTCCGGCCGGCTCGCTTCGCACGGTAGGCGGAGTGCCGACCGCTGCGCGCCCCGGTGACCGATGAGGCACCCGACCTGTGGACACGGAGAAATCTGTGCATCGTCGACGCGCGCCCCTCCGGCCCCTGCGGGCCACGGCAACCACAAAGCGGACATATCGCCCACAGGGTCGCGGTCGGCGCGCGTAGCGTCGGGTCATGAGTGCATATGTGACGACCAACCCGACAACGGGAATCACCGAACGCGAGTTCGCGATGCTCTCCGATGATCAGATCGACGAACTCGCCCGACGCAGCCTCGGCGGATACGAACGCTGGCGCGACGTGCCCGTCAGCGATCGCGCAGAAGCGTTGGCCCGCACCGCGGATCTGTACGAGAAGCGGTCCGACGAACTCGCCGCTGCCATCACGACCGAGATGGGCAAGGTCACCAAGGAAGCCGCAGGAGAGGTCCAACTCGCCGCCGACATCTACCGCTGGTACGCCGAGCACGGCCCCGACCTGCTCGTCGACGAACCACTGGACCCGCAGGGTGCCGCCGAATCCCTGGTGCAGCACAAGCCGATCGGCCCGCTCGTGGGTGTGATGCCCTGGAACTATCCCTACTACCAGGTGGCGCGTTTCGTCGCGCCGAACCTGATGCTGGGCAACAGCATCATCCTCAAGCACGCCTCGATCTGCGCGGCCTCCTCGGCACTTATGGCCGAGATCCTGCACGAGGCGGGGGTTCTCGACGATGCCTACATCAACGCCTGCGCCAACAGTGACCAGGTGGCGAAGCTCCTGGAGCACAACGCGATTCGCGGTGTCTCCCTGACCGGGAGCGAGAAGGCCGGTGCGGCCGTGGCCGAGGTGGCGGCGAAGAACCTGAAGAAATCGGTCCTCGAACTCGGCGGATCAGACCCGTTCATCCTCCTCGACACCGCCGACCTGGGCCGCACCATCAAGGTGGCCTCCCGTGCGCGACTGTCGAATACCGGACAGGCATGTAATTCGCCCAAGCGATTCATCGTGCCCGATGCGCTCTACGACGACTTCGTCAACGGGCTGGTCACGGCATTCGATGACGCGGTGGTCGGTGATCCGACCGATACCGATACCCGTGTCGGGCCGCTGTCGTCGGTCGAGGCGCGCGATACCGTCGCCGAACAAGTGCAGACCGCGGTCAGCCAGGGCGCGACGCTGCGCACCGGGGGCACTCCGCTCGATCGGGATGGTGCATTCCTGCAGCCCGCCGTGCTCACCGACATCACCCCCGACATGGACGCCTACTCCGAGGAGATCTTCGGCCCGGTCGCGATGGTTTACCGCTACCGGTCGGTGGACGAGGCGGTGACCCTGGCCAACGATGTCGAGTTCGGGCTCAGTGGTTCGGTCTGGGGCACCGATCTCGAGAAGGCCGCGCAGGTCGCCGACCGGCTCGACGTCGGCATGGCCTATGTCAACGAACACGGGACGACGCTGCCGGGTCTGCCCTTCGGCGGGGTCAAGCGGTCCGGCTTCGGGCGTGAGCTCGGCCGGTGGGGGATGGGCGAATTCGTCAACACCCGTTTGCGCCGCACCTCCTCGAAGTGAGCCCCGCGCACAGCTGAGGGAGTAGCGACAGCTGAGGGAGTAGCGGATCATGGTCAGCGCGTTGTCGACTGCCGCGCCGCCGGTGTCGTTGTTGTAGTACACGTACACATCGTGGGAGTCGTCGAAGTTCTCCGCGATTCGCCGCAGCCAGGAGTCGATGGCGCCCTGCCCGTAGGCGACCGACCGCGACGACCGACCTTCGTGCAGGCGCAGATACCCGAAATCGGTTGTTGCCCAGAGCGGTGTGAGAGTGATGCTGCGCCGATCCGCCCAGCACAGCGCGGCGTCGTGTTTCCTCAGCACGTCACGAACCTCGTCGCACCACCACGAGTCGTGGCGAGGTTCGACGACGATGCGCGCTCGGTTCCCGATGAGGCCCAGGACCTCGTCGAGTTGGGTCGGCTCGGCGTGCAGGTTCGGCGGTAGCTGCAAGAGCACCGGTCCGAGCCGGGAGCCCAGGCCCGCAGCGCGATCGAGAAAACGCTGAATCGGTTCCGCAGGCTCCTTGAGGCGCTTCACGTGGGTCAGATAGCGGCTCATCTTGACCGACATGCGGAATCCGGGCGGCAGCTGGTCGCGCCACGACTCGAATGTCGCCCTGTCGGGCAGTCGGTAGAAGGTGTTGTTGACCTCGACGCTGCAGAACTGGGAAGCGAAGTATGCCAACCACTCTCGCTGCGTGATTCGACGCGGATAGAAATGTCCGCGCCAATCCCGGTATTGCCAGCTGGAGGTACCGATGTACAGCATCACCGTCGATGCTACGCACGCAGGTGAGAATTCATTTCGAGTCGGCCTCCCGGGGAGGCTCACGCGCGTAACGTGACCCACGGCCGTGAAGAAATCCGACATCAACCAATGGAGGCTCCCGATGTCCGATGCACGTGACACCGTTCTCGCTTACGCACCGAACGCCGATACCGCGGTGATCGACAAGATGGCGTCGACCTACGCCCTCGCGCTGCGTAACCGCGACGCCGCGCTGGTCTCGGCCAGTGACCCCGCGGAACTCAAGACGGTCCGCGAGAACTTCCTGAAGAAGAAGCTCGGACTCACCCAGAGTGACGCCGAACTCGACAAGGCCATCGCCGACGTCCTGGCCGGCATGAAGGACGGCAAGTCCAATCCTCGCCTGGCGGTGTACTACCTGCTCGCCGACAAGTTCGGCAAGCTCGACGTCTTCAAGTAGTTGTGCGTGGGGCAACAAGCCCACGTCAAACACCTCAGGACAGACAGATGACCGCGTCAGCCTCGTCGGCCGGACGCGGTCATCTGTGTTGTCGGACGTCCAGCGCTGTGGACGCCTACTGGTCTGTGGGAGCTATTGCCGCACTGCACGCCCGCGGATCGCCAGGTAGCCGGCGATCAACACGATCGCCACGACGATGCCCACGATGAACGGGATGACCTCCCAGCCCCCGTTGCTGTTGTTGTAGCCAAGCTGGTAGGTCAGCCACGATCCGACCAGTGACCCAACGATGCCGAGCACGATGGTCATGATCACGCCGATGTCCTGCTTGCCCGGCATGAGCAGTCGCGCGAGTGCGCCGACGATCAGACCGACGACGATTGCGCTGATGATTGTCCAGAGCATGGTGTCCACCTCTCTGTGGATGTCCGGTCGCGCGTACGCACGACCGGGATGACGACCAAGAGCGGCCCGCGGTCTCGAGGCGACTGTGCTCCCGGTTGACCAGTGCATCCGGGCGAACCGGACGCTGGTCCTTCATACGCTATCGCGTGGGACGCCGGCCGAGCCCCACTGCGAGCCAATCGCAACGGGATTCCTTGTCCGCTCTGCGTGTCGTCCGCTCGGAGGGACATCGAGCGAATCGGCTTCGGCTACCCGTTTGCGTTGGTACTCCGAGAACGTTGGCGCGCCAAGCACTCGTACATCGACGGCCGCCGACTCGTCTTCACCGGATCGGCATGGGGTCTGTTCGGTAACTGGGTCAAGTGGCTCCTCCTGTGCATGGTCACCCTGGGCATCTACTCGTTCTGGGTGGGACCCCGCATCGCTCGATGGAAGTGGGAACACACCGACTTCGAGAACGTGCCGATGCCGGCCACCGGCCCTGCTACCGGATATCCCGGCGCCATCGACTTGGGAGGACCGCAATCGCCGCTGACGCCCGGGTATCCAAGTGGCAGTGCGACCACACCGCCGACGGTCGGACACACGCCGCCCGCTCCGGCCGGCTCGGACTGACCGGCTCGGACTGAACTGTTCCGTGCGGATGCACTCGTCGCTCGACGACGGGTACGTCCGTACCGAATCGCTCAGCGCCCGAACCGTTCGGGATCAACAACCAATCCGACCGCAGCAGAGTCGTGAACGCCGAGCCGCCAGGCCGTTGACCAGCCGATTTGGAACTTCGCAGCGTGATGCGTAACTTATTCCAAGTCAGCGCGCCGCGGCGCCGCCCCGGAGGGCTCCGAGAGGAGTTCGGTAGGGGAGAGGAAACCGGGTAGACGTTGACCGCCCCCGAGAAATCGATCAGGGCACAGTCATGTGCCAGGACGAGGGCCCGGGGTCGCCAGAACCAAACGGCCGCGACCAGCGAGTTGCGAACACCGCGAGGATCTGGCACACTGGACGAGTTGCCCGTGATTGGGTGGCGAATCCTGAACGACAACTCGCTGGAGTTCGCCCTTGTGTGGGGTGGTGTTGGTGGGTGTGTGTTCTTTGAGAACTCGATAGTGTATTGGTGGATTGTTTGATGACATTTGTTTTGTGGCATTAGAGTTTGTGCATTGCACCCTTGTTGTGGGGTGTGGTGTGGATTTTTTTGCCAGTTTTTTGGATTGTTTTTGTCAGGTTTTGCTTTCCTGGTTTGTGTTGAAACTGTTTGGTTTCGATGTTTTTTCATGGAGAGTTTGATCCTGGCTCAGGACGAACGCTGGCGGCGTGCTTAACACATGCAAGTCGAACGGAAAGGCCCTGCTTGCAGGGTGCTCGAGTGGCGAACGGGTGAGTAACACGTGGGTGATCTGCCCCTGACTTTGGGATAAGCCTGGGAAACTGGGTCTAATACCGGATATGACCATGGGATGCATGTTCTGTGGTGGAAAGCTTTTGCGGTTGGGGATGGGCCCGCGGCCTATCAGCTTGTTGGTGGGGTAATGGCCTACCAAGGCGACGACGGGTAGCCGACCTGAGAGGGTGATCGGCCACACTGGGACTGAGACACGGCCCAGACTCCTACGGGAGGCAGCAGTGGGGAATATTGCACAATGGGCGCAAGCCTGATGCAGCGACGCCGCGTGAGGGATGACGGCCTTCGGGTTGTAAACCTCTTTCAGCAGGGACGAAGCTTTCGGGTGACGGTACCTGCAGAAGAAGCACCGGCCAACTACGTGCCAGCAGCCGCGGTAATACGTAGGGTGCGAGCGTTGTCCGGAATTACTGGGCGTAAAGAGCTCGTAGGCGGTTTGTCGCGTCGTCTGTGAAATTCTGCAGCTTAACTGCAGGCGTGCAGGCGATACGGGCAGACTTGAGTACTACAGGGGAGACTGGAATTCCTGGTGTAGCGGTGAAATGCGCAGATATCAGGAGGAACACCGGTGGCGAAGGCGGGTCTCTGGGTAGTAACTGACGCTGAGGAGCGAAAGCGTGGGTAGCGAACAGGATTAGATACCCTGGTAGTCCACGCCGTAAACGGTGGGTACTAGGTGTGGGTTCCATTTCACGGGATCCGTGCCGTAGCTAACGCATTAAGTACCCCGCCTGGGGAGTACGGCCGCAAGGCTAAAACTCAAAGGAATTGACGGGGGCCCGCACAAGCGGCGGAGCATGTGGATTAATTCGATGCAACGCGAAGAACCTTACCTGGGTTTGACATACACCAGACGCCAGCAGAGATGTTGGTTCCCTTGTGGTTGGTGTACAGGTGGTGCATGGCTGTCGTCAGCTCGTGTCGTGAGATGTTGGGTTAAGTCCCGCAACGAGCGCAACCCTTGTCCTGTATTGCCAGCGGGTTATGCCGGGGACTTGCAGGAGACTGCCGGGGTCAACTCGGAGGAAGGTGGGGATGACGTCAAGTCATCATGCCCCTTATGTCCAGGGCTTCACACATGCTACAATGGCCGGTACAGAGGGCTGCGATACCGTGAGGTGGAGCGAATCCCTTAAAGCCGGTCTCAGTTCGGATCGGGGTCTGCAACTCGACCCCGTGAAGTCGGAGTCGCTAGTAATCGCAGATCAGCAACGCTGCGGTGAATACGTTCCCGGGCCTTGTACACACCGCCCGTCACGTCATGAAAGTCGGTAACACCCGAAGCCGGTGGCCTAACCCCTTGTGGGAGGGAGCTGTCGAAGGTGGGATCGGCGATTGGGACGAAGTCGTAACAAGGTAGCCGTACCGGAAGGTGCGGCTGGATCACCTCCTTTCTAAGGAGCATGCAACATTCCCAGGCCGGCGGCGTCTGTCCGTTGGGTGGGTGTGTGTTCATAGGGTGAAACATCAAACACGCCATGTGGCTGATCGTATGTGCGGTTGGTTGCGGGTGATCGTGCTGGGTGACTGGTGCGGTGCTGCTAATACACTGTCGGGGTTCTGAGGGAACACACTCGTGTGTTGTCTTGGTGCTTGCAATGGTTGTCGTGTTGGTGAGGTGTCCTGTGGTGGGGCGCGGAGATGCGGTGATGTTGTGGGTGTGTGTTGTTTGAGAAGTGCATAGTGGATGCGAGCATCTTTATTTTTGCAATGCATATCGAATCAATGTTTTTGGTTTGTGTGTTTTGTTCGAGTTGAAAGAAAATGTTTGTAAGGCAAATGGCTAAACTGGTGGGCGGCTCTGTTGTTTTGGGGGCGTCTGTGGGTTTAGGTGTTGTTGTAAGTGTTTGAGGGCGTTCGGTGGATGCCTTGGCACCAGGGGCCGATGAAGGACGTGGTAGGCCGCGATAGTCCTCGGGGAGTTGTCAAACGAGCTGTGATCCGAGGGTGTCCGAATGGGGAAACCCAGCACGAGTGATGTCGTGTTACCACCAGCTGAATGTATAGGCTGTGTGGGGGGAACGTGGGGAAGTGAAACATCTCAGTACCCATAGGAAGAGAAAACAATTGTGATTCCGTGAGTAGTGGCGAGCGAAAGCGGAGGATGGCTAAACCATGCGCATGTGATACCGGGTAGGGGTTGTGTGTGTGGTGTTGTGGGGTCTGTCTTCCTCGATCTACCTGTCGGGGCGTGAGTGAGAAAGCTGCATGCTAGGTGAAGTGGCCTGGAATGGTCTGCCGTAGGCGGTGAGAGTCCGGTAGCTGAAAGCGTGTGGTCTTGCGTGATGGTGTCCCCAAGTAGCAGCGGGCTCGTGGAATCTGCTGTGAATCTGCCGGGACCACCCGGTAAGCCTGAATACTTCCTGGTGACCGATAGCGGACTAGTACCGTGAGGGAAAGGTGAAAAGTACCCCGGGAGGGGAGTGAAAGAGTACCTGAAACCGGACGCTTACAATCCGTCAAAGCCTGTGGATTCTTTGGTGAATCGTGGGTGATGGCGTGCCTTTTGAAGAATGAGCCTGCGAGTTAGTGCTCGGTGGCGAGGTTAACCCGTGTGGGGTAGCCGTAGCGAAAGCGAGTCTGAATAGGGCGCAATGTCGGAGACATTTGTCTTGCGACGGTAGTCGCCGGGTCTAGACCCGAAGCGGAGTGATCTACCCATGGCCAGGGTGAAGCGCGGGTAAGACCGCGTGGAGGCCCGAACCCACTTCAGTTGAAAATGGAGGGGATGAGTTGTGGGTAGGGGTGAAAGGCCAATCAAACTCCGTGATAGCTGGTTCTCCCCGAAATGCATTTAGGTGCAGCGTGGTGTGTTTCTTGCCGGAGGTAGAGCTACTGGATGGCCGATGGGCCCTACTAGGTTACTGACGTCAGCCAAACTCCGAATGCCGGTAAGTGAGAGCACTGCAGTGAGACTGCGGGCGATAAGGTTCGTAGTCGAGAGGGAAACAGCCCAGATCGCCGGCTAAGGCCCCTAAGCGTGTACTAAGTGGAAAAGGATGTGGGGTCGCGAAGACAACCAGGAGGTTGGCTTAGAAGCAGCCACCCTTGAAAGAGTGCGTAATAGCTCACTGGTCAAGTGATCCTGCGCCGACAATGTAGCGGGGCTCAAGTACACCGCCGAAGCCGCGGCACTCACACGTTAGTCTGGCTTGCCCTTGCGGGGGTGTGTCTAGGTGTGTGGGTGGGTAGGGGAGCGTCCTGCATCCGTGGAAGCGCCGGAGTGATCTAGGTGTGGAGGGTGTGGGAGTGAGAATGCAGGCATGAGTAGCGAAAGCAGAGTGAGAAACTCTGCCGCCGGATGACCAAGGGTTCCTGGGCTAGGCTAATCCGCCCAGGGTGAGTCGGGACCTAAGGCGAGGCCGACAGGCGTAGTCGATGGACAACGGGTTGATATTCCCGTACCCGTGTATCCGCGTCCATGCTGAATCATCTGTACTAACCATCCAAATCCTGATCGATACTCTTCGGAGTACGTGAGGGGGCTGCATGGGACCTTGGGTGGTAGTAGGCAAGCGATGGGGTGACGCAGGAAGGTAGTGGGGCCAGGCGATGGTTGTCCTGGTGTAAGCCTGTAGGACGGGGCATTGGTAAATCCGTGCCCCATATAGTCTGAGAGGTGATGCGTAACCGTTGTGGTGAATTCCATGATCCTATGCTGCCGAGAAAAGCCTCTAGTGAGTTGGTACACGGCCCGTACCCCAAACCAACACAGGTGGTCAGGTAGAGAATACTAAGGCGATCGAGAGAACTGTGGTTAAGGAACTCGGCAAAATGCCCCCGTAACTTCGGGAGAAGGGGGACCCATCCTGGTGACGACATTTACTGTTTGAGCTGGTGTGGGTCGCAGAGACCAGAGAGAAGCGACTGTTTACTAAAAACACAGGTCCGTGCGAAGTCGTAAGACGATGTATACGGACTGACGCCTGCCCGGTGCTGGAAGGTTAAGAGGACCGGTTAATGCCCTTCGGGGTGTGAAGCTGAGAATTTAAGCCCCAGTAAACGGCGGTGGTAACTATAACCATCCTAAGGTAGCGAAATTCCTTGTCGGGTAAGTTCCGACCTGCACGAATGGCGTAACGACTTCTCTGCTGTCTCAACCACAGACTCGGCGAAATTGCAGTACGAGTAAAGATGCTCGTTACGCGCGGCAGGACGAAAAGACCCCGGGACCTTCACTATAGCTTGGTATTGGTGTTCGGTTCGGTTTGTGTAGGATAGGTGGGAGACTGTGAAGTGGCCACGCCAGTGGTTGTGGAGTCGTTGTTGAAATACCACTCTGATCGTATTGGACTTCTAACCTCGGACCCTGATCGGGTTCAGGGACAGTGCCTGGTGGGTAGTTTAACTGGGGCGGTTGCCTCCTAAAAGGTAACGGAGGCGCCCAAAGGTTCCCTCAGCCTGGTTGGCAATCAGGTGGTGAGTGTAAGTGCACAAGGGAGCTTGACTGTGAGACGTACATGTCGAGCAGGGACGAAAGTCGGGACTAGTGATCCGGCACCAACGTGTGGAAGTGGTGTCGCTCAACGGATAAAAGGTACCCCGGGGATAACAGGCTGATCTTCCCCAAGAGTCCATATCGACGGGATGGTTTGGCACCTCGATGTCGGCTCGTCGCATCCTGGGGCTGGAGTAGGTCCCAAGGGTTGGGCTGTTCGCCCATTAAAGCGGCACGCGAGCTGGGTTTAGAACGTCGTGAGACAGTTCGGTCTCTATCCGCCGCGCGCGTTAGAAACTTGAGGAAACCTGTCCCTAGTACGAGAGGACCGGGACGGACGAACCTCTGGTGTGCCAGTTGTTCCGCCAGGAGCATTGCTGGTTGGCTACGTTCGGAAGGGATAACCGCTGAAAGCATCTAAGCGGGAAGCCTGTTCCAAGATGAGGTTTCTCACCACCTTTGAGTGGTTAAGGCCCCCCACAGACCATGGGGTTGATAGGCCAGAACTGGAAGCCCAGTAATGGGTGTAGGTGACTGGTACTAATCGGCCGAGGACTTACAACAACATCCTTATATTCTTTCGTACTCGCATAGAGTAGAAGATGTATCGCATCCACTATGTACTTCTGAAACAACACCAGAAGAGATAAAAATAGACTCGTCTGGTGCGAGTTTCACAGAGTTTCGGCGGCTATAGCGGTGGGGAAACGCCCGGTCCCATTCCGAACCCGGAAGCTAAGCCCACCAGCGCCAATGGTACTGCACCCTAATCAGTGTGGGAGAGTAGGACACCGCCGAACATTACTTACCGGGATGCCCCGCAACACACCGTGTTGCGGGGCATCCCCCATTCAACCCCCATGTCACGTTGGGCTCGATATCGTTGGAAGCCACTCGATCCATGCGTCCATGCCCTCCCCGGTCTTCGCGCTCACCGGAATCACGCGCGCGGCCGGATTGACCTGTCGTATCGCGTCGCGGTACGCATCGGGTGAGACATCAAGATGCGGGAGCAGATCGAACTTGTTGAGCAGGACCACGTCGACCGACCGGAACACGACGGGGTACTTGAAGGGCTTGCCCTCGCCATCGGTGACGGCGTAAACCATGGCGTTCGCGTGCTCACCCATATCGAATTCCGCCGGATACACCAGGTTTCCGACACTCTCGATGACCACCATATCAATCTGCGAGAGATCGAGGCCTTGCAACGCCCGGTTCACCATGGGTGCATCGAGATGACACTCCCCGCCCAAGCCATTGTTGGTGTTGAGTAGGGAGACCTGCGCTCCGCGGCCGGCGAGCTGAGCCGCGTCGAGATCGGTGGCGATGTCGCCCTCGATGATCCCTACCGGCACCTCCCCGTCGAGAGCGTCGAGTGTCGCCTTGAGGATCGAGGTCTTTCCCGATCCGGGTGAGCTCATCAGATTCACCGCCACCACGCCGTTCTCGGTGAACAGGCTGCGATTGATGTCGGCCCGACGGTCGTTTTCGGTGAAGATGGCCTCGAGGACGTCGATCCGTTCCGAACCGGTGTCATATGCGCTCATGTCCCCGAACTCACTGCCGCTCACTTCGCCGGACGCGCGCTGCGTCGTCTCCACCGCAGCGAGGTCGTAGCTGTGTTCATGTGTATGCGGATCATGTGAATGCACCGTGCCGACCCCGTGCGAGTGCTCCGTTCCATCCGCGTGCATGTGCTCGGTGTCATGTCGATGAAAACGGCCCATGGTCAACCTCTTTCGTGAGTACGGGCAGGCCCGTCGTCGACGGGTGCGGTGACGCCGAGGGCCGGCGAAGAGTTTCTCGTGACCTCGTCACCGGATTCGAACCCCTCAATCTGCTCGAAGGTGTGCGCCAGGCCGTCGACCTCCTCGAATCGGGAACCCCCGCGTTGCACAACGCCTACCAGCGTGCGGTCAGTCCGGCCGGTAACGTTGTGGCCCAAGAGATCCTGGCCGATGTGTTCGAGGTGACCGACCGGCAATGGCGTGGCATCGGGATGATCCCGCAGTCCGGCTGGAAGCTGTCGCGCCGATACGCACAGTTCGACGCCGAGGTGCGCTTCGGCGTCGGCGAGGTGACGGTCGACGAGTCGGCCGACTGCCACGCCGGAGAGGTGCTGCAGGGCTTGCTCAAACCGAACGAGTGCCCGGCGTTCGGCACGCTGTGCATACCGCGCACACCGCTGGGGGCGACGATGGTGTCCAGTGAGGGAGCGTGTGCCGCCTACTATCACTTCCGGCGGCTGTCGCTCGCCGCGACGGGTGCGGCGCATGTCTGAGTCGCCGGCAACCATCGACCCCGAATCCTGGTCGCGCCCACTGCCGTTGCGCGACACCGAGCGGATCGTACTCGGCCACGGTGGCGGCGGCATCCTCTCCGAAGAACTCATCGAGAACCACTTCGTGCCCGCCTTCGGCGGACGTCACGGTCCCGCCCGCGACTCGGCGGTGCTGCCCGTCGACGGCGGCCGGATCGCCTTCACGACGGATTCCTATGTGGTGCAACCACTCTTCTTTCCCGGCGGCTGCATCGGCGACCTCGCGGTCAACGGCACCGTCAACGACCTCGCCTGCAGCGGGGCCATGCCGGTGGCGCTCAGTGCCGGGTTCATCCTCGAGGAAGGACTCGAACTCTCGGTACTCGGGCCGGTGGTGGAGGCGATGGGCGCCGCCGCACGTCTCGCGGGCGTGCGGGTCGAGACCGGCGACACCAAGGTCGTCGGTCGCGGATCGGCCGATCAGTTGTTCGTGAACACCGCGGGTGTCGGGGTCGTCCCCGCCGGCGTCGACGTGTCGCCGGAACGCATCCGGCCCGACGATGTGGTCATCGTGTCGGGGCCGATCGGTGAGCACGGCGTCGCGATCCTCAGCGTCCGGGAGGGCCATCGACTGCGGGTCACCTGTCGTATCCGACAGTGCCGCCCTGTGTTATCTCGTCCGTGACGCGCTGGCCGCCGGTGACGTGCACGCGCTGCGTGATCCGACACGCGGCGGGGTGGTCGCCGCGACCACCGAACTCGCCGCAGCCGCAGCCGCCGGCGTCGGCATCGAACTCGACGAATCCCGGATCCCGGTCCCCGAAGCGGTCGCATCGGCGTGCGGTTTCCTCGGACTCGATCCGCTGCAGATCGCCAACTAGGGCAAGATGATCGCCGTGGTCGCCGCCGACGACGCCGACGCGGTGGTCGCCGCCATGCACGCCCGCCGGGAGGGGCAGGGCGCGACCGTCATCGGTCGGGTGGTCGCCGCACACCCGGGAATAGTTCTGGGCCGCACCGCCTTCGGTACCACGCGGGTCATCGAACGCGACCTCGGCGAGCAACTGCCACGCATCTGCTGATCCGCGGCTGCGCACAGTCTCGCCGGGCCCCGTCCACGCCCTGGCGCCGGACACGGGAAGATGAGGTGGTGGACACCTCACGGATCACGGTGAACTGCTCGATCCTGCTCACCGACCTGCCGCTGCTGCACCGGCCGCAGGCCGCGCGCGACGCCGGATTCGACGCCGTCGAGTACTGGTGGCCGTTCGCCGCCGCCGTCCCCGCCGACCGTGACGTCGACGCCTTCGTCACCGCGGTCGAGGATGCCGGAGTGCGCCTGACACATCTGAACTTCGCCGCCGGGGATCTGTCGGCAGGTGACCGTGGACTGCTGTCGCACCCGGCCGCCGGCGCCGAGTTCCGCGACAGCGTCGATGTCGCGACCGGTATCGGATCTCGGCTCGGTGTCGTCGGCTTCAATGCGCTGTACGGCAACCGCATCGACGATCTGGCCGTCGCGGTCCAGGACGATCTCGCCGCCGAGAATCTCGCGTTCGCCGCCCGCGCGGCCGCGACCGTCGGCGCCGGCATCCTCCTCGAACCGCTCAGTGGCATACCCTCCTATCCGCTGACGCGGGCGGCGCACGCGATCGACGTCTGCGACAGACTCGCCCGCGACCACGGCGTTGACAACGCGGCACTGCTGGCAGACCTGTACCACCTTGCGGTCAACGGAGAGAACCTCGACGACGTGATCGACACCGTCGCCGACCGGATCGGCCATATTCAGATCGCCGACGTCCCGGGCCGCGGTGAACCCGGCACCGGGAGTCTGGATCTGTCCCGACCACTGGCCGCGCTCGCCGCCCGCGGCTATGCGGGATGGATCAGCCTGGAGTACACACCCACCCGTTCCGATACCTTCGACTGGGTACCGGACTTTCCCGCATTTCGGTGACGCAGAGAGGGTCTGGTGAGGGAGCAAATGATGGAGGAAACCCCATGGCGACAATAGGATTCATCGGACTCGGCGTGATGGGTAGCCCGATGGCCATCAACCTGGTCCGTGCCGGTCACACCGTCGTCGGCTACAACCGGACCCCGGCCAAGGCCGCCGACCTCATCGCAGCCGGCGGTGACGCCGCCGAGTCGATCGCCGCGGCCGTCATCGGCGCCGAGTTCGTCGCACTCAACGTCCCGGCGTCCGCCGACGTCGAGGAGGTCCTCACCGGCCCCGACGGAGTCCTCGCCCACGCCGCGCCGGGCACCGTGGTCATCGACTTCTCCACCATCGATCCCGCGACCGCGATCCGCATGGCCGAAACAGCGGCAGCACAAGGCTGTTCGTTCCTCGACGCCCCGGTGTCGGGCGGGCAGGAGGGCGCGGTCGCCGGCAGCCTGTCGATCATGGTCGGCGGCAACGACGACACCTACCAGCGCGCACTGCCGGTCCTCGACGCGGTCGGTGACACCATCGCCCACGTCGGGCCGAGTGGCAGCGGTCAGATCGTGAAGGCGGCCAACCAGCTCATCGTCGCCGCGAACATCCAGGCACTCGCCGAGGCGGTGGTCTTCCTCGAAGCCCACGACGTCGACACCTCCGCCGCCGTTAATGTTCTCGCCGGCGGACTGGCCGGCTCCACCGTCCTCGACCACAAGGCGCACCGCATGATCGAGCGTGACTTCGCGCCGGGCGGTCGGATCGAGTTGCACCACAAGGACCTCGGGATCGTCACGGCCGCAGCCCGCGATGCCGGTGTGGTCACCCCGGTCGGGTCACTCGTGGCGACGCTGATGGCCTCAGCCCGCGCCAACGGCGACGGAGGCCTGGACCACAGTGCGCTGTTGCGAGGGGTCCTGCGTCTGTCCGGGAAGTTGGACGAGCACGCCGAGTAAGGCGAGGAGCCTCAGGGCCGACGGCCTGAGGCCCGCAACACATCCCGGGTGACCTGCATCTGACCGAGATGCTGGGCGAGTTCGTGCACCACGTGCAGGATCACCCACTGCGGTGAGACGGTCGCGAGGTCGACGTTGGAGGTCGTACCCGTCGCATCCCGAGCGGCGATGCCGTCACGAAGGATCTGTTCGGTCCACGTCACCATGTCGGTGCGGGTGCTTCGGATACGTGCGAGAAGCTCGGGGAGCGAGCCGGTCGCCTCGAACTCCGCGGCCCGATCCCGCGGCAGAGCGAGACCGCATCCGAAGGTTCCGAGCCACCATCGCGTCATCTCCACGCAGTGGTGGGCCACCGCATACGGCGAGTTCGACCCGTCGACGGCGAGCCGTCGGTGGACCTCGGAGTCGGTGAGTTCCTCGAGCACAGCGACCATGCCGGTCCAGCACGTGTCGGCGGTGTCCAGGGCGGCAGCGGTCCACGAATCCATATCGAGGACTGTCTCACATCGGCGTCCTTCGGCCTCAACAGGCGCCGCCGCACCCCATCTTCGGTTGCCCTCGCCTGTTTTCAGTCATTTCGAAATAGAGATTCGGCAAAACCCCAGGTAGCGGTCGATCGCTACCCACGGCAATGACTGAAAACAGGCGAGCAGGCGAGTCGGCCGTGTCACGATCCCTCTCGTGCGCATCGGAATGACGCTGCCCGTGATGGAGCCCGACCTGGACGCCGACGTCTTGCGGTCCTGGGCCACGGCCATCGACGACGGACCGTTCTCGTCACTGTGCTGGGGTGAGCGAATCGCTTTCGACAACCCCGACACCCTGACGCTGCTCGGCGCACTCGCCGCCTGGACGCGCCGCGTGCGGCTGGTGACCACGGTCGTCGTCCCGCAGTTGCACGATCCGGTGATGCTGGCCAAGGCTCTGGCCACCGGCGACATGCTCAGCGGCGGCCGGCTCACCGTGGGCCTGGGTATCGGCGGCCGCCACGAGGACTATCGCGCCGTCGGCGCCGACCTCGCCACCCAACGTTTGCGCGTCCTCGGTGAACGTGCCCAGATCATGCGCCGGGTGTGGGCGGGTGAGAACCTCACCGGCGCCACCCGACCGGTCGGGCCGTCGCCCGTCCAGGCCGGCGGTCCCGAATTACACGTCGGGACAACGGGTCCGGCCACCATCCGCAGCGCCGCCGCCTGGGCGTCCGGCGTCGCCGGGGTGACCCTCGACCTCGATCTCACGCGGCAACGCGAACTCTTCGACATCGCACGCGCCGCGTGGGCCGACGCCGGGCGGCCGGCGCCGCACCTGGCCACCTCGTTCTGGTTCGCCTTCGGCGACGGTGACGTGCCGCGTGCGCAGATCCACCGACACCTGCGTCGCTACATGAACTGGATACCGTCGGAGTTCGTCGACGCGATGGCCCCGACCACCGGCTGGGCCGGGACCGAGGACGAGTTGCGGACAGTGCTGTCGGCGTTCGCCGACATCGGAACCGACGAGGTCCAGCTGATTCCCACCAGCGCCGACCCCGACCAGCTGCACCGCGCCGCCGAGGTGGCCGCGGACTTCGCACCTGACGTGACCGGCGCGTGACCACGTGCTCGCCGGGGTGTCGACTGCGCATCAACCTCAGCCTCTCCGGTGACGGCGCCCGATGAGCGGACCATCCTCGGCTCATGTCCATCACCACCAACGACACCGTCGAATGGAACACCTCGCAGGGCACCACTCACGGTACGGCTCGCGAGAAACGCACCTCCCCGTTCACATTCGAGGGCCAGAAGTTCAACGCGTCCGATGACGAGCCCTACTGGATCGTCGAATCCGACAAGACCGGAGCAAAAGCCGCACACAAGGAGTCGTCGCTGACGAAGAGGGAGTAGTGGTCGCCGCAAGGTACTTGCAGCTTTACGGCAGGCGGCGTCGCATCGCCCGCGCCGCGAAGTCATCGAGTGCTGCTGTCACCTCGACGGCTTGCCACATCCGGTTACGCCGGAAGCCGGTGAATTCCACCAGGACACCGGCCTCCACGAGCGGGGCGATGGCCCGGCCGGCATTTGCCGGCAAGATGCCGAGCTCGCCGGCCACCGTCTTGGTGTCCACGACCGGTTGGCGCAGAACAACATCGAGAAGCCGTTGAGCCGAGGACCCACCACGAACCCGGACGATATCGCTCCAGTGACTGCGGATTCGCCGAAGCTCCGACACCAGGTCGGTTGCTTGCGCGATCGCAGACATCGCTGCGTTGGCCATCGTCTCGATGATGGGGACGACATCGCCTCCGCGATACGCATCGAGGGTGGCGAAATAGTGTCCGGTGTCGGCGAGTAGTCCTGCCGAGACCGGAATCGTGACGGTGTGGGTCATTCCGTGGTGGCGAAACATGGACTGCACCAGCGCCCGACCGGTGCGTCCGTTCCCGTCCGGAAAGGGGTGGATCGTCTCGAACTGGGCATGTGCGATTGCGGTGGCGAGCAGTGGCGGCAGATCTGTGCGGCGCGCGAAAGTCAACAGATCATCGATGAGTTGGGGCACGTATCGCGCGGCGGGTGCTACGAAGTCGGCGCCGTGTGGACCCACTCCCGAGCCACCGATCCATACCTGATCGGTGCGCCAGGCGCCGGCGATCGCCGGATCGTGGTTCTCGAGCAGTGCGCGATGCATGGCAAGAATGGTGTCGGCGTCCAATCGGTCGGCCAGCGCTATCGCCGCGCTCATCGCAGCGACGTTGCCGACGATGGCGGTCGCGTTGCGCTTCTCGGTGCTCCCGAGCTGTGCGAGGGCTATCTGTTTTGCGCCGGACGAGAGGTTTTCGATCTGGGATGACGAGGCAGACTCGGAGCGGAGCAGGATGGTGGCGAACGACGCTATCTCGCTGCCGAACTCGGCGTCGAAACGGGCGATCATCGCACTTGCCTCGGATACCAGTGTCGCCAGCGGCGCCGGGACAGCCGGAGTCTTGTCGGCGATGAGCGGCACGACGGCGGCGCGGTAGGGTCCGCGATGACGGTCCCGCTGCGCACGCGTGAGCAACTCGGCCGGAATTGTCGGTGTCCAGTCAAGGTACTCGTAGTCGATGGCCGGCCACATTCGCGACGTTCACCTATCTGAACGAAATAACTGAGAGCATGTGCCCACCATACCCTCACTTATCCGCTAAATGAGAATAAGGAGAGGCCTACGGCTCATCCAGCCGGACGCATCCGGGGCCGCGGCTCGTCGTCGGGCAGGACCACCACCCGCAGCGCGGCACGGAACTTGTCGGTGGTCACCCTCCTCGTGGCGGCACGCCTGCGCCTCCTCCGGATCGTCGGCCTCCTCGGCGGACTGCGCCCACGACAGATACTGCTCCTCACACGTGCGGATCAACTGCAGCATCTCCGCGCGGTCGTACCCGCAGATCTTGGCGATCTCGCGAGGACTGAGCACAGCGTTGTCGGTGTCGAGTTGCAGCACTGCCAGCAGGGTGTCCGGCAACGGATCCGCATCCTCGGCTTCGACCGGCGAATTCGCTTCCACACCAACGGTATCGGAGCCTGCGCGCACGCGTGCGACGATGCGCGGGGCGTCGTCGTCGATGAAGCCGAACCAGTCGGCCAGGCCGGCCCGCAGGTTGTCGCCGGAGAACACGGTGACGTCGATGACGCGGTGCGCGAACACCTGCCGTTGACGCAGCATCACCCGGATACCGTCGCGCGAGGTCGGTTGCGCTGCGATGTAGGGTGCCGCGACGAGGGGATCGGAGACGGAATCGGTGAGCATCGCGAACGCCACCAACCGCGGCAGATCCTCGTGCACCCGCAACCACGACGGTGGCTCGGTGGGCAACACGACGTCTCCGTCGTCGTCGACCTCGATGTGCTGACCGGTGACCTCCTCGAGCATGGAGACGACGAGAGTCCGCAGATGTTCCGGACCGTGCGGGACGACCCCGGCGCGCAGTGTGGGCTCGACGCGTGGTGGTTCGTCGGCGAGGAAGGGCGCGCGCAGGAATGTCGGATGCACCGTCTCCCACACCTGACGGAAGGTGTCGACGATGGCAGCGGCCATCTCGTCGGCGCGGGCATGTCCACCCTCGAGAATGTAGGAACCGTCCGCCAGCCGGCGCCAGCCGAGTGCGCGCAGCTGCCCGACCTGGACCCGGTAGCAGTCGACGGAGGTGTGCAAGGTGAACGGGTCCAGGGTGAGCCGCACCCGATGCGCCCGCGTGTACCGGATGTCGATCCGCCCGTGCGGGCCCTCCGGGATGCTGGGGTCCTGTTCGATCCAGGTGAGATCGGCGGCGGTCAGCTCACGGAGGAATGCAGCGAGTTCGGTGCGGAACTCCTGCCAGGCGTCGTCGATGGATGCATCGAAATCATTGGTGCGCATCGTTTCTCCCTCCGGTCGCGAAGGGAACGTTCCCTTCACCGATGACGATAGGGCAGGGGTACGACACTTTCGGAACGGCCGACGGTCGCCGTCAGCTCACCTCGGACGACACGCCCCACCTGCTCGCGAGCTCGGCCGCGGGCGCCGACCACTCGCGCTCGCCGTCACCCCACGCCAACTCGGTGACACCGGTCGCGAGATCGACGTCGGCGCGCGCCCATGCCTGCGCCACTGCCCGCCCGCGCCGCAGCAACCGCAGATGCCCGTCGGCGAGTGTGGTCTCACACGGCCCGTCGAACGCCGGATGGGTGTTGCGGAACCGGCACAACGCCAGCAGCGCGCCGACCACCGGGCGGCGCAGGTCCTCGGCGATCTCGGCATGCGTGTAGTGGTGGCGATTGATGTCGCGGCCGACGCCGGTCCGGTCGAGCAACTCCATGTCGTTGCCGCCGGCCAGCAGCCCGACGTAGTAGACCTGCGGGATGCCCGGCACGAACAACTGCAGCGCGCGGGCGCTCAGATAGCGCTCGTCGTCACGCCCGAGAGCATCGTAGAACGTCGAATTGACCTGGTAGATATCGACATTTGCTGCCGACGTGCCCGTGGCGAGGCGACTCGTGCTGCCGGTGCGCCGGTGGATTTCCTCGACGAGCTCGTCGACTTCCTCGGGGGTGAGCAGGCCGGGACCCTCGACCGGGTCGGGCCCGACGTCGATGACCCCGATGCCGTCGTGGGTGTCGAGCACGGTGACGGCATTGTCGGGGCGGATCTGCAGCCATCGCACCAGTGCACGCGCATCGGCGGTGTAGAGGGTGTGCAACACCAATGCGGGCAGAGCGAAGTCGTAGACGCGGTCGACCGAGCGCGCGATGGCGATCTGCCGCGCGAAATGCGAGTGCACCTCGACGAGGACCTCGACGCCGCGCGTGTGCGCTTTCGCCGCGAACTCGTCGATGAAGGCGATGGTCTCGGGTGTCATGAAACACGAGGTGCCCGGTGTTTTGATCGCGTATCCGACGGCGTCGAGACGTAGCGCGCTCACTCCGGCATCGGTGGCCGCGTCGAGGATCGAGTCGAGGTAAGCCCGGCCCGGCGCCGACCGCACGTCGATGTCGATCTGGGCGGCGGTGAAGGTGGTCCACACGTACCGCACACGCCCGCCGAGCGCGATGGCCGTGAACGGCAACCCGGGCCGCGGCCGGTAGATGGCCGTCAGCTGGTCCTCGGTGACACCGTTCGGGAACACCGACGACAGCGTGAGAAACATTGGCGCATAGTCTGACTCATCGCCGTGGGCTACGACGTCACGGAACTGCGCCGAGTCCGCCGACACGTGGTTGATGATCTGATCGGCCATCACCTCGTGTGTGGTCGCGAGCTCGGTGATGTCGGCCCAGCTCCCCAGACGGGGGTCGACGCGGGTGTGGTCGACGGGATCGAATCCGGCGTCGGCACCGTCGAATGGGGTGAAGAACGGCAGCACATGGACGCCGCCGAACACACCGTCGAAGGGGCCTCGCAAGAGTGCGGTGAGTCCGGCGAGGCTGCCGCCGAACCGATCCGCGTACGCAATCAGATGCACCGTGTTCTGCACGACGCCAACGCTACTGGGTGACGCACATCTGCGGCGGGAACCCGGCTCAGGCGAGGGGGGCGCTTCCTCACGCCTGCGTCATCGGTGCCACCACCGGTGAGGTGGCGGCAAGCAGCGCTGCGCCTCGCGCACAGACGAACTCGGCGTCGGCGGGGATGACGACGGGACAGTCGAACCGGGCGGCAACACTGTCGGCGAGCAGCGGGAACGTCGGGGCGGCGCCGATGAGTACGACGTGGTCGGGATCGGTGTCACCGCAGCGCTGCAGGGCACGAACGATCTCGGCCGCCTGCGGGCGGGCGAGGCCGTAGAGGTCGTCGAGGGTGAGCGTCACACCGTGCTGTTCGAGTCCGCGAATGCCCGGTGTGACAACTTCCATCCGGGTCGACATGGTGCGCAACGTGGTTCGGACTTCCGCGCAGTGCGCTCGCACCTGGGCGAGCAGCGCCGGATGCGGCGGTACTGGATGTCCGGCATGGGCGGCCTTGGCCAGGACACGATGCTCGAGGCGGTCGTCGAGGTGGCACACCCCCAATCCGGGAAAGCGGTGCGCGGTGATGGTCGTCAGGTGTCCCGAGCGTGGCCGGCGCGCATAGCCGACGACGGCGCTGTCGTCGCGCAGGTCGCAGATGGTCACGCCGTGCGCCCGGTCGAGACCGTCGCAGTGATCCACCCATTCCAGTGCGGCGTCGGTGTCGGGGACGAGCAGCAGCGCCCAATGGTCGGCGAGTCCGGCGTCGACGAGACCGCGATGGAACAGCGACACCTGCGGGACGGTCCAATAGGTCGGGTGCGCGATGAGCAGCCGAGTGACATGTTCGCCGACAGCGGCCTCGATCTGAGCGACCACGACGACGAGCAGCCGGGCGGCGAGGTCGTCGGCGAGCCGGTCCGGACCGCCGGGTGCGCTCAGCGCGCGTGGATCACCGAGGTGGTCGACGAAGTGGCGGTAGGTGGCATCGACGTGACGCCGATCGGGCAGGGCGGCGGCTGTGTGCGCGGGCCAGCGAAGCGCGGCCGGAAAGGTGTACTGCGAGTCGATCCGGACCGAACCGACAGATCGGTCGGCGGAGGCCGTTCGGCCGCCGGGAACCGGGTCGCGGATGACCGCAACGCGCACGTGATCGGATTGGAGATGAAGTCCGACAACCACACTCATGATCAACCTCCGCAGACGCCGGTGGAACGTCGGTGGGCCCGGGAGTGGCTCACCAGCATCTACGGTGCGCCTCTGGTCTGGTGGGCGGCTGACGACATCGTGAGGATTGCCTGGCAGACAGGTTGCGGATTGGGCACGAGCACGCCCCCGACCCCGGGCCGGGGGCGTGCTCGTCGATCGGTCGGTGTGCTCAGCCGAGTTGGCCGGCCACGATCTGGCTCTCGAACTGCGGATGCGTGGACAACCATTCGGTCACCGCACCGTCGGGATTGGTGCCGCCGTACTTCTGGGTCATCAGATTCTCCAGCTCCGACAGGTCGGCGTCGGGAAGGACGAGGTTCTTGAACAGTTGCGCGGCCTTGGGGTCCTTCTCACCGAAGCCCTTGGTCGCGAAGTTCCACAGGCCCTCCTTGCCGCCGAGCGCACCCTTCGGGTCCTGCAGGTCGCGGATCTTGAACGCGGAGTACGCCCAATGCGGCTTCCACAGGGTGACCGCGACGTTGGTGTTGTCGGCTTCGGCCTTGCGGATCGAGGCGAGCATCGCCGCGGTCGATGAGGTGGTGAAGGTGAGATCCTGCAGACCGTACGCCGGGATCACCTTGTCCTTGACGATCGCGGTCTCACCGGCGCCGGGCTCGATGCCGACGAGGGTGTTGTTGTACTGCGACGCCATCGATTTCAGGTCGCCGATCGACTGCGCGGGCGACGAATCGTTGACGGCGATGGTCAGTTTCGCGTTGTCGTACCAGCAGCCGAGCGGTTCGAGCTGATCGCCGTAGCGGTCGATGTAGGTCTTGTGCGTGCTCGGCAACCACACGTCGGTCAGCACGTCGACGTCGCCCTTGGACGCCGCGGTGAAAGCGGCTGCCGCGTCGAGGGTTTTGACGTCGGCGGTGTAGCCGTTGCGTTGCAGGATGTTCTTCATCAGGTAGGCGGTGGCCGTCGACTCGTCCCATCCGCTGAACGCACCGATGGTGACGTTGGTGTCGCTGCCGGCGCCGAGGCTGCCCGCGGGTGCCTTGCCCTGCGTCAGCGAACAGTTCGCGTACTTCGACGCGAGATCGTTGGTGGCGCTGCTGGTTCCGTCGGAGCCGCTGTCGGAGTTCGAGTTCGACGCACCACAGCCGCTCAGAGCCAGTGCACCGACCGTCACCGCGGCGGCGAGCTCCCCGAGCTTTCTCGTCATCTTTCTCATCTCTACCTACCCTCTTTCCCTACTTCACTTCACTACTTCACGGTCTCGGGTGTTCAGAGTTGTGCGACGCGGCCGCGGTTGCCGATCGCCGAACTCAGCCGGTCGAGGTAGACGGCGATGATCACCACGGCCAGACCGGCTTCGGAACCGAGCGAGAGGTTGAGCGTCTGCAACGCCTCGTTGACCTGGCCGCCGAGCCCGCCGGCGCCGGCGAATCCGGCGATGACGACCATCGACAGCGCCAGCATGATGACCTGATTGATACCCGCCATGATCGTGGGCATGGCCAACGGGATCTGTATCTGGCCGAGGATGCGAGCCGGGCTGGAGCCGAAAGCCTGTCCGGCCTCGACCACTTCGGGATCGACCTGACGGATCGCCAACTCGGTCAAGCGGATACCCGGGGGCATGGCGAAGATGAGTGTCGACACCACACCCGGGGTGGGACCGATGCCGAAGACGATGATCACCGGGACCAGGTAGACCAGCCCGGGCAGCGTCTGCATCAGGTCGAGAACGGGGCGCACGATCGAGGACACCACCCGGCTGCGGGCGGCGAGGATACCGATGGGCAGTGCGATGATCAGCGCGATGATCACCGAGACAAGGACCAGCGCAATGGTGTTCATCGCGTTGACCCACTGGTCGAAGGCGCGGATGAAGTAGAAGCCGATCACCGCGAAGATCGCGAGCTTCCACCCCTGCCGCCAGCCGGCGGCCAGCAGTGCCAGCACCGCGAAGATCACGATCATCACGTAGTACGGCGGACTCGACAGCACCGTGTTGAACGCATCGTAGAGACCGGTGATGACCGTCTTGATGGCGTCGAACAGCCAACCGGCATGGTCGGTCAGCCAATTGAAGGCCGACTCGATGGCGTCGCCGACGTGGATGCGCGGGTTGACGAAGCTCATACGTTGTCCTCCTCACGCGGGGCGAGCGCGGCCAGCAGGCCGGTCCGTGGGATCACACCGCGCAGCCGGCCGTCGTCGTCGGTCACCACCAGCGGCGCTGCGGATCGCGCTGACGGGGCGAACAATTCCGCGATCGGCGTCGAGGCGCCGACCCGGACCAGCGAGTCGGTGCGGACGAGCGGCCGCAGATCCGGCGGATCGTCGGGCATGGTGGCGATGTCGTCGTCGGTGAGGTAACCCAGCAGTCGGCCGTCGTCGGTGACCAGCGCGCGATCGGTCTGGTGGTGACGCATCGCGAGGATCGCCTCCCGCGGTCCGGCGGTGACGGGCAGTACCACCGGCGCGGGTTGCAGCACCGACGCTGCGGTCAGCACGCGGGTGCGGTCGACCTCGGCGGTGAACTTGGCGACGTAGTCGTTGGCGGGCTCGGTGAGAATCTGTTCGGCCGAACCGATCTGGACGATGCGGCCGGACCGCATGACGGCGATCCGGTCGCCGACGTACATCGCCTCGTTGAGATCATGGGTGATGAACACGATCGTCTTGCCCAGGGACGCCTGCAATTCGACGAGTTGATCCTGCATCTCCCGGCGGATCAGCGGGTCGAGTGCCGAAAAGGCCTCGTCCATCAACAGGATCGGCGTCTCGGCGGCCAGAGCACGCGCCAATCCGACGCGCTGTTGCATACCGCCGGACAACTGGCGGGGATAACGGTCGCCCCACCCGTGCAGGCCGACCGTCTCGAGCCAGTGGTCGGCGCGCTCGAGCCGCTCGGTCTTGGCGATTCCCCTCTCCCGCAGCGCATAGGCCGCGTTGTCACGCACACTGCGGTGCGGCAGAAGCGCAAAGTGCTGGAACACCATGGAGATCGAGTCGCGGCGGATCTGCCGCAGGTGCTTGTCGTTCACCGCGGCGAGGTCGACGTCGCCGATGAACACCTAACCGGCCGAAGGTTTCCACAGTCCGTTGAGGGTGCGGATCAACGTCGACTTGCCCGATCCGGACAGACCCACCACGACGAAGATCTCACCGGGCGCGACATCGAAGGTGGCGTCGATGACTGCGGCGGTACCGAGGTCCTTCACGTCGTCGGCGTCAGCGCCCCCGCGCAGGCGGGTGACGGCCTCGTCGGGTCGGCGTCCGAACACCTTGTAGACATGCTCGGCGCGTAGCGCGGGCCCGGCTGCGGACGCGGTGGTCGCGCTGTCGGTCTCGGGCGAGATGGTCACATCTCCTCCTTCCAGCAGGCACCCAGGTTTTGCGCATCACGCAACAAACTGTGCCAACGGCAATTGCGGCACCTTTTAGTCACCCTAAATAGAAGCTGTGTGGCGCATGGGCGGTACTACGAAATGAGCAACCCACCACCGCCGTGTCGGATTTGTCGGAGATCAGGGAAATGCTGGTGAGTTCTATCGTCCGAACACACGAATTCGGGCACGTGCCAGGCCGATCAGCCGGCTGCAGGGTTGCTGCGCTGTTACGCTCCGGGCCTGCGCCGCAGGAACTTTCAAGGAGACACGATGCGATTTGCCCGGGCGATGCTCACTCTTGGTTGTGCGGCACTGCTCACCGCGACGGCGGCGTGCACGTCGGTGAACGGATCGCCGTCCGGGGAGCAGTCGTCTGCCGTTGACCCGACTGCGTCATCGAGTACGGCGCCACTGGTGGTCAACGCGACGCTCGGCCAGGTGTGGAGCCCCTATCAAAAGGGATACGGCGAGGTCCGGCCGTCGGAGATCTTCAACGGTGGTGATCCCACCGGGATCGTCAACAACGTGGTGTGGTCGTCATGGGGCGGCCCGCAGGCCACCGGAACCGGCTCGGCCCTGTACGGAGGCTCCGGTGAGATCGTTGCCGAGCAACATGCCGAACAAGCAACCGTCGTCGCCTTCGACCTCGGTACCTGCGACGGTGCCCAGCGGTATCGGGCCATCGAATGGTTCTTCCCGCAGCACGGCGAACACTTCGACCCGAGCCGATCCATCAAGATCTGCTAGGGCGACTACGTCGACCCGACTTCGCCCGACACCGGCTCATCGACAGCCGCCATCAGCAACGGCCGCATCGGGTTCCGGTGCCTGGTCCGGAAATCAGCTGACGCCCACGTCATCGGGGGTGGTCAAGGTCGGCATGTCGGTACAAGCAGCCGTCGCAGCAACGGGATTGACGTTCCCAAGGGTGACGGAGCACGCGGTCCTGCGGTGCGCGGGCAGAACGAGTTCTACGTCGACGGCGATCCCGTCCGGTGCGTGGTGGCCACCGGTACCAGCGCCACCGGTCCCGCGGTCACCACCGAGAAGGGTGTCGGACTCGGCGACCCGCAAAGTGCCGTGACCGCCGCCTACCCTGACGCTCAACCGATTCCGCAGAACGGTCCCTTCGCCCGACCGGGTTACTTCGCCACAGTCCCTGGTGGACAACTCTCGTTTACCATCAGCAATGGCGTCGTCAGCCGGATCGCCGGCGGAGCGGACGTGACCTCGCCGAACTGCTCGGTCTGAGAGCAGCGCCCGCATCAGGCACTCAGCGACGCCGCCGATTCTCGGGCCGCAACATAGGTGCGTTCGGCCTCGTCCGGTGAATCCACCTGTGGTGGAGAGCCGTTCAGCGGTTGCCGGGCGGATTCGCGGAGGAACACGACGGCAACCAGACCGACGATCCCGCTACCGATCAGATAAAAGCCGGGCATCAGGTGATTGCCGGTGGCGCTCACCAGCGCCGAGGTGACCAGCGGGGTGGTACCGCCGAATGCCGAGACCGCGATGTTGAATCCGATCGACAGCGCTCCGTAGCGTACCGAGGTCGGGAACAGGGCGGGCAGCGTCGAGGCGGTCGGCGCGGCGAAGCATGCCAGGATGACGCCGAACACCACGCATGCGACGATCGGCGTCCAGATGGTGTCCATTCCGAACAGGATGAAACACGGTACGGCGACCACGATTTGGCCGATCGCGCCGATCGCGAAGATGGGTCGGCGGCCGATGTGGTCGCTCAGCCGACCGAGGAAGACGATCAGGGCGACCACCACCAGCATCGACAGCAAGACCAGGAGGTCGGAGCTGAGCTGGCCGCGACCGACGACGTCGGTGAAATAGGTTGGTAGATAAGCGGTGATCATGTAGTTGGTGACGTTGTAGAGAATGACCAGGCCGATACACACCAGCAGCGGTCGCCAGAAGCGAACGAAGATGGTGCCGATCTCGCGGCCGGCGCTCTCGGTCTGTTTGACCTTGGCGTCGTGCTCGTCGAGCTGTCTCTGAAATGCCGGTGTGTCTTCCAACCGCATCCGCAGGTAGAGGCCGATCAGTCCCATCGGACCCGCGATGAAGAACGGAATGCGCCACCCCCACGACGTCATTGTGTCGTCGCCGAGCGCAGCATTGAGCACGGTCACCATCAGGGAGCCGAGCGAGTAACCGATGAACGTGCCGAAATCGAGCCAGCTGCCCAGGAATCCGCGTCGGCGATCGGGGGAGTACTCCGCGATGAAGGTGGTGGCTCCACCGTATTCACCTCCGGTGGAGAACCCCTGGATCATGCGCGCCACGAGCAAAAGGATCGGTGCCCAGATTCCGATGGCGCCGTAGGACGGGATGCAGCCGACCGCGAAGGTGCCGGCGGCCATCATGATCATCGTGACGGCGAGCACCTTCTGCCTGCCGACCCGATCACCGAGCGGGCCGAAGAAGAATCCGCCGAGCGGACGCACGAGGAACGCCGCGGCGAAGGTCGCGAAGGTGGCCAGCAGCTGCGCGCTCGACGACGCATCCGGATAGAAGACCTTGCCGAGAGTGGCGGCGAGGTAGCCGTACACACCGAAGTCGAACCACTCCATCATGTTTCCCAGCGCCGCCGCCCCGATCGCTCGCTTGAGCATCGGCTGGTCGACGACGGTGATCGACTCCTGTGTCAGCGGAGGCTTGCGGCGGATGAGCGCGGCCAACGAATGCAGATGACGCTCGACGACGTGGGCGTGCGCCCAGTGCAGAGGCGACGGCCTGTGGCCGGCAGGTGCAGGGTCAGGCATTTTCTTAGCCTAGGTAATGGTCCACGCTTTCCGCGAATCCGTAAGCGTTATGGGCGAATTTGGCAATATGCGCGCTAAGTCCGACCCTTTGCTGGGGATCGATGGCCTGCGGTTGTCCCCACCTGCTGGTCGAGCGCCCGCTTGCCGTCAATGTCCCGCTGTCGCTGGTGTCCCCACCCGCTGGTTGAGCGCCCGCTCGCCGACAATGTCCCGCTGTCGCTGGTGTCCCCACCCGCTGGTCGAGGTGCCGAGGAGCGCCAGCGACGAGCCTCGAGACCCCTTGTGCCGAAGCTGGTTTCGTACCACGTCCATCCCGACGGCGAGTCGGACGCATCCCACATGTCGTCAAGTGGTGACATCCTCATCGGGAGGGTGCTGCTCGATTGTCGTTGTCCACGCAGCACTGTCGGTACGTGCTGGTGGATCGTAGGCGGGAACCCCGCCGTAGGTGTAGCCCAGTACGGCACTGTTGTAACCCCCGAGGGTGCGCTGCCGTTGTCGGCGCCGAAGATGTCTGGCAAACAGCGCGAGCAGGGCGGCGGGTAGCACGAGCGATCCGGCCCCGATGAGTATCCCCAGCCACATCGATTCAGCATAGAGAATCTCCGGTGCGTTATCGACACTTCATGGCCAGTTCAGAGGCGCAGCCACGACCACTCGCCTGTTTTCAGTCATTCGTAAAGTAGCCAGCGCTCGCGACCTGGGCTTTTGCCGCAGAGCTGCTCGCAGAATGACTGAAAACAGGCGAGGCCGGGCTCGGCTGCAGCCGAATCCTCGCTAACCGACGTCCGCCGACTCCGGATCGTCGACAAGCCGGCGCAACCCCATCGACTGGAATGCGACGACGTAGATCAGTGTCCACAGCACCAGCCAGTCGACGAATCCCAATGCATTACCGGACAATCCGGAGGCGACGGCGGGCTCGTGGAGGACGTGACCGGCCGCGAACCGGTAGTAGAGCAGGAAGGTTCCGATGGCCAGGACGAAGGTCAGTACGGCACGGACCCCGGGTGCGAATCGGTTGCCGAAGCCGTTCGCCCAGAAGATCATCCAGAATGCCCAGCACACACCGATCTGTGCGGGGAACTGATGGATGGTGTTGCCCAACTCGGCCGAGGCCTGGGAACCGACGAGCAGTTTGGCCAACGGGAGCATCACGAAGTAGATCGCCGTCCCCAGCAGGGCGTTGCCGATCGTCGCGGCAAGTGCCGTCCGACCACCGCCGCCGAACAGCTTCCATGGCCAGTTGTCGAGTGTCTGACCGGTCAGGATCACCGACACCACAATCGAATAGAACCATCCGAGTACGGTGTCGAGCGACATCATCGGATTGGTCACCGACGACGATACGGCCGGCAGTCCGATGACGATGTAGAGCGCCAGCGTGGGGATGGCCACGAATGCGATCTCGCACAGTCCGATCAACGGTTGCTTCATCCCCAGCGCGGTCCATGGCCAGTGCTGCCAGTTGAGCACCACCATCACCCACGTCCCGAACCCGAACAACACGAACAGGGCGCCCGAGAAGTAGCCCATGCCGCCGGCGCGGGAACCGGCGAAGTCGGGGAACAGCGCACCCAGGCCGCTACCGAGCAGCCAGGTCACCGCGACGGCGAAGACCGCCGTCGAAACGAGAACGGCGATGCCGCGCATCGGCTGTCGGAGTCGGTCGAATCCGACGAACTCGGAGTTGAAGCCGATGAACACGATGAACAGAATCGCCCAGAACAGTGCCGCGTTGAACGGCAACGGATAGAAGTGCCACGGGCTCGACGTCGGATCGGCGAGCAGATACCAGCTGAGCACCGAGACCACCACCACGACCGCGAGGTTGGACACCCCGAACAGCAGCCATCGTCGCGAGTCCGGCGGTGGCGCCGGATTCTGCTGGTCGGCGGGCGGTTCGACACCGGTGGTCATCGTCATGGCACTGCGCTCCTCGAGTTCTGCGTTGGGCAGTCCGCAACACTATGAGCTGCATCACAAGGTGGTGACAGGGTTGCGGAGCGTTGCACGACCTCCAGGTGCGGGCAACCCCCTGCAACGCTTGCCCCTGCGCGTAAGCCGACGACAGCGCCACGACAGCCACCTGCGCGACCCTCTCGGTATGACAACGCTGACCGCGATCGCCGACGACGGACACATCCTGTCGGCGCACATCTACGGTGCCGGTCCCACGATCCTCGTCGTGCCACCCGGCGGTGGGGACGCGACCTCGTGGAGCGCCGTTGCCGAGCACCTCGCCGACGCGCATCGGATGGTGATCATGAACCGGCGGATCTACGAGCCAGACGCGATGATCACACTGCCGCACACCATGAGCCGAGAGGTGAGCGACATCGCGGCGGTGGTGTGGGCCAGTGGTGCACCGGTCATCGGGGTCGGGCACTCGTCAGGAGCGACGGCCCTTCTGTGTGCGGCCGTCGAGCATCCGAACCTGTTCTCCGAGTTGGTGCTCTACGAGCCGCCGGTCCCCACCACCAGTCTGATCGGTGGCAGCGCGGGACAGGCCGCGCGGGCAGCCTTCGATGCCGGTGACGCCGCACAGGCCATGCGGATCCATCTGCGCGACATCGTCGGCATGCCCGACCACCTGGTGACGCATCTGTTGGGCAACCCCACCACGGCCGAGTACATGACCCGCCACGCAGCCGGGCAACTCGCCGACACCGAGGCCATCGACGGCCTCGGCGTCGGCGTCGACCGCTATCGCACGGTCGGGCTGCCGGTGACCTTCATCGAAGGCGAGGACAGCCCACCACACCTGCGCCGACGTCTGGCAGAACTCGGCGGCGTGCTACCCGATGTCGTTGCACACCAAATACTCTCGGGACAGGGACATGCTGCGAATGTGACGGGACCGGCGTACCTGGCCGAGGTCGTCACGGCGAGTCTGCACTGATCCGGTTGCGCAACCAGCTTCTCAGTCCCCGGCCACCCACGCCCCGTGTAGTCCCGCCGGCACGCGGATCGGCAGGTCGACCGTTGCGATCGGTCCGTCGGCCGGCCGGTCGGCGTCGAGGAGATAGAACCTCGAGCGCATCGAGTCGGGATCGGTGCCGATCGCACCCCAGTAGTCGTGGCTCTCGCCTGGGATGAAGATCTGCTCACCGATGGCAACGCCAGGGGTCCAACAGATTTCGGTGTCGGCGGCCAGATCGTGGAACCAGAGGCTGTCGCGGACGCCGCTGTCGTGGGGTCCGTGCCCGACGGTGGCGATCCGGCGATGGTTTTCGGTGAGCAGTCGGTCGTCGACGCGCGGGAACTCCATGTTGTGTGCGTGGTCGCTCAGGACTGTGCGCACGATCCCGCAGTTCGGGTCGATCACCGCCCGGGTCAGCGTCGACGACGCCGGGCGCTTCACGTCGGCGAAGCCTCCGGGGTAGGTCCACTCGACGTAGTCGACGGTGATGGTGCCGTCGGCATTGTCGAAGGCGTTCGCGAAGTGCCACACCCAGAACGGGTCGGTCTGCACCCATCGGATCGGGCCGCCGTCGCGGGGGATCAGCGCGATCCGGGTGCCGTCGTCGGGACGCCACGACAGCAGTGACCCACCGGTGAGCATCGCCTCGATGTCGAAGACGAGAGGGCACACGAACAGCACCACATACCGTGCGGTGAGCGCCATGTCGTGAATCATCACCGGCTCGGTCAGTCCGTCGACGGGAGTGGGTGTGCGGGTGACGGTTCCGTCGGCGGCGATCACCGACCACGTGAGGTATGGCGCGTCGAGGGCGTAGTTGAACAGGACCAGCTCACCGGTCGTCGGATCGAGCTTCGGGTGGGCGGTACTGCCCACGGTCATCGCGCCCGCGCAGTCGGTGGGGCCCAGCGTCGAGAGATCTGCCGGGTCGAGCAGGTAGGGGCGGTCGGATTCGGCCATCGCCATCAGACGTCCCGAGTGCGAGACGATGTTGATGTCGGGCAATTGGCGGAAGGTGCCCGCGAGCTCCGGTCCGACCTCGTCGGCGCCCGGCGCGTAGCCGTCGGTGATTCCCGACCAGAGTGCTTGTCCGGCAGCCTCTTCGGCGACCACCATCGGCGTGCGGACGAACCTGTTGGTGTAACGCACCGCGCCGTCGGCGATGCTGATGCGGTGCACCATCGCGTCGCCGTCGAGCGGGTAGACGTAGGAGCCGATCGGGTCGAAGCGCGGGTTGGGGCCGTTGCGAAGATAGCTGCCGCGCAGGTTGTTTGGCAGGTCACCGTGGACGGTGAGATCGGCGACGTCGACCTCCTCGCGTTGCGGGGCGAACACCCCGGTGAGGTGGCTGTGGTGAGCGAGGTCGACCGGGGCCGGCCGGGTGGAGGGCGAGGTGAGACTCATGGCGGGCGCCTTTCAGGCCTGATGTGAGGTGGTGGTGGCCGTGGCGGGGACCTGGGCACCGGCGATGCGCTGGGTCTGCTTGACGGCCAGGACGATCAGCACGATCGGGATCACCCAGTTGAGGATGACGTTGCCCGGAGCGGTGCCGGGTGCGGCGTTGTCGGCGAGAACTCCGGCGACGACGTGGGAGCAGCCCATGAGGAACACCGCGCCCGCCCACACCAGGCTGATCCGACGGTTTTTCTCACGGAAGATCGGTGAATGCCACAGTGCCGGGTCGACGCTCTCGCGGGCGTACTGCTCGGTGAAGGGAATGGTGAACACCGAGATCAGCATGATTGCCGCCAGCACGAACGTCAGTCCGCCGCGGGCGAAGTTGGCGAGCGTGTCGGCGAGTTGCGGGCCGGTGAAGAGCCCGACCACGGCGAGGATGCCGAAGACGGCGATGGCGGTGACGTCGAGGATCTTCCAGCTGCGGCCGCGGAAGGCGCCCCAGGCGGCCATCGCGAAGGCAATCGCGCACGCGACCCCTGCCGCGAGGGCGACGTTGTCGCCGTTGTTCTGGGCGACGAGCGAGAAGACGAACCAGGGGGCGAGCCCCAGGATCATGAGGAGTGCGTTCATGGCGTGTGTCCTTGTCGGAGTGGTCGGGCTGGTGGTGTGCCGTTCTGTTGTCCACTCTCGTCCGTGCCGATGACGCAGACATCTGTGTCATCACGGAGATTTCTCTGCCAACCACGGAGATTTCTCTGCCAACGGGACCTGGGTAGGGTCAGTCCCGATGCCTACCGGCGACGTAAGCGGCCAGCTCAACGCGGGTTTTCAGCCCCAGTTTCGCCAGTGCGTGCGACACATGGGTCTGGACGGTGCGCGGCGAGATGAACAGTTGGTCGGCGACGTCGGCGCCGGAGGCTCCCGTCGCCACCAGGTCGGCGACAGTGCGTTCGGTGGGCGTCAGACTGTCCCAGCCGTGGGTGGGCCGATCGCGGACCGTGTTCGGGTCCATGCGCACCCCCATCGGCCGCAGGCGCGAGACGATCCGGGATGACGCGGTGACCGCTCCCATGCCCTGGGTGAGCATCAGCGCGGCCCGCGCGTACTCCCGAGCGGCTTCGGTGTCACCCAGAGCTGCTGCGGCACAAGCAGTTTCTTCCCAGGCGGATGCCTCGACCAATTGATCGCCCGCGGCGTGCAGGACCTCCGCCGATTCTTGGCCCACCTCGACCACCGCGCGCAGATCACGGCGCCCGAGCGACGCATCGCAGCGGGCGCCGGCCAACGCCGCGACGGCTCGGAGGTAGGGCAGCTCGGTGGCTCCGGATGCGGCGAGGCCGTCGGCCACCGCCTCGACAAGGTTCAGGTCCTGGGCTCGGGTGCCGATCCGGGCGAAGTCGAGGGAGAACGTCGTGGCGTGGGTGAACAGCCGTCGCTGCATCAGTGAGGCCCAGTTGGCGGTGGCCGCCGCGGCGGCGGGACGCAGTTTGCGCCGGGATTCCAGCAGCAGGGTCTGCACGCGGTCGTGCACCTTGATGCCGAACTGGTCGGGCGCGTCGCCGGATGACCAGTCGTCGAGTCGTGCGGCTGCTGCGGCGAGGTCACCGCGCAGGACGTCGATCATCGCGCGCCCGCCGTCGGCCAGCGACGTCCACCCCATGTCGGCGCCGGCGGCGAGCTCCAGTCCGGCATCCCATGTGGCGGCCGCATTGTCGAGGTGTCCGAGTCCGAGTTCTATTCCTGCCCTGGTGAATTCGTGATATGCGGTCATCCAGTCGGTGCCACGACTGGTCCGTAGTCGGGTCATGCCGGTGAGGAGATCGGCGGCCGCGGCCGGGCCGCGTGCGTACAGCTCGATCAGCGGCGGCCAGATGTCGGCGGAGGTGGGGTGCGGTCCACGGCCGGCCGGGTCGGTGGTCTCGCGGGCCGAGGCCTGCAAGGTCAGCTGCAGCCCGGCGTCGAGATGTCCCAAGAGGAACAGACGCAGCCCCTCGGTGGTCAATCCGGGTGCCGAGCGTCGGCTCAGGTCGGTGGAGACGTCGACGAACGGAGTCGTCGGGACCGGCGAGAGCCCCTCGAGGAGCCCGACGTGTCGCCGGAGATCACCGAGGCGTTCGGCGACGGCGTCATCGATGGGCAGGGCGAGGGTCTCGTCGACGAGCGCCCGGGCTTGGTGGGTCTCGCCGCGCGCGACGAGCGCGAACAGCTGGACACCGCGCAGGCCGGCGAATTCCTCGGGGTCGGTGCTGTGCGCGAGCCCCTCGGTGGCGGTGGTGGCCGCGCGAGTGAGCTGTCCGGTGCGCGCGAGGGCGACCGAGAGCGGCAGGTGCACGCCCGTTGCGGTGTCGCCCTGCCGGGCGAGGGGATCGAGGAGGTCGACGACCACTGCGGGCGAGTGGGTGAGGTCATCTCGGGCCCGGCGGACCGCGTCGGCGATGGCGTTCGGGTCGGTCCCGGAGGCGAGTCGGTGATGGGTTTCGCGCTGGTGATCGCCGCGGGTCTGTGGCAGGTCGGCGATGGCGTCGTGCAGGATCGTGCGGAATGCCGGCGCGAGCTGCTGGTAGGTGACGTCGGCGTACAGGTCGTGGGTGAACGACAGGGTTCCGTCCTCGTCGGCGGTGAGGATGCCGGCATCGGTGGCCGACTGGGCGGCACCGATCAGAGAGGCCGGCGCTGCGTTGTCGATGGCGGCGAGGTCGATGAGGGTCGCCGGTCCGCCCCACACTGCGAGCTTCTGCGTCAGGTCGCGAGCCCGCGAATCCAGCAGTGCCAGATGCTCGGCGACGGCATCGCGATCGCCCGTCGACACGCGGGCACTCGCCCCGGCGCCCAGGGTGGCGCGGCCGTCGGTGATGATCAGATCACCCGACTGATCGAGGGTGCGCAGCAGCGAGATCGCGTGCATCGGATTGCCGTGGGCGGCGGCCAGCGCGCCGAGCAGGGCGCGGTCCGGCTCGGCGCCGATGACCTCGCGGCACACTGCGGCGATCTCGTTGCCCGACATCGCCGGTAGTGACCATTCGCGTGCTGTCGGGCGAGCAGCCAAGCGGGTCAACAGTTCTCGCTCGGGCAGCGGTCGGCGTCCGACGACCACCACCAGCGGTAGATCACGCGCCGCCGCCGACAACCGCGTGAGCAGGGTGAGGGACTCCGCATCGGCATGATGCGCGTCGTCGAGGAACAGCGCGAGCGGACCGTCGGCACACATCGCGTCGACGCGGTCGTACAGGCTGTCGCCGTAGCCGTCGGGGATCACCGCGGGCAGGTCGGCGCCGACGAGTGCGGCGGCCACCGCGAACGGCTGCCGCCACGACAACTCGTGGGCCGAGGTCCACGTCGCCCGCACATTGACCTCGGACCGCAACTGCGCCAGCGTGTGCGACTTACCGGCACCCGGGCCGGCGGTGAGGATCAGCGTCGTCGGCGCCGGGGCCTTCGCGGCACCACGAGAGGTGCCGGTCGGCGCGAGTGCCGTGGACAGGGCCGCGCGAAGATCGTCGATCAGCTCGCGACGGCCCTGCTTGTGCACTCGCGCCATGGGGTTCAGGGTAGACGGACCCCCACCCTCAGAGCTGCGTCACCGACAACCCGCCGTCGTGGTACTGCGAGCGCAGGCGCTTCTTGTCGAACTTGCCGACACTGGTCTTCGGGACCTCGTTGATGACCGTCCAGTTCTCCGGCAGCTGCCACTTGGCGACCTTGTCGGACAAGAACTCTCGCAGCGAGTCCGGTGTCGCGTCGGAGCCCTCGCGCAGCACCACGGCCACCAGCGGCCGCTCGTCCCACTTGGGGTCGGGCACGCCGATGACGGCGGCTTCGATGACGTCGGGATGCCCCATGACGGCGTTCTCCAGATCCACCGACGAGATCCACTCGCCGCCGGACTTGATGATGTCCTTGGTGCGGTCGGTCAGCGTGAGGTAGCCGTCGGGGGTGATGGTGCCGACGTCGCCGGTGCGCAGCCAGCCGTCGTCGAACTTCTCGGGTGCGTCGACGCCGTAGTAGGCGCCGGTGATCCACGGTCCGCGGACCTCGAGTTCGCCAACGCTCTCACCATCATTCGGCAACACGGTGCCGTCGTCGACGATGCGCGCCTGCACCGACGCCGGGAACCGGCCCTGCGTGTAGCGGTAGCGCCAGCGCTCCTCACCCTCGGTGCCGGCCGGCGGGCGTGCGACCGACCCCAACGGGGAGGTCTCGGTCATGCCCCAGGCGTGCAACACCTGGATGTCGTGTTGCTCCTGGAAGATGTGCATCAGCGATGGCGGCACCGCCGACCCGCCGATGAGGACGTCATGCATGCACGAGATGTCCTGCGGATGCTGCTCGAGATACTGGTGCAGGCCCTGCCAGATGGTCGGGACGGCCGCGGCGAACGTCGGCTGCTCGGCGGCGATCAGGGCGGCCAGCGGCTCGGGCTGCAAGAACCTGTCGGGCATGATCAGTGACGCACCGATCATGAACGCCGCGTAGGGAAGTCCCCACGACATGGCGTGGAACTGCGGGACCACGGCCAGCGCCCGGTCGCCCTGCTTGAGTGCCGGGCCCTCGGTCATGCACACCTGCATCGAATGCAGATAGATCGAACGATGGGAGTAGGCAACACCTTTCGGGTCGCCGGTGGTGCCGGAGGTGTAACACATCGCGGCGGCGTCACGCTCGTCGACCTCGGGCCAGTCGAAGGTGCCCGGCTGATCGGCGATCAACGCCTCGTACGAGTGGACCGTCATGCCCTCGGGCGCCTCGACGCCGGAGGTGTCCTCGCCGGTGACGATGATGTGCTTGACGGTGCTCAGCTCGGGCAGTTGCGGGTTGAGCAGTGGCAGCAGCGTCGGGTCGACGATGATGACGTGATCCTCGCCGTGGTTGGCGACGAACACCAGCTGCTCGGGGAACAGCCGGATGTTGAGGGTGTGCAGCACCGCGCCCATCGCCGGCACCGCCAGGTAGGCCTCGAGATGCTCGGCGTTGTTCCACATGAAGGTGCCCACCCGCTGATCGCCGGTGACGCCGAGTCCGCGCAGAGCGTTGGCGAGTGCGGCGCTGCGGCGCCCCACCTCGGCGTAGCTGCGGCGGCGCGATTCGGTTCCCATCCACGTGATGACCTCGGCGGTGCCGTGGACGGTACTGCCGTGGCGCAGGATCTGCGCGATCGACAACGGGACGTCTTGCATGGTGCTGCGCATCAGTTCTCCTGATCGGTGGTGCCTGATTTACGAGGATGACATTGCACCCCGCGACCATGGGCGAGATTACGCCGATCACATCCGTGACCAGCATGCACACCAGCCACAGCCCTCCGCGTCGTGCCCCGAGAATGTCGGAGCCCCTCGATACTCTCGGGCGCATGGCACCACTGCAGCCACTGGATATGGACGAGAGCTACCTCCGCGCGGAGTTCGACGGACCGACCGTCTCCCGCGGGGTGGCCTATGCCGACGAGGGGCGGATCTCCGGTCTCACCTGGACGGCGGACGGTCGGCATCTGGTGGGGCAGTGTGATGGCTCGCGCGGCATGGTCTATGACGTCGAGGCCAGCTTCTCGAGAGTCGGCGGCGAGTACGACCTCACCGACGCGTGGTGCACGTGCCCTGTCGGTGTCGACTGCAAACACCTCGTCGCGTTGCTGTTGACCGCGAGTGCGGCCGCACAGCCGCGGCGCGCCACCACCTCGATCGCCCCCTGGCGATTGCTCCTCGACGGACTCGTCCGCGACGAGGCGACAACCACTGTCGGGACCGCACCCCTGGGCATTCTGATCGAGATGCCCGGCGGCGGACCGAAGAAGATGACCGGGCCCACCCTGCGCCTGGTGACGCCGGGAAAGACCGGCTCGTGGGTACGTACCGGGGTGTCGTGGAATTCGATCGAGCCGGAGGTTCGGCCGGTGTGGGGATCGTCCGGACAGGACCGCGCGGTCGAGGATTTCGTGCCCGAGCACCTCCGCCGGGTACGGGCCATCGGCCGTGCGATGCGGATCGGTGACCGATACGCCCGTGACCAGGTCTTTCGGCTCGAGGACGCACCTGCCGACATCTGGGACCTGCTCGCAGCCGCGGTCGACGCCGGGGTGGTCCTGGTGCCGCACGCCAAGACCACCCGCACCTCCGAGGTCCAGCTGGTCAAGGAGTCGTCGGCGCAACTCGTGGTGACGCGCGATGACGACGGACTCGTCGTCTCGCCGAACCTCGTGATCGACGGCCACATCTGGGACGGATCGCCCGCCGGGCTCCTCGGCGACCCCGAGCCACACGGGATCTTCGCGCGATCCGACAAGACGTTGCTCATGGGTCCGTTCACCCCGCCGGCGTCTATCGAGGCGCTCAAGAACTTGTTCGCGAATCGTTCGGCGCGCATCCCCGCAGCCGACATCGACGAGTTCGCCACCGAGATGCTTCCGCGGCTGGCCGAGTCGATGGCGGTCGAGGTGGTCGAGGATGCGCTGGTCGACGCCGAGGTCAGCGGCCCACAACTGCAGCTCACCGTCCGCTCCGACGACGGGGGCTCCGAGGTGACCTGGGAGGTCGCCTACGACGTCAACGGACGCCAACGGGTCTTTCCCGTCGATCACCCGTCGCGGCTTCGTGATCTCGACGCGGAGCAGCAGGCGTGGGCGAGCATCAGGCCGCTCCTGATGCACGCGGCGACGCTGTGCGGCGACTGGCGGAGGCAAGCCGTCCGCCACCGCATCGCGTCGTCGAATCACGCGACGGACCTGAACCGCGCGACGGACCTGAACCGTCTGCTCGTCACCCCGGCCAAGTCGCTGATCGAGGCCGCCGACATCCCGGCGCTCACCCGGCCGTTGCGATTCGCGCCGCTGGAGGCGGCGATGCTGCACGTCGAGGTGCTGCCACAACTTCGGGAGCTCGGGGTGGAGGTGATCTTCGAGGGTGAGGTGCTCGATTACCGTGAGGCGGACTCACCACCGCAGATCTCGTTCGGCGGGAAGGACTTCGGCAATTCCGACTGGTTCGGGCTGACCATCACCATCGACATCGGTGGCAACAAGGTCGCCCTCGCCGACATCGTGCGGGAACTGTCCGGCAAGGCCACCCACATGCTGCTACCCAACGGCATCTACTTCGCGTTGGATAACCCGGAACTGAAGCGGCTGGCCGAACTCATCGACGAGGCCCGTGCGCTCGGCGAACTCGAGAACGGCAAGGTACGCCAACGCTCCCACAACGCCACCCTGTGGGACGAGCTGATGGCACTCGGCGTCGTCGACAAGGAACTCGCCGAGTGGGAGGCGCGGATGAAACGCCTCGCCGCAGCGCAACCGCCCGCACCGTGCGCGCTCCCCGAGGGCTTCACCGCCGAACTCCGCGATTATCAGGCCGAAGGTTTGAACTGGCTGAACTTTCTGTGGGAGAACAGGATCGGTGGCATCCTCGCCGACGACATGGGGCTGGGCAAGACGGTGCAGACCCTCGCGATGATCGCGTCGGCGCTCCACGACGAACCGGACGGACGTTTCCTGGTGGTCGCACCCACCAGCGTCATCTCCAACTGGGCCGCCGAGGCCGCGCGCTTCACCCCTGACCTCGAGGTTCTCACCGTCACCGCGACCAGCGCCCGCGTCGGGGTCCCGCTCGCCGAGCGGATCGCCGGCAAGCAGATCGTCATCACCTCGTATGCGTTGATGCGCATCGGGTTCGAGGAGTTCGACGAGGCCGACTGGACCGGCGTCATCTTCGACGAAGCCCAGTTCGTCAAGAACCACAACTCCAAGGGCCACCAGTGTGCTCGACGGTTGCGGGCCGATTTCAAACTCGCCATTACCGGCACCCCGATGGAGAACAACCTGATGGAGTTGTGGTCGTTGCTGTCGCTGACCGCGCCCGGGTTGTTCTCCTCACCGAAGACGTTCACCGAGTATTTCCGCAAGCCCATCGAATCCGGGGTGGCGCCCGAGCGGCTGGCGTTGCTGCGCCGCCGGATTCGGCCCGTCATGCTGCGCCGCACCAAGGAGCAGGTCGCCGCGGATCTGCCCGCCAAGCAGGAGCAGGTTCTCTCCATCGATCTGAACACCAAGCACGACAAGATCTATCAGACCCGCCTGACCCGGGAACGGCAGAAGGTGCTCGGGCTGCTCGGCGACTTCGATGAGAACCGCTTCGCGATCTTCCGGTCGCTGACCATGCTGCGGCAGCTGAGTTTGCACGCCGGGCTCGTCGAGGATCAGCATGCCGGGATCGCGTCGGCGAAGATCGACTACCTGGCCGAACAACTCCCGGACCTCATCGCAGAAGGCCACTCCGCGTTGGTGTTCAGCCAGTTCACCGGATTCCTGCGGCTCATCGAGGAGCGGCTGGTCGATATGGGTCTCGACGTCAGCTACCTCGACGGGTCGATGTCGGCGACCCAGCGCGCCACGGAGATCAAGCGGTTCACCGGCGGTAAGACGCAGGTGTTCCTGATCAGCCTCAAGGCCGGTGGGTTTGGCCTGAACCTCACCGAGGCCGACTACTGCTTCGTCTGCGACCCATGGTGGAACCCCGCGACCGAAGCGCAAGCCGTCGACCGCGCCCACCGCATCGGACAGACCCGCCCGGTCAACGTCTACCGCCTGGTGTCGGCGGGCACCATCGAGGAGAAAGTCGTTGCGCTACAAGAACGCAAGCGCGAACTGTTCACCGCCGTGGTCGACGACGGCGACCTGTTCGGGTCGGCGATCGGCGCCGACGACATTCGGGAGTTGATCGGGGGGAAGTAGGTGGCGGTGCACTATTCCCGGAGGTTCGGGGTGTCCGGCTCGGCCTGTACGAGTGAGCTGACGATGAGTGAGGTCGAGTCCGCGGTGACCACGCGGACCGAGTTGCTGTTGCGCTCTGTCGACGTCACGTGGGCCGGCCGCGTGGGGCACACGCCGACTACTTACGGGTCCGTGTCGTCGTACGTGACTGCCTCGCCGGAGATGCTGGTCGAGGTCGATGTGATCGAGGACGCCGGATTCGCATGTGCGACCTTCGAGGTGCCCGACAGTGTTCTTGCTCAACGTATCTCGAAGGTGCTGCTCGATCTCGAATTCGACGACGATCAGGCGGTCCGCATTCGCACCGGTACGTCGCACCCGATCTCGGGGCACATGGCCGACACGCTTCGGGTCCTCTTCGATGAACTCGACCGCCGTCGGGTGCTGCTCGAGTACGACGGACCGATCACCGACGATGAGGGGCGGTCGCTGGAATGAGGCGAGCAGCGCCTGGCGGGAACTCCGCCTTACTCTTGCTGATTCGTCGTCACATACGCTGCGAGCTCTACGCGGGTCCGCAGGCCTAACTTGGTCAGGGCGTGCGACACGTGGGTTTGCACGGTCCGGGTGGAGATCACCAGCTGACTGGCGATGTCGGGTCCCGAGGCGCCGGTGGCCACCAACTCGGCGACCGTCCGCTCTGTCGGGGTCAGGGCCTTCCAGCCATGGGTGGGACGTTCTCGAATCTTGCTCGGATCCAACCGCAGGCCCATGGGCCGCAGGCGGGATGCGATGCGCGTTGACACCGTCACCGCACCCATACCCTGAGTCAGCGCCAACGCCGATCGTCCGTACTCTCGGCCTTTGTCTCTGTCGCCGAGAGTTGCCGTTGCACAGGCGATCTCCTCCAGCGCCCAAGATCGGAGCACCTGGTCGCCCGAGGCGCGGAATACCTCGGCCGACTCCAGGCCGACCGCGATCAACGCGTGTAGGTCGATTCGTCCGAGCGACGCAGCGCACCGCGCCAGCGCCAGCGAGGTATGCGCGCCCGCATAGGAGGTGGAGGGCTCACCCAAATCCTCGAGGGTGTCGGCGACCATCTCCAGGAGCGCCAGGTCCTGTGCCCGGACTCCCAGTCGTGCGCAGTCCACCGCCAGAGTTGGCAGCTGCGCGTATAGCCGTCGCGACACCGCGCGCGTGAAGACCGCTCCCATACCCGCGGCGGCCGGTCTCAGTTTCCGGCGCGCCTCGAGCAGGAGGTTCGCCACGCGCGCGTGGATATCGATCCCGAATTGGTCGGGAAGGGCGTTGCCCGCCCATGCCTCGAGGCGGCTCGATGCTGCGGCAAGGTCTCCACGCAAGACGTCGACCAGTGCGCGTCCGCCGTCGGCGATCGAGGTCCAGCCCATGTCGGCGGAGGCCGCAAGATCCAGTCCGGCATCCCACGTTGCGGCCGCATTGTCCAGCCGTCCGAGGCCCAGTTCGATTCCGGCGTTGGTGAATTCGTGATAGGCAGCCATCCAGTCGGTGCCCCGCGCGGTACGCACATGCGTTATCCCCGCCAACAGGTCGGCGGCAGCTGCCGGACCTCGAGCGAAGAGCTCGATCAGCGGTGGCCAGATGTCGGCCGAGGAGGTGCCCAGTGTCCGGTTGGTCTGATCGGATGGTTGCTGCGCCGACGCCCGCAAGGTCAGCTTGAGGCCGTCGTTGAGACGGCCGGTGAGGAACAACCGCAGTCCCTCCGAGGTCAGCGCCGGCGCGGGCAGCGTACTGAGGTCCGTGTCGGCGCTGAAGAATGGCTGATCGGGCACCGGCGCGGAACCCTCCAAGAGATCGACGTGCCAGCGCAGCGCCTGCAGGCGTTGGGCCACGTCGTCATCGACGGGTAACGCGAGGGTGTCATCGATGAGATCACGCGCGCTGGCGGTGTCGCCGCGCGCGGTGTGTGAGAACAACTGCACGGCGCGCAGCGAGGCGAATTCGTCTAGGTCGGCGGTGTGGATCAGGCCCTCGGCTGCGGCGTCCGCGGCGCGATTGAACTGGCCGGTGCGGGCAAGCGCCACCGCGAGGGGCAGATGAACGCCGGCCGAACCGGTGGTGGTGGCGGCCGGACGTTCGGCGAGGGTGTCGAGGAGGTCGACGGTCACCGCGGGGGCGTTTTCCAACTCGGATCGGGCGCGCTGCACCGCGGTGCGCGTCGCCTGCTCATCGGTCCCCGATGCCAGCCGGTGATGGGCCTCACGGTGCGGACTGGCTGTCGTTTGCGGGAGATCGGCAATCGCGTCGTGCAAGACCGACCGGAAAGCCGGCGCGAGATGCTCGTAGGTGACCTCGGCGTAGAGGTCGTGTGTGAAGGCCAGGGTGCCGTCGTCGGCGGCGACGAGGATGCCGGCATCGACGGCCGACTGGGCGGCGGCGACCAACGACGCGGGCCGGGTGTCGTCGATGGCGGCGAGGTCGGCGAGGGTGGCCGGGGTACCCCAGACCGCGAGACGTTGGGTGAGGTCGCGACCTTGTGGGTCGAGTAGGGCGAGATGCTCGGCGACGGCGTCGTGGTCATCCTCGGGCTGTCGGACCGACGCATCGTCGGACACACCGACGCGGCCACCGGAGACGCGTAGCCCGCCGGACTGTTCGAGGGTGCGGAGCAAGGAGATCGCGTGCAACGGATTGCCGCCGGCCGGCGCGAGTGCGGCAACCAGGGAGTCGTCGGGGTCGGCGCCGAGAAGGTCGCGACACAGCTGGGCGATCTCCTTGTCCCGCATCGGCGGCAACGACCACTGCGCCACCTGAGGCCGCGCGATGAGGCGGCTCAGCAGCTCACGCTCGGGTAGGGGGCGGCGCCCCACCACCAGGACGAGCGGCAGATCCCGTGCCGCCGCGGACAACTGCAACAGCAGTTCCAGCGATGACGCGTCGGCATGGTGCGCGTCGTCGATAAGCAGAAGGAGCGGGCCGTCGGAGCACAACGCGTCGACCTCGGCGTAGAGCACGTCGGCGAACCCATCGGGGATCGTCGAGGGCAGGTCCACCCCTACGAGGGCAGCAGCCAGCATGAACGGTTGCCGCCACGACAGATCGTCGGCGCAGGCGTATCGACTGCGCACCGGGAGCTCCGAGCGCAGCAGGGCGAGCGTGTGCGATTTTCCGGTGCCCGGACCAGCGGTGAGGACCAGGGTGGTGGGCGCGGAGGGCGACGTCCCGGCAACGGCCGTGGCAAGGGCGGCGTATAACGCCTTGATCGTCGTCTGACGATCCGGCTTGAGCGTCCGCACCATGAACTCAGATTAGTGCGAATCGGTCGCGGCGGGCAGTGGCAAGAAAATCTCTGTCATTGCACGGACGCCTGGCACCTGTGCAGTAGAGCACAGTTGGTGCACCGATCACTGATCCTCCCGACAGGAAGAACCACCGTCATGACGAAGACCATCCTCCGTGCCCTCGCCGCCACCGCAATGACAGGTGCGGCCCTCCTCGGAACCGCGGGCGTGGCGTCGGCCAACCCGGTGAACGTGCCCAAGCCCCCGACGCCGCCGTGGTCGCGCACCGCAGACGGCCTGACCTACTGCTTCGAGGGGCACTGCCTGAACTGGGACAAAACCGGGCACTATGTGTGCCAGACGGGCGTCCCCAGCGGGCTCGTCTGCGACGCCATCATGGTCGCCGTCCGTGCGCTGCCGCCGACCAACATCGGTGACCTCGTACCGCACAACATCATCCGCTGATCGGCGGCAGTCGTCCGACACCAGCTCCTGCCCCATCGGGGTACGCACGAGAGAAAGTGCATCAGCACCATGCGCACTCCGCACGCCATCCACACCGCCTACGGCAACGGCTTCTATAACGATGCCGGCCGGGACTTCGACGTTCGCTGTTTGCTCGGCTACTGCACATCGGGCGCCGCCGATGTGGGCGAGATCTTTGCCACCATCAACGGCATCGGCGAAGGCCACGATCGCGACTGGTTCACCGCCTGGCACAACCTCGGCCGCCGGCTCCGCAGCGAGGCCGACGCCTCCGCGGCATCCGGGCACCGCTACAGCGCGGGATTCGCCTACCTCCGGGCCGCCACCTACCTGGCGCAGGCATTCGACGCGCTCGAGGGTATTGCCGACGACGACGACAGGATGCCGATCTTCGCCGAACACCGCGCGGCGTGGGAGAAGTTCATCGACCACGGACCGTTTGATGCGCAACGACTTTCGATCCCGTACGAGAACACCCGGCTACCCGGCTGGTATCTCTCGCCGGCCGGCGCGGGCGACTCGCCGCGACCGACACTGGTGATGGTCAACGGCAGCGACGGCGCCGTCACCGGCCAGTGGTCGGCGGCTGCACACGGCGCGCTCGCCCGCGGCTATCGGGTGGTGATGTTCGATGGGCCCGGTCAGCAGTCGATGCTCTTCGAGCAGGGCATGCTGTTCCGCCCGGACTGGGAGGCCGTGCTGACGCCGGTCACCGATGTCGTCGTCGGACTCCCCGGAGTCGATACCCGCCGACTTGCCGTGTACGGCATCAGCCAGGCCGGCTACTGGGTGCCTCGCGCGTTGGCGTACGAACATCGTTATGCCGCAGCCATTGCCGACCCGGGCGTGGTGCGCGTCGAGACGTCGTGGCTGGAGAACGTCGGGCACTCGCTGGCCAAGAAGATCGAAGACGGCAAGGACCACGACTTCGACCAGATGATGGCCATCGGCATGAAGATGAGCAAATCCACCAAGAAGATGTGGGACTGGCGTGCACGACCCTACGGCCAAGCGGGCTACGCGGACACGATGAAAGCTGTTGCGCGCTACACACTCACGCCCGAGATCGCCGGCTTGATCCGGACACCGATGTTCATCACCGCACCCGAGGGCGAACAGTTCTGGCCCGGACAATCCCAGCAGCTGGCCGACATGTCCGGTGCCGCCACCACTCTTGTCGAGTTCACCGCGGCCGAAGGTGCCAGCTGGCACTGCCAGCCCATGGCGCGAGCCCTGACCGGCCAGAGGATGTTCGACTGGCTCGACGAGCAGATCGGTCACTGACGGCGGGCGGCGACCGCGGGGAGGAGTGCGAGAACGTCTGCTGTTGAACCGGTCTCGGAGATCTGCGGGAAGATCGACTCGACGCTGTGCGCGTGACGCTCGGCGTTCGAGTCGGTCATCGCATCCGTCGGTAGTGACACATGGAAGCCCGCTTCGTGGGCGTCGCGGGCGGTCGACTCCACGCCTGCGCCGCTGGCGATACCGGCCACGACGACCTGCGTGACGCCACGCGCCCGCAGCGTCTCGGCCAGCCCGGTACCGACGAATGCGCTGCGCGAGTGTTTGGTGACGACGATGTCGCCGGGCTCGGGAGCGAGCTCGTCGATGAACTCGGTGGTCTCCGGTGCGATGGTGCGCGCCGGCTGCCCGGCGTTGCGGTCGGTTCGGCCGAGCGGAATGCCCGTGACGTTGACCATCACCACCGGCAGATCGTGCGCGCGGAAGGCGGTGACCAGCTCGCCGATCCGATCGATGACCTGCGCCGTCGGGTGCGGCGCCAGATCGTCACGGAACGCGATCCCGCGCTGCATGTCGATGACGATCAGCGCGGTCATCGGGTCGAGAGTGGTCATGGTCACGATGGTTCTCCTTGCGTGCGCGTCGACTCGTCGAACCTGAAAGTACGCCCTGAACCTGGCAATGCTGGAATGGCTGTGCGGCCCCCAACCGTTGAAGAACGTAGAGGGCACCTGCACCCGCCTGACCTGGTGTGCGGGTGCCGCGACACGGAAAAGAGGTGTGTGATGGTTGCCGACCTGAGCACGGCGAATGCAGCGGCGCACGACGCGGACGCCGTGGACGAGGCTCCTGCGCCGATCCTGCCCACCGAGGACGATTTCTACGACGCGCCGAAGGGCTTGGAGAGCCTGAAGCCGGGCGAGATCATCCGGACGCGGCAGGTGGAGCTCAAGGACTTCTGGACCTCGCATCACCGCAACATGGGCTGGCAGGTGCTGTACCGCTCCACCGACCTCAACGGTGTGGCCTGCGTCGCCGCGACCACCATCGTCCTGCCGCGACGCCGAGCGACCGGGGCCAAGTTCCAGCTGCTGTCGTTCCAGTGCGCGATCGACGCCGTCACGTCGAGTTGTTTCCCGTCGTACGCGTTACGCAAGGGGACAGGGGCGCGGCGCGCGGTCGCGCCGTTTGAGTTCCTGGTGGTGCGGCGCGCACTCGCGAAGGGATGGGCGGTGTCGATTCCCGACCACGAGGGCATGCTCGGTGCGTGGGGTGCGCCCCGTGAACCCGGATATCGCACGCTCGACGGTATCCGCGCGGCCCTCGCACTCCCCGAACTCGACCTGGCCCCCGACGTGCCGGTCGGTATGTGGGGCTACTCCGGTGGCGGACTGGCCACCGCGTGGGCTGCCGAAATGGCACCGACGTACGCACCGGAACTGAACCTGATCGGCGCGGTCCTCGGCTCGCCGGTCGGCAACATGGCCTCCGCGCTGCTGCGTCTCAACGGTGGATTCCACGCCGCGCTGCCGATCATGGTGATCGCCGGGCTGCGGCGCGTCTACCCCGCGCTCGACGCCGCCATCAACGAGCACGCCACCGAGGCGGGCCGGCGCAACCTCGACGCGATCGCCCGCACCGGAACACCGGAAGCATTGCGCGAATTCAAGAATCATGACGTCGACGATTACCTCGACATCCCGGTCGCCGACATGCTCGCGCAGCCCGAGATCGCCGAGATGATGACCGACATCCAACTCGGCAGCCACACACCGACCATCCCGCTGCTGGTGGTGCAGGCGGTGCGCGACGAGGTGATCGACGTCGACGACATCGACAGCCTGGTTGAGCGTTACCGCGAGAACGGGGCGTCGGTGATGTATGTGCGTGATCAACTCAGTGAGCACTACTCGCTGCTGCCGCTGTCGGGGCCGCTGGCTGTCTCGTGGCTCTCGCACCGACTCGCCGGCCGTCCGGCCCGCGACCGCACGGTGACCTCTGTTGCCGGACAACCGGAACCGCGGATCTCGCGGCAGTGGGTGACGGGCCCGTTCCGCAAGGCCGAGGCGGCGCCGACGCCGAAGGCGTGAGATCACTCGATTCCGAAGCGGCGCTCAAGGAGTCGTTCCCGGCTGCGCCGGTCTGCGAGCTCGTCCCGTGCTTGCGGATGCTGCCAGTAGTAGTGCAGCAGTGTGTGCAGGGTGAGTGGTCCCACGCATGACAGCGATGCGTCGTAGTCGGTTCGGCCTGCCAGGGAACGCACTTCGACGCGCATCGTTGCTTTGAACCGCACGGGCCGCAGCTCCAGAAGTGCCTCCCACGGTGTGGTGAATTCCCGCCTGGTGCCCGGTTCGAAGGTCACTGTTGTCGGCGTCAGGATCACTGCGACGCCCGTGCGTGGTCGGAACGCGGCGACGATTCCGCAGAAGCAGAGAGCTGCACCAACCAGCATCATGATCGTCACCGGCGTCTCGTCTCCGGGTTCGGCCATGTTGGTGACCGTCCCGGTGTGTACGCCGTAACCGATTGCCAGACAACCGATGAACGCTGCGAGCGAGCTCGGCAATAGTGCCCATGACCGCGGACGCACGTCGATCACCAGCCCGCTGGCGGTCGATCGCACCGGTGCGCGGGCAAGCGAACGTCTGTCGATGGACAGCAGGACGAACATGTTGAGGCCGAGGATGGTGAACGTGACACCCCAGGACAGCAGATAGATCTCGTGCGCCGGTGTGCGATCCTGCGCTCCGATCGCCGCCACCACCAGGATCCAGACGCCGCACACAGTGACCATCAGACCGAAGAGTGCGGTCAGTTGTTGCGCCCGCTTCCACACCGTGGGCAGCGGAAGTTGTTGTCGTGTCGTCATTTCGGGCACACCAACCGCCCGATCTCGTCGCCTGCTTTGCCGAATACCCAGGTGCCGGCGGCAGCGCCGGCACCGGCACCGAGTACGGCCAAGGGGCCGGCCGGGGCTGACAGCCCGGCTACTGCCGCGCCCATGGCCCATCCGCCCGCGCCGCCCATGACCCCGCTCATCAGTGTCCGGCATGCCTCGTAGTTGTTGTCGGCGTTGATGATGTCGGAGGCGGTCACCGCGATTGACAGCGCGGGGCCGCCGAACTTCATCCCCGATGCTATGCCGGCGCGGGCGATCGGGCCGGCTTCGAGGTGTCCGTTCTTGGCGGCCACTTCCATCGACGTCATGCCTGCGCCGAACAGTGTTTCGCTCGGATGGGTGAAGTAGCCGGCGTCGGCCGGCAGGTCTTCGTTGCGGGTGCCGTCGGGGTTGAGCGTCCACCCCTTCTTGGCGCCGTCGGCGGCCACCACCTTGTACGCACCGCCCGACGGGACTTGGACGCGTGTGGCAACGGTTCCCGAACGGTCGCCGCGGGTTTCGTTGATGGCGACCACCAGGTTGCCCTGCGGATCGTACTGAGTTTCGGTGTGCGAGGCGAGAGTGTCGTCCGCGGCGAACCCCGCCTCGACGACGCCGTCGTTCCCGACCGCCGACGTCGTGCGGTCGGTGATCACGGTCCGACCACCGTCCTGCATGAGCACAGTCGTCGTCGAGCCGTTGACGACGGTGTCGGTGTCGACGCGGGCGATCGTGGTCGCGGCGTCGACGTCGCGGATCTGGCCCTGCCGGAGCTGCCCCATGAGTTCAGCCGGATTGGGTACCTCGTCCTGCGGAGGAGCCGCACGGGTGTTGATCATCGCCTCCATCATGGTGGGCGCCTGCGGCAGGGTGACGGCATGTGACTGTGCCGCCGCGCGCAGGCTGTTGGCAGTCGAGTCGTCGGCGGTGCCGACGGCGAGGAGTTTGGAATTGGTCGCCGCCTGCGCCGAATCCCGTTGCTTACGTAGCTCCACCAGCGCCGCCGACGTGTACTCCTTCGGTCGGATCAGGACCACCCAGAGGTCGTTCACCCATAGATCGCCGGACTCCACAGCGGTCACGTGATCGAGCAGCGACGACCGTGCCCACGCAAGATCGTGTGCCCCGATCGTCAATGCACCCGAGACGGCCTCGGCCGCATCGGCGATCGCATACGCCGCACGCTTGGCCTGATCGAACGACTGCTGGGCAGCGGTTTGCGCCGGACCCGTCCACCCCTGGTACTCGGGCAGTCCGGCGCATTGCCCCGCCGCGTACTCTGCCGCGGTCTCTATGGCCGACCCCGCGGTCTTTACGGTGTCGGCGGCTTCGGTGAGTTGTTCGGGTTGCCAGCTCTGCAGGCGAGAACGACTGGGCAGCATGCGGTGTCAGGACTCCCACACCGATGAGAGAGCGGTGGCGACATCGGTGTCTTGGGCGACGTAGTTGTTGGCGCTGCCCCGCACGGCCGCACCCATCGCGTCGAGGTGGCGGGCAAAGGTGTCGACGAGATCGACGAATCCCTCGCCGACGAGAGCTGCGGTGTACGCCGTGGTCGACCCGGGAATGCACCGCCCGGCACCCGTGATCGCGTCGGCTAGGTGGGCGTCGGCCACCGCCTGCGACGTCTGCGTCACCTGTGTTCCGAATGCGCGCAACGCATCTGGATCGACGTCCACCACACCCCCGTATGTCCCGTTTGTCCGGTCGGGGATGAACCTAACACGGCCCGCGGGTGGGGCCGTGTTGGTTATCCACAGGACGGTGTGGGGGTCAGTCCTCGAGGTCGGGTACCGCCCACAGATGGCGTTTGGTGGCGGCCGAGTACAGTGGCGCGTCGCACGCGAACGGTGTTGCAGTCCTGCAGGCGTCGCGCAGCAACAGGAACGTGGGAAACGGGATGTCCCAGGTCTCGCGCAGGAGTCGGATGCAGTGGACGGCGGTCACTCCGTGCTGGTGTCGGGTGATGTCGAGGACGTGTTCACGGCGGCTGGGTAGGTGACGGAAACCGGCGCTGGTCAGCGCCGCATCGCTGTGGCCGTCGTCGCCCAGCGCGTCGTCGGTAATGGTGCAGCGAATGCGTCCGGGTTTGGTGGCGCGGAAGGTGATGAGCTGGAGACGATCTGAGGCACGGAAGCATTCGAGGAAGTCGAATCGTCCGGGGGCGAGGTCGCCGAGTCGGCCGACGAGATCCTCGGTGAACTCTCGCCAGGTGTCGGTGATGATCTGTTCGGGAGAGGTGGTCATGCAGCTCCATCGTCAGCGGTGAGTGTCCCCGCAGGTGGCGGGGTGACTTGCACAGTAGACGTGGGTACCGACAGGGTCGGGTCAGAGCTGAGCGTCCGTCCACCGGAAGTCGCCGCGCTGCAGGGGTTCGATGCGTTTGGGGGCGTACCACGTCGGCGTGGTGGAGGGTTGCGTCGAGTACAGGCCGTGGGAGGCGGAGACGATGCGATCGAATTGGCTTGGCCAGTGGATGGTTTCGGTGAGGGAGTCGAGGACGGAGCGACCGCGGTCGAGTGCCCGTATGACGTGTGCCGGCGCTGGGAGGAGGTCGGACTTGCTGCTGTTGCAGGATTGGCATGCCAGCACGAGGTTGGTCAGTCCGTCGATGCCGACGCGCGACCACGGGAGTACGTGATCGACGTGGCATCCCGCGCGTAGCCGCGTGTTGCAGTAGAAGCAGTCGTTGCCGAAGTGGTCGGCAAGGACTTCGGCCGGTCGGGCGAGGGAGACGCGTTCGGTGCCGAAGAGGTGCGCGGCGATATCGGGCTCATCGCCGAGAACCTCACGGTTCATGCGTCGCACGTCGTCGACCCAGGCGAGCTGGAACGCAGGCTTGACCAGCGGGGCGAGGCGGGCGAGGGTGTGGCAGACACCGGGGAACAGTTCGATCTGATTGCCGTGAGCGTCGATGACGCGCGTCGAATCGGTGCCCAACCACGAGTCGTCGTAGAGGAAACACTCATAAGTGCCGGTGCCGACGCGTTGCAGGAGCTTCAGCGGATAACGCACCAGGTTCTTCTTGATCGCCGACTGCGCTGCCTGGTACTCCTGTGGCACAGCCATTTTGGCGCTCTCGATCGGAATCTGACGCAGCCGCGCCGTGGCACACGCAGCACGCAGTGCAGTGAGCTGACTGAACACGACGCCGCGCCCGTCGTTGGACTGGCGGAGGATTACGTGCGACTTTTCGTCCAGCGGCCGAAGCTGCGTCCAGTAGAGCGCCATCACCCGCTCGGTGAGGTCGTCGAGATCGATTGACACCGCGGCACCCGGATCGTCGGGTACCGACTCGACCGCGAGATCCAGTAACGCAACCATCACCGCGAGCTTGTAAGTCGCCGTGCGGTGCCCGCCCTCCAGGACCGCGACCAGTTGTTGGCCGAGGGTGAGGGGATCGGTGGAGTGTAGTGCGGGTGGTGGCGCTGCAGGCGGAGCTCCCGGGTGAGACGAAGCTGGGCGGCTCAGTGCTCAGCAGGGATTCGGCTCGCCGATCTTCACCGCCGACAATACGGCCTGGCCCTCGGTCACTGGGCTACCCGCGGGAGGGGTCTGCGACACGACGATCCAGTTGCTGTCGACGATTTGGCTTCGGCCCTCGCCGGTTGCATCCTCGCTGCGGGAGAAGAACACTCCGGCTCGCTGGATGGCGTTCTGCGCGGCCTGCAGGTTCATACAGACGACGTTCGGCATGGTTGCCGGTTCGGCCGCTGCGGTCGTGGTTGCCGCCGGCGGAACCGCACTCTGCGTCGTGGCGACCGTGGTCGAAGGCAGGACCTCGGTGGTCGTGGTGACCGTATTCGGCACGACAGCGGGTGTGGTCGTCGAGGTGGCGTCCGAGGACGAGGTGCTACACGCGGACGCTGTAAGTATGACGGCGAAGGTCACCGATAGAGCTGCCACACAACGAGATACCGTCTTCATCGTTACCGATCCTCCTGATGTTCCACGCCCACGGTGGGGTGCATCGCCAGAACGGTACGCACTCATTACGTCCGAAGAGTCCGATTTCGCGGGAGGTTCCTCCGGGTGGTGGACATGCGGGGAGATGATCGGCGGGTTGGGTTGTCAGTTCTGTGTCCCCATCGTCGAGTCTGGGTGCAGTGCTGAGAGATAGCGCTCCGGATCGGCGTCGTATCGCTTGTTCTCTTCCTCGCAACGCGCCAGCATCGCGGTCTTTCGGCCTCGAGATGTTCACGTCGCGCGGCGTTCCGTTGGGCCAACTTGATCACGACGAACACAAGGGCCCCGGCTACGATCAGTCCGACGACGAGGTACCAGAAATGGATCACGAACCAGATGACTGCGCCGATCACCAACACCGCGCCGACGAGCAGCGGATTTGTGTCAGAACTCTTGGAAGACATGATTTTCCTAGATTCTTGGACCGAGCACAATCGGCGTCGGTGGCGTGAAGGTGGGGTTGTCGGGCAGTGGTTGCTCGCACAGGGAGTCACCGACGTGTTTCACCGTTCGTGCGGATGCGAAGGGCGACTCCCCTTGGCGTGCCAAGGAATCGTCGTACCAAGCAAACCACGGGTATCCGTAAGCGCGGTACTCGTCGATGGTCAGGGGAGGGTGATGCGGTGGCTCGTCTGTGAGCGTCTGCCACGCAGTTGAGTTCACGATCTTCACCGTTGCACTCGACTGGGCGGTGTCGCACCAGTTGTCGTGTGACTCGAGGGGAGTGGCGATCGACTGTTTGATACTTCCGCCGGCGCCGAAGCCCATGCCGTCACCGTCCGCGGGTGGGCACGCGCAGAAGTCCAGTGTGGGAGGCGCTATGACTTCGCGCTGGGCCCAGACCTCGGCCTTGATCGGCACGACGGAGAACTCGATGGTTCCGGTGTCTTTGCCGGAGAGTTGTTCGGCGACGGTGTAGCCCGTGCCCAGAGGCATCGCGACGAACTGTCGCACGGTGGTGTCGTCGACACGGAATCCGTCGAGCCACGGCTGGGTATCGGATTCCAGATAGTCCTCCGACCCGAAGTCGGGAACGGGGGAGTACGGGTCACCAGTGATCGCATTGACCCCACCGACGCCCACCTTGATCAGGAACGGATACTGCGTGGGTGAGGAGAAGCCGATCCAGGAGGCCTCGGCCTGCCACATCGGCATGATGACGTCGTTGCGCTCACCCACCTGCCGCAGGTCGAACTCGCCGAGACCAGGCGGAAGGCCGTAAGTGGTCGCGTCATCGGGCACACGCAGCGTCCGGTGGAAGGTGATGTGCAGGATCGCGGCCTGGTCGATCTCCGGGAACGAAAAGTTCAGGGAGCCATCAACAATGGTTGTAGCCATGAGACCTCCTAGGTGTTCTGAACACACGGTAGGCGAGGCCTACGACAGAATCGGGTTCACCGGGAGCACTGGGACCTGGAGCCGGTGTTCGTAGTCACCGAAGCCGCTCTGCCACATCGGCTATCGCAGCCTCGAACCGCTCTCGTCCGCCCGCAGTGTTGAGTCCCCGCATCGAGCAGTGGGGGATGTTGCCCGCGGGAACGTACAGTCCGTCGCGCGTGATGGCGGCCCGCTTCCAACCGTCGCGGGCTGCGGCCCCGAGGAGGAGCACGATCTCGAGATCGGGGAGGAGATCGACCACTTCCCGGGTCCAGCGCACGCCTCGGGCGCGTTCGTCTGGCGTTGAACCGCCGTTCTTCACACCCGAGACCGGGAACGGCACGACATTCCAGTGCACGACGTCCGACCATGCAACGCCGTGCCGCGCGTACGCCTCTCGGCAGTAGCGGGCGGTTCGATCGTTGTTGTCCAGGCTCAGCAGCCCCGAACCCGAGCCGGACTCGGCCTTGGTCGAGGGGTTGTCCAGCAGCACGAGCGTCCGGGCGTGGATACCGCCGGTGTCCGGGTCGACGTAGGGCACCTCACGGCGCTGGAAGCCCTCCGCGTTGGCGATGCGGTCGGCGAGCTCGTTGAGCAATCGAACATGCGGCTCACGAATCCGGTCCATCTTGCTGGCGACAACGCGTGAGTCGGCGTTGCGGCCGTTGATATTTCCCATTGCGTCCCAGCTTCTCGAATCAGCCGGCCAGTGCGGGAAAGACGGTGACCGAGCCGTCCTGCTCCTGGGCGATCTCGATGGTCACGTCCGGGCGATGCGCGGGGAGTGTTGCCAAGTCTCCGAGCTGGCGGAGGTTCTCACCCGTGTTGATCAGCTTGTCGACGTCTCCCGAGGAAAAGACAAAGTCTCGGATGCCGTGAGAGCGGTCAAGCCGCAGCGACGACAAGTGCAGGAGCACCTTTCGCATGCGCCCATCGAGCGCGTCGATCTCGCGTTGCTCCACCTCAAGGGTCTGCAGGAAGCGTTCGAACGGGTTGCTCTGGGAGAGCTGAGCGTGCTCGAGGGCCTGCAGGACGAGGGTGCGTCGCTTCATCGCAATGGCGGCTTGGGCAAGTTCGAGATGCGCATAGAACTCGCTGTTGCGCTGATCGATGCCGGGAATGGCCTTCGTCAGCTCGTTGACTTCGACCTTTCCGTCGCCGAGCCCGTCGAGCGACTTCTCCAGCTTCGAAGCCGCGATTCGGCCTTGACCATGGCCGTGTCGATGATGTTGACCGCGGGTTCGAGGCCGAGCGTGACGCCGAGCTTGCCCTCGTCGAGCAGAATGGCGGTGGCCTTGGTGATGGCGCTGCGGCATCCCTCCAGACGATGCTGTTCGTCTTCGAGATTGTGTGCGTCGAGTTTCTCGAGGAGCTCGGTCATCCGCTCCATCGCCTGACGGCGTTGCTGATCGGCGTACGCGCTCACTCCGACCGCGACAGCCATCAGCACCAGCGGCGCGGCCACGGTCAGCGCGCCGGCCCCCGCAGCCGCGACACCGGCGGTGGCAGCGGAACCACCGGCAGCTCCGGCGGTCGCGGCCTTTCCCGCGGCGACGGGGACGAACGTCGCCTGGCCGGCGATCTTCGATCCTCCGACGAGCGCGCTGTGAATGCCGTTGGCTGCGGCCTTGGACGCCATCGGCTTGACGATCCCGCTGCCCATCGGCGCGGCGACCTTGGCCGGCACGACCATGCGGTAGAGGGTCTCTGCACCATCGTGGGTGACCTTTGGAGTCTGCTTGACCAGCTGCGCCAAGTGCTGCGCGAGCGGGCTGGCACTGGCCAGGTGAATGCCACTCGAGCGCTCGACCTTCTTGGGCAGCGCGTACGCCTCCAACGTCGCGATCGGCGCCTCGCTGAACGCGGCCAGCGCGTTGCGGAGACTGTCCAGCCGCTCGGGTGTCATCGACGCCTTGTCGTCGACGATGGACGGGATCTGGACCTCGCGGGTGGCGAGGGTCCACACCGGAACCGGCTCGAGTGCGTGTTCGGTCATGAGGCTCTCCGTACTGCTGTGGGGGTGGACCGAATGTAACCGACACATCCGACAAGGCGGACGGATCGTCTGATCGGGGACAGCCTGAAATTGGTGACGATCCGAGTCAACTCTCGATCAGCGTCGAGCGGCCAGCCAGATCGCGTGGTCGATCTCCCACGGCGTGACGTTGTGGCCAAGCTCTTTCGAGCACACGGGAGCCGCAGCCAGGAATGTAGTCCTTCGTGAGCTGAGGATCGACCGGGACGCCGAGATCGCTGAACCACCGGCGCACTTTGCGGTCGGGTTTGATCCGGTCGTCAGGCTGGAGTCGGCACGATGGCTCGCCGAAGAGTCGAACCACCCTCCGACCCATGGCTTGGATCGAATTGTCCGCACGCAAAGAATCGGTGCCGGGTATTCTCTACTTATGGAATGGGTTTCGGCGACGACCGCTGCGGTGGCAGCAGTTGGTGCAGCAGCTTCGGCATGGTTTACTCGGCAAACGACTAAAGCCAGCCGACGATCGCTCGTGTCCGGGCGTCTCTTGTCTGCCTATGCCGAAATGACGCGTGCACTTACCGAGATTGTGTACGCGGACCGCGACCGACGGTCAGCAATATATCAGCGATTCGTTGCGGCCCGTTACGACGCCGAGGTTGTGGAGTCAGCTGCTCTCGCTGGAACGGAATTGAATCGGGAGATCGAGACTACTGGGACCTGGCTGCGCGACGTTGCAAGTAGCCTCTGTGTCGCAATAATCGATGACAACTTTGAAGATTCGCGCAATATTCAGTTACAGGTGGAGGGTGGACGGCGGACGAACGAACCGACGGAGCTGAATGATGATGAGCGAGCACTTGTGACTAAGAGTTCCTATTATCTGCTTGTGACCAACGTGCTCTCCGATCTACCGCAGCCGGAATCGCGTTTACTCCCTGGCTGGGAGGCGTATGCGCGGAAGAAGATTACCGTTGGGGCCGGATCGGCGAATCCCAGAGGTGTGGACGCGCCAACTTCCGACTACTCATTACAGCGACAGCGGGTACTGAGCGATTTCATCGAGAGTTGGTTCCGATGCTGGTGCATACAGGCGGCACGCTCCCTTTCTAAGTAGATGAGAGCTGACTCGTAGTTCAAGAACAGAGTGTGCGCACGCATTACCTATGCTAGGTTACTATGCTCGCGAAATTGACCCTATTGCGAACAACCAAGGACTAGTGCGCGGCCCGGAGGGCGGATGACCTCGTATGAGCGGCTAAAATGTGAGCAGAACTATCCAAATGCGTTAGACCAACAGCGTGCGACGCATACAAGCGAAGGATGAACTGTTGTCGGAGCTGGCGGCCACCGAAGTCTATGACACGATGTATCACTCTTATGCAGAATCCGAGAATCCGCATCGAACAATCTATCACGCCCTCCCAATTCTCGACTTTCAACTGCGGTTTGTCGCAATTCTGGCTACCGGCTACGTTCGGCACTCCGGTATATCAGGGGCAAAGCTGAACAGATCACTCGGTTTCGGGACCTTGATCGCAACCCTGAAAGGTATCTCGAAAGATATAGACGAAGGTACGCAGAATCTGTCTAGGATCCAGAGCCTGGTGGATCAGGTGATTGGTGTGATAGGGACACCGGTCAAACTGCCGGACTCCGGTAAGCCGAGAACTATAACTAGCATCAGAAATCTTGCCTCTCACAGCTCGCCGATTCCGGATGATATCGATATAAACCGTGAAGTCGACGCAGTCTCAGACCTGATTGTCAATTTTCTTTCATCATGCAGGGTTGAATACTCTGGAGGAGAGTGTTCCATCATTGATGATCAGGAAAATTCCGTGATCGATATCTACCCTTTGATACACTCGACTTCAGCTGGCACATGGAACCTCTACTCCAGGGCGAAACAGTCATCCTACACTTTCAGTGTGCATGGTGGCTCCTCTTTCGATACAAGTATTGGTGAAAAATCTAAACCGGAGATTGTCAAATTTATTAGGGAACACGATCTATCCCGAAATGATGAGTTGCAGATATCGGCCTTCCATTCGGACGCCATAAACGATTTGTCCACCTTTGCCGAGGCTGATACGAAGCCGACCTTCCTCGACCAGCAAAGTGAGTTCACGGTTTTCTGGACCCGTGCATTCGGTACAGGATCACAGAATCGAGCTGATACATTCCGTCTGGCCGCTGATTTTCAGCGGCTATGGCGAGATGACAGCGGATCATGGACCCCTTACTCACGACTTCTTACGGAAATAACTGGATGGTCTAACGTAGCTAAGAGACTGTCGCATTTCTACAGAAGAGAGCTGGATAGCATTATTGCTCAGGAAGCGGAAATGCTGGGCTTCAGACTTGCATCAGATCGATCACTTGTGTACCCCGAGGTGCGGGTCACAGACTTGGATGGATCGCGACCTAGACGTACTGACTTTTCGGACGTGATCAAAAAAATGCTCGAGGACCTAGGCGGCCTTAGCGGTCAGACGCATATCCTCTTCATAAATGCTGACGCTGGTGCAGGAAAGACTAGGTGCATGTTGCAGGCTGCAATCGACCAGAGCGATAAGGTTGCAGAATCCAACGATGGGTACAGTTTACCCCTGCTTCTGTATGTGCGCGCCCACGGGAATGCGATGTCGAATATTAACGACGCAATAGACGCGGCAGTTGCCACCACCAGAGCGTTAACCCAGCAATCTGTCGGCACCCTGTCTCGAAACGGGCTCCTAGCCATAATGATTGACGGCTTCGACGAGTTTGTTGGTGATTCCTCGTATTCTGATGCGATCGGATCGCTTAAAGGTTGGCTGGCTGCGCTGGGCGGTAGAGGGGCAATGGTGATTTCCGCACGATCAAGCTACTATCTGAACCAGTACCGGTCCAGCGTTAACCGTGCGGTTGGTCCGGACGCGCCAGCAGTTCGACATCGTATAGCGACGCTATTGCCGTGGACTGAGGCAAAGGTAATTGAGTATGCGGCAACTTTCGGCCTGGAGGGACATCTAGTCCGTTCCTTACCCAAGGGTGAAAGGCATGCTCTTCGTCTCCCATTCTTCGCGCACGCCTTCGTAGAGTTGCACCTAAGTGATGAAGCATCATCGAATGGTACCTCAGCACTGAGTTACCTCGTAAGTAGCTACATTAAGAGAGAGTCTGGGAAACTTACAGATTCTATCGGGGATGGGGCGCTAATGACCGCTGTGGAGATCGAACAATTATTCGAACATGCTGCGGAAACAATGTCAGAGAACTCGGAGCGGATCATCACATTGCCAGAGCTCGAGTATCTCGCTGAGATGGCAATTGGCGAAGAGCTGCGCGCACGGAAGGGGCTGCGAGAGCGTCTTTCTACAATGTGTACAATTGCTGCGCAGTCCGGTCAAAGGCATCAATTCGGGTTCACCCACGAAGTGTTTTATGACTTCTTTCTTGCCGGTTCCATAATCCGGTATCTTGCAGGTTCCGACTCGCGTACCGCGGACGTGCAGCGACTCTTGCGGGCCTCTCCATGGAGAGATGGGACGGTAGACCGAATCATTTCAGATGAGACTTCGCGATCTCATTTGATCGAAATAGCTGATCGGCGTTACGGCGGGATGGTATCAGAGCTGGGCTCAAATCAGTCAGTAAACATCGGAAGCATTATCTCGGCCGTGATTGAGCGAGGAGAGTCGGTCGATGGGCAGTGGGAAATATCTGGTGCAACCGTATCTGATGAACTCAACTTGTCGGGATTCAGCGGTAAACTGTTGTTAGGCAACTGTCAGCTGGAGTCGCTCAAGCTGCCTGGAAAGAAGGGGTGGGGCGTCGACCTGAGTGGAACATCTATCCGGCAACTTACCGTTAATGGACAGAACCTCGCCGGGGCGACGAATATCTCATCGAATCTAGTTGAGAATGTTGTTTGCTCAGGAGAGTTCATCTACCGGCCATCGGAAATTGCAGCCGTGCTTGTCGATAGAGGTGCGGAGGTTGTCGATAGAAAGATTGAAGTGACGACGCCCAATGCTGAGCTAGATACCTACAAGGCGATTCTTAGGGTTCTCATCAGTAGAGGTGCCACGACTGTGATCATAAAAGCGGATGACTGGTCGCTAATTGATGCAAGGCTTGATTCTGATATCCCAAATCACAAGGAGTGGCGGGAGTTCGCGCGGCGACTAATGCGCAACGAGCTAGCAAAGAGAGAATCATTTGCATCTAGTGGGCGGGCGAAGTATCGGCTCAGACTGACGGTCTCCGCGGAAGACATTCTCGCGCAAAAGGACGACCCAAGGATAAGTCAGTTTTGGGTAGAATAGTCCCGCGCGCAGAGTGGTCTAAATGGACTGAGCGTTGAATAGCCTGGATGGTGGGTTTGGTTTTATCGGACGATTTCCTAACGTGGATAGACAGATTTCAACAAAGCGCGGCGCATCTGATGCGCCTTGGCGGCGAACGCTACACGGCCGAGGCATCTCTATTTGTCGGGGTGTTCTGTTGGGCGACTCGTCGTGGATTGTCTTTCGAGGCAATCGGAATACCTAGCTCACGCAGTAGTCTTTGCTGCAACGCAGAGTTACGGCTCCACTTGTTCGAGGGGATAGCGTACCGGCGGTCATGGACTTGCGGTCGGCGTTAGCCACAGGTTGTCATCAATGAGTTCTTGATAGATCAGACGCAAGGGTAGGCTCTCTGACCGCTTCGTGTTGGAGGTTCTGGGTAGAGAACGAATCTAAGCTGTGCGCCGCATCAAACGTGCCCCGATCGAATGCAACACATCGCACAAGGTGTTGAGCAGTCCTCGGTCTGTCGGTAGGGAATCGCGATTGCCGGAGAATTCAGCATACCTCCGGTGAGTCGTCCGTTAACGCGCGTCACAGACACCAAGCGTGAACTCATCGACGGTCTCGCCGAAATCCACGTAGCAGCGCAACGTCCCGTACTTCTCCTTGATCTGTGCATAGGTGAAATCGGAGGTAATGCAGGTGGGCGTCCGGTGTAGCCGAGACAGCAACGGATACCAGCCGATGTGGACCGTGCAGTCCACCTCCGGCGATGCCATCGCCGGAGGCAGCTGTGTCAGGTTCGGCTATCAGGCTGCCCCACGGTCCGACTCGGGCTGGGCCTCGTCGTCGGCGACCCCTGCCAGCGCGGCCAGCGCCTCACTTAAGAGCCGGTCGATAACCGAGTAAACCGTGCTGCAGGACTTCTCGATCTTCTGTGCGTTCTTCTCGATGGCACCGGCGGTCTTCTTAATGTCGTCGATTCCGCTCAGCTGCTCGACGGCGGCGGTGATCTTCTCTTCGGCTGTCGCGATCTCGTGCGCTCCGGATCGGTTCGCTGCGGTGAGCGCAGACGCGCGCAGCAGCATGATGACGGTGCGCAGGAGATCGGAGTCGTCGTTGAGCGGGTCGAAGGCGAGGACGATCCGGCGCTTTCCCAGCACACGGATCGTCTCACCGCAGTTCTGCTCGGCGCTCCGGACGAGCCCGACAGCCGCGTCGGCCTGGCGGTTGCGCTCGGCTTCGTCGAAGTACGCACCCCACCCATCTCGCTTGGAGTCGGTCACCTCGACGACCACACGGGCAGCGCCCCCGTCAACGGTAAGTACTCCGTCTCCCTTCTTCGATCGAGGGATTGCGCCGACGACGGTTCCGGTCTCGCAGTACTCGTCACCCATACCGGCGGCGATGGTCTGAAGGACCTCGTGGATCTCGTTCTCGTAGGTACCGCCCTTGATGGGGGAGACCTTGCTGACCGATGCCTTCGCCTCGGCGACCCGCAACGCAGTCACCACGATGTCGAGACGCTCGGACAGCTCCGAGTGCTGCTTCGTCAGCTGCTCGGTGAGCGACTCCTGGCGCTTGGCGAGCTCAGCGGAGTGCTTGGCCATCGGCGACGCAGGATCGGTGGGATCGAACTGCTTGGCGGCCTTGGTCAACAGCTCGGTGGTGTTCGCAGCCGCTCGCTTGTCCAGATTGGCGGCGAACTGCTCGAGCAACGGTGCGAACCGGTCGATCACCTCCGGGTCGGTGCCGCCAAAAAGACGCTTGAGTTCCGCTTCGGTCTCTTGCCGCATGGTGGCGATCGCCTCGGTCAGCGACTTGCGCGTCGCCTCGTCCGCCTCCCGGAACGCCTTCTGCGCGTCGGCGGCTGCCTTGGTCACGGCCTCCGACGCGGCTTTGACGCTACGGTCGGTCATCGCTGCGGCTTCCGCGGTCGACGTGCTGGCCTTCTCGCCGAGCTCAGTGATCATTCGTTCCAGTGCCTGCGCTTCCTGCGCTTGGCCGGTGGCCGAGAGCGCATGGGCTCCGACAGTGAGCGCCTTGGCAACAAACCCGGCGAGATCGGCCTCGGCCAAGGTGGCGGGGTCATCGACAAGTGCACCGCGTTCCCCGGTTGTCCATCGCTGGGCTTCGCGCACGACGGCCTTGTCGGTCACCGTCACGTTCTCGATCACCACCGAGGTGGTGTCGGCATCGAAGTGCGCGGAGCTGGGTGAATCGATCATGTTGGCCTCCTACGGCTCGTGGCGGTCGCGGATCGGCTGCCGCACCCAGATTGCGATGGCGCATTTAGGATCACAAGTGCATTCACTGTTAAGCCCCCTTACCAGTGAATCAACTTGTAGGCGGCGATCGAGCGATTAAGGTTCTCGGTATTGCCTGCAACGACGCCACGAGGAGGTGACCGACCGGTGAGCACACTGACGATGCAGGACATCGCAGTCCTGGCGAGGGTATCGCGGCCGGCCGTCAGCCAGTGGCGGAAACGTCCGGTGGTGCGTGGAGAACTGATCCCGTTTCCGACGCCGGTCACCACCGTCGACACAGTCGAGCACTTCGATGAAGCAGACATCATGGCGTGGTTGGAGCGGACCGGCAGGGGGAAGAACCGAGAGGAACAGCACCTTGACGTCGGTGCATACTCTCTGACCGACGGCGTCCGGTACGACGACGTGGTACTCCTGTTGGCGCTGTACGCGCTGGCAGGCGTGGACTTGGCAAGAGCGTCACACGCAGACCTTGTGGCCGCGGCAGTGGCAGCCGACCCGGCCGATGAGCTGATCGTCAGCGAGGTCGAGTCGCTCGATGTCGACACCGATACGTTGACGTTCACCGAGCAGCTCATCGATGCGTCCCTCGGTACCCCCGATGCCCTTGCACGGTTGGAGCGAGGACGCCTCGGCCGAGCCCGGGGCGCCCGAGACCTGACCGATGAGGCGATGGAGCTAATGCGCCACGTTGTCGAGGTCGCGGTGGCTCACGTCGGCGACGACGTAGCCATCGTGCCCGCCGGTGCACCTGATCTGGCGCTTGCCGTCGCAGATGTCGGTGGTCGGCTTGTGGTCGACGGACAAGTGGGCGATCCACGTAGTCTCAGGCGGCGAGCCATCATCGCTGAGGTGGAGACAGACACCGCTCCACGCGGCCCGGCGGTATCGGTCACCTCGCTGCTCGGAGCCGAGATCGCGGACGTCCTGGAGGCCGTCGATGGGGTCCTGCTCGAGCTGAACGACGGAGACGTGGGGGTGATCGTGGCCTCGGCAGCCGCGTTGACCGATCATCTCGCCGGCGACCTTCAGCGGCGCAGGTCGGAGACGCTCAAAATCAGCAATACGGTTGCGGCGCTGCGTCTCCCGCGCGGCATATGGCGCGAGGCGCACCGACAGAGTCAGGCGATGTGGATCTGCAAGGGCGGCGCAGGGGTCGACCGCCTACAGGTGGCAGACCTCAACACGCTCGACCCGACGGAGCTCGGTGACCTCGCGAGCGACATCGCCGCGGCACTTGACCATGACGTCCGCAGAGCGTTCCGGTTCACTCGACCGCGGGAGATGTTGCGCATCCGAACCAGCGGAACCGTTGTCCCGCAGGGTACTCAGGCCCAGCGTCTGCATCCCCGACGTGCCGCATCGCATGCTGATCGGGTCCATGAGGCCACGCTGCAGACGTCTGAACCGGCACCAACCGTCGACATCCTGATCTCCCCGTCGGCAGGTCGGTTTCGGACACAACAGTTTTCGATCGACGAGTTGATCGAACAGAAGCTGGTCAAGGTCATGTCCGGCAATAGGATCGGCCCGGAGGATGCCGACCCGGAGGGGACGGTCGCTGTGCTACCCGATCGTCCGTTTCGGCTGGACCCGTTCGATGCTGCCCAGCGCTACCGCAGGGCCCGCCGGACCGAGCCCGGCGACATCGTTTTTGTCGAGAAGCCAACGCCGCGTGCCGTCATCGACGCGGCCGGTGGGTCGCTCGTCGCGACGCCGGCAAAGATTCTGCGCATCAATCGCAATGCGCCGTTCGGACCGCACACCATCGCGGCGATCATCAACACACGGTGCGCACCAGGCAGTGGATGGCGGAAGTGGTGCGTGCCCGAACTCGCGGCGGACGAAGCCGCTCGCTTGGAAGCAGCCTTGGCGGAGGTCACCGGCTACCAGCGCGCCGTCGAACAGAAGGCCGCCGCAGCGACGGACTTGATTGGCGCACTCATTGATGGGATCGCCGAAGGCGAGATCTCGCTGGACGCCGACAAGACCACCGTTGGGATAACGGCAACAGCAACCACAGTAACCACCGATACAGCGTGATGAGAAGGGAATTTACACAGATGGCTGCACGACGAAAGGCGGAGCTGACGGCTCCGTCCACGATGAAGGAACTCAAGGACACGTTGTGGAAGGCTGCCGACAAGCTGCGGGGCTCGCTGTCGGCGAGCCAGTACAAGGACGTGATCCTCGGGTTGGTTTTCCTCAAGTACGTGTCCGACTCCTATGACGAGCGACGCGAAGAGATTCGGCGTGAACTGACTGCCGACGGCTTCGACGAGGAGCAGATAGACGAAGTCATCGACGACACCACCGAGTATCACGGCGCGGGCGTCTTCGTCGTCCCGCCGATCGCGCGGTGGTCGTTCCTCGCGGACAACGCCAAAGGCTTCACTCCCGGTGACGGTACTCCCGACAAGAACATCGGCCAGCTGATCGACGAGGCCATGGATGCGGTGATCGCAGCCAACAAGTCGCTGGGCGGAACGCTGCCGCGAATCTACAACCGCGACAACATCGATCAACGACGCCTCGGTGAACTCGTTGACCTGTTCAACAGCGCTCGATTCAGTCGCCAGGGCGACCACAAGGCTCGCGACCTGATGGGCGAGGTGTACGAGTACTTCCTCGGCAACTTCGCTCGAGCGGAAGGCAAGCGGGGTGGCGAGTTCTTCACGCCACGCAGCGTGGTTCGGGTGATTGTCGAGGTCCTTGAGCCGACCAAGGGTCGCGTGTACGACCCGTGCTGCGGTTCGGGCGGCATGTTCGTGCAGACCGAACAGTTCATCTATGAGCACGACGGCGACCCAAAGCAGGTCTCGGTCTATGGCCAGGAGGCTATTGAGGAAACCTGGCGGATGGCGAAGATGAACCTGGCCATCCACGGCATCGACAACAACGGCCTCGGTTCTCGCTGGGGCGACACCTTCGCGCGAGACCAGCACGCAGATGTACAGATGGACTACGTAATGGCCAACCCGCCGTTCAACATCAAAGACTGGTCGCGAAACGAAGAGGACCCCCGCTGGCGTTTCGGCGTTCCGCCGGCTCGCAATGCCAACTACGCGTGGCTGCAACACATCCTGTACAAGCTCGCCCCCGGTGGCAAGGCCGGCGTGGTACTCGCCAATGGGTCGATGTCGTCGAACAGCAACGGCGAAGACGATATTCGTGCCGAGATCGTTGATGCAGACCTCGTCTCGTGCATGATTGCGCTACCCACACAGTTGTTCCGTAGCACCGGAATCCCGGTGTGCCTGTGGTTCTTCGCCAAGGATAAGACAAAGGGCCCGCAGGGCTCGATTGACCGCAGTGGTCAGGTGCTGTTCATCGATGCCCGCGAGATGGGCTACATGGTGGATCGCGCCGAGCGGGCACTCACGGAAGATGAGATCGTCAAGATCGGCGACACCTTCCATGCGTGGCGTGGGTCTTCCTCTGCCGCGGCGAAAGGCCTCGAGTACGAGGATGTTCCGGGCTTCTGCAGGTCGGCGACGCTCGAGGAGATCAAAGCTGCCGGCTACGCACTCACGCCTGGCCGGTATGTCGGGGCGGCCGTGGTCGAAGACGACGGTGAGCCGATCGACGAGAAGATTGCGCGGCTGAAGACCGAACTGTTTGCGGCGCTGGATGAGTCGGCGCGAATGGAGAAGGTTGTACGGATGCAAATGGAGCGGGTCGATGGGTGAGTGGACTAGGGTGCGGCTCGGAGATCTCATTGAGGTCTACAACTCTCAGAGGAGGCCAATTAAGTCGACGGACCGCGTGAGTGGCGAAACCCCATACTATGGGGCAAGTGGAGTGGTTGACTCGGTCGACGGCTACACCCACGAGGGTGAATTTCTGTTGATTGCCGAGGACGGGGAGAATCTCAGATCGCGTTCGACGCCGATCGCGTTTCGCGCAGACGGAAAGATCTGGGTGAATAATCACGCTCATGTGGTGACAGGAAAGTATTCGTTCGATACGAGGTTTCTGGAGCATGCTCTCGCGTTGAGCGATATCTCTGGATACTTGACCGGTAGTGCACAGCCGAAGCTGTCGAGAGCGGCTATGGAGTCCATTGCCTTGACTGTGCCACTGCCCAGTACCAGAAAGGCCATCGCCGAAGTCCTCGGCGCCCTCGACGACAAGATCGTGGCGAACGGTCGTGTCTCCAGGCGGGCAGCGGAACTGGCCGCCTCATCGTTCGGCGAGTCGTTCTCAACGACTTTGGAGAATGCGAATTCCCTGGCCGAGCTTTTCGCCAAAGGGCAACTTGAATACGGTGATGGATACCGGACCAAGAAGTCAGAACTCGCGATGTCCGGTTTCCGGATCATCCGTGCCGCCGATGTGAAGGATTCGGTGGTTCGTTTGTCGGGTTCGGACTTTGTCTCGGCCGCCTTCTCCCGGCAGATGGGTAGGAAGGTGGCGCTGCCTCGAGACATCGTGCTCACCACGAAGGGCACAGTTGGAAGAATTGCGATTGTGCCTGAGTCAGTCGGAAATGCGGTTTACAGCCCGCAGTGCTGCTACTTCCGACTGCCAGAGGCCTCGGCATTGGACTATGGGTACCTGGTCGGTTGGTCTCTCAGTGACGATATTCAGCGTCAGCTGGCTTTGGTCATGCATAAGAGCGACATGGCGCCCTATGTGAATCTCAAAGACATCGGGTCACTGTCTATCCCTGTTCCAGACGAGGCCACGCAACGTCGAATTGGCGCTGAACAGCGCGCCTTGATTGAGCTGCAGCACGCTTGCTCGGCGGAGAACGAAGCTCTCGCCCACACCCGCGACCAACTCCTCCCCCTCCTCATGTCCGGCAAGGTAACAGTCAAGGAAGCTGAGGAAGAGGTCGGCGGGCTGGTCTGACGCCGAGGTCGAGCGAATCCCGTCAGAGTGTCAGAGTCGGAGGAGGTGAGATGAACACAGTCGATCTCGTTGCGCGTTTGCGCAGGTTATGGACCGACCTCACACAGGTGGAGGTCAAGTCGGCGGCGGGCGGTCTGCCCAAGGACGTCGTGGAGTCGCTAAGCGCATTCGCGAACGGAGACGGCGGAATTCTGCTCCCCGGGCTCTCCGAAGCTGACGGGTTCGCGCCGGCGCCCGGCTTCAACGTCCGGGCGATGCGTGACGCGTTGGCCACGGCCTGTGCCGACCAGATGGAGCCACCGCTGCGGCCGGCGATCGAGATCGAGGAGTTCGAGGGCGCGCTCATCGTCCGAGCGGACATCGACGTGATCGACCCGCTGGACAAGCCGTGCTACGTCAAGATGCGCGGTCACCATCAGGGCTCGTTCACCCGCGGCGGCGACGGTGACCGCGTCCTGTCCGCCTACGAAGTTGCCCAGCTGCTGGCCAACCGCACGCAGCCGAAGCACGACCTCGAACCGATCACCGACGCCACGCTGGACGACCTCGACAGCGAGCTCGTCGATCGACTGATCCGCCGGGCCCGAGATCGGCATCCGCGGACCTTTCGCAATCTGGAAGCCAAGGAGGCGTTGGCGCGACTGAACGTGGTCACCCGTGTCTACGGTCAGTGTGTGCCAACCCTGGCCGGCGTCATCTCGCTCGGCAACTACCCACAGCAGTTCCTCCCGCAACTCTTCGTCGCCGTCGTCGTGTCACCAGGCATCCAGATCGGCGACCAGTCCCCCGACGGAGTGCGGTTCCTGGACAACGTGACCGTCGACGGTCCGATCTCCGACATGGTGGCGACCGTGGAGGAGGCGCTGCGTCGTAACGTGCGCAAGGCGGCGGTCGTGAAGGGTCTCTACCGCGAGGACCGCTACGACTACCCGCTGGACGTCATCCGCGAACTCGTCGTCAACGCCATCATGCACCGGGATTACAGCCCGGCATCGCGAGGCATGCACGTCCAGATCGAGCTCTACCTCGATCGACTCGTCGTCAACAGCCCCGGCGGACTGTTCGGCGATGTTTCTGCACGCTCCCTTGGCACGGCAGAACAACGCTCGTCGTCTCGAAACGCCGCAGTGGCCAAGCTGCTGGCTGACATTCCGGTCGACGCACACAGCAACGAGTCGATCGGGGAGAACCGTGAAAGCGGACTTCCCAACGCGATGCGGTCGCTGCGTCAGGCAGGCATGAGTCCAGCGCGATTCGACGTCAGCCCCGGACATGTGCGGGTCACTGTGACTGGACATGGCCTTCTCGGTGTCGACGTGACCGAGTGGATCAGCAGCCTCGGCGAAGCTGATCTGACGTCGACCCAAGATCTCGCACTAGCAATGGCGCGGGTGACCGGGCGGGTAACCAACGTCATGCTGCAGGCGTGGGGTCTCGATCGGCTCGCGGCCGGTTCGGCGCTGCGAGATTTGGTGGACCGGGACTTGTTGGTGGTCATCGGTGGCAAGCGGTACGCGAGCTATCAGCTGTCGGATCGGGCTATCGCGGTGGCAGAGTCACCGATGTCCCATAAGCGTTCAGCCGATTCGTCGTACTCGAGCACAGAGGGGATAGCCGCCGACCTCGATGCTGTCGAACAGGCCATAGGCACGGGCCATGTGACCGCCCGCGCCATCGAGGCCGCACTGGGAATGAACTATCGGGCGGTCCTACGCCGCCTCACCAAACTAATCGACGCGGGCCGTGTCCAGCGAATCGGGCAGCGGCACAGCAGTCGTCAGACATATCGACTCACGAATGAGGACTCAAAATGAGCATGATCTCCGAATCTGAATGGGAAGCACAGGCATTGGAGTGGCTGGGCGACCAGGAATGGCGACCGATGCACGGTACCGACATCGCGCCAGGAACCGAGAACGGCCGCACCTCCTGGGACGACATCGTCCTACCCGATCGGTTGCTCGCCAAGATGCGGGAGCTCAACCCGGCTGTGCCGTACGAGTATCTGGTGCAGGCACGGGCAGCGATCTTGGCGCCGCAATCACAGGACGCGATCGCCGAGAACCACCGCCTCCATGAGTATCTGGTCAAGGGCTACCGCGGCATCAGTTATATCGACCACGAGGGGCTCGAGCAGACCCCGACGATCGGGCTCGTCGGAACACGCCCCGAGGACAACGAGCTACTCGCCGTAAAACAGGTGACCGTCCGCAACTCCGAGCACCATCGACGCTTTGATGTGGTGCTGTACCTCAACGGTCTGCCGGTCGCCTTCTTCGAACTCAAGCAAGCCGGTTCCGAGCACGCTGATCTCGCGTCTGCGCACGCCCAGCTGGAGACGTACCTCCACGAGTTCCCTATGGTGTTTCGCTTCACGGTCGTATCCGTGATCAGCGACGGGATCACCGCCAAGTACGGCACACCATTCACCCCGCTCGAGCACTATGCGCCCTGGAACGTCGACGACGACGGGACACCGGTCACCACCGGCCACGCGACGGATCCAGACAAGATGGGTCTCGAACTCGAGTACCTAATCGACGGTGTGTTCAACCCGGAGCGGTTTCTGCAACTTCAACGCAACTTTACCGCGTTCGACACCGGCGCTGACGGGTACGTCAAGCGAATTGCCAAGCCGCATCAGTACTTCGCGGTCACCAAGGCGGTGGGCAACACAGTTGCGGCGGCGGAGAGCACTGGTAAGGCCGGAGTCGTCTGGCACACCCAGGGCTCGGGCAAGTCGATGGAGATGGAGCTCTACGCACACCTTGTCGCGCGTCAACCGAAACTCAAGAACCCGACCTTGGTCGTTGTCACCGACCGGCGGGAGCTCGATGGCCAATTGTTCGAGACGTTCAATCGCTCCGAACTCCTGGATGAGTCGCCGGTCAAGGTGACGAAGCGTGAGCAACTGCGCGATGAACTGTCGAACCGCACCACCGGTGGCATCTACTTCACCACGTTGCAGAAGTTCAGTCGCACCCAGGAAGAACGAGAAGCAGGTGCGGATCATCCGCTCCTGACCGATCGTCGCAACGTCATCGTGATCGTGGATGAAGCACATCGCAGCCACTACGACGACCTCGACGGCTATGCGAGACACCTCGCCGACGCGGTCCCCAACGCCACCCTGATCGCGTTCACCGGAACGCCGATCTCCTTTGCCGAACGCAACACCCGCGAAGTGTTCGGCCCCTATATCGACATCTATGACCTCACGCGTGCGGTCGAAGACGGCGCCACCGTTCCGGTCTACTTCGAGCCGCGACTGATCAAGGTCGGACTCGCCGACGACGTCACCGAAGGTGATCTCGACCGGGCAGCGGATGAGGCAACCGCCGGGCTCGACGATGCCGAGCGGGCACAGATCGAGCAATCCGTTGCGGTCATCAACGCCGTATACGGTGCGCCGGAACGTCTCAAGTCGCTGGCCGCCGACATCGTCGGCCATTGGGACGGGCGATCCGAATCGATGGAGTGCTTCATCTCCACCCGCGGAAAGGCATTCATCGTCGCCGCCACCCGTGACATCGCGGCAAGACTGTACGAGGAAATCGTCGCGCTGCACCCCGAGTGGCATGACGACGCGGTCGACAAAGGCGTCATCAAGGTCGTCTACTCGGGCAGCGCCAAGGATCAGGGGCTGGTCGCCAAACACGTACGACGCGATGCGCAGAACAAGATCATCCAGAAACGTCTGAAGGACGCTGACGACGAGCTGCAACTCGTCATCGTCAAGGACATGATGCTGACCGGGTTCGATGCACCTCCCCTGCACACGCTGTACCTGGACCGGCCGCTCAAGGGTGCGCTGTTGATGCAGACCCTGGCACGTGTGAACCGGACGTTCCGCGGCAAGCCGTCAGGACTCTTGGTCGCGTACGCGCCCCTCGCCGACAATCTGCAACAGGCCCTGGCCGAGTACACCGAGACCGACCAAGCCAAGCAGCCCGTCGGTCGCGACATCGACGAAGCGGTCGCGCTCACCCGGGAACTCCTCAAACAACTCGACGCAGTGTGTGCAGGCTACGACTGGCGCGCCAAGGTCAACGAGTCGGACCGCGGTTGGATGAAGGCCGCGGTCGGCCTGACCGACTATCTGAGATCTCCCGAGACACCCGGCAACCAGGTGAATGACGACGAAGAGACACTCGGCGCGCGGTACCGCTCACTCGCAGCGAACCTAGCGCGGGCCTGGGCACTCGCAGGCGGTAAGCGGACGATGGAAGAGCTGCGGCCGACGGTCCAGTTCTATGAAGAAGTTCGAGTGTGGATGGGCAAGTTCGACGCCGCCGAGCGGCAGGCCGGGGGAAGACCCGTACCCGAAGAGGTCAAGCGGCTGCTGTCCAAGCTGGTCGCGTCGTCCACGGCGAGTGGTGAGATCGTCGACATCTACGACGCCGCCGGCCTTCCGAAGCCGTCGCTGTCGGATCTCGGTCCCGACTTCGAGGCCAAGGCCAAAGCCGCATCCAACCCGCACCTGGCGATCGAGGCGCTGCGGGCAACACTGAACGAGGAATCTACCCGAGCCACCAAGAACAACATCATTCGACAGCGCGACTTCTCGGAACGAATCACAAAGCTGATGAACAAGTACACCAATCAGCAGATCACGTCCGCGGAGGTAATCGCTGAACTGATCGAGATGGCCAAAGAAGTTGCTGCCGAAGGTAATCGCGGAAAGCGCTTCACGCCCGCTTTGTCGGAGGACGAGCTAGCGTTCTATGACGCCGTCGCCAAGAACGAATCGGCGGTCGAATTTCAGGGCGACGATGTTCTCGCTCAGATCGCGAGGGATTTGGTCGGCATCATGCAGCGGGATACGAAGTTCGACTGGACCGTACGCGACGATGTACGCGCCAAGCTGCGGTCCTCGATCAAGCGTCTGTTGGTTAAGTACAAGTACCCGCCTGACAAACAGCCGGCGGCCATCACCACGGTGTTCGAGCAGATGGAGATGATGGCGCCGCGGTTTGCCCAACAGAACAGTCCGGTGGGTGATTATGCCTAAGCCTCGATCCATCGATCAGCTTTGAAGGGTGTGGTGAGTTGTGTTGAGCGGGTGCAGGTCGGCATTGGGTGCGGGCGTGTCGCCGATCTCTGACGTCTGCGTGTTTCACCGGGCTTCGGCGTCGGGACTGGTGGGCCGGCCGGGCTAGCTTCAAGCTGGATGTTGTCGCGCGATCATGCTGTTCAACAACAGGTCTAGGGTCTCCGTCACGACAGACTCGTAAATGCCAGGAACGAGCGGATCGGTCACGATTGGGAGTAGATCACGAGTGGCCGACATCAATAGGCACAACTCGCCTTTGCTTCGTTTGTCGACTGCAGCCGTACAACGAGGTCACGGTCTAGGGTTGATACGCATGCGCCGTCCACCTCGCACCACCCACCTGCTGCGGGTCGCTGCTCTCGTCGTTGCGCCCGCACTCATCTTCGCTGCCTGCTCGACCGACAACTTGGAGTCGACTGCCAAGCCCGTGACCTGCGGAGAGATCGCCACTGGCACACAACTCGATGCCAGCGGTTCCCCGCAGCCGTCGGCCGACATCTCCACCCGCCCCGAGACGGCCACCGGCTACCGCACCGGCATGCAGCCCGTGCAGACCGAGTCCTACGCCGCCGCGACCGCCAATCCGCTCGCCACCCAGGCGGCCTGCGATGTGCTGCGGGACGGCGGTACCGCCGCCGATGCCCTCGTCGCCGCGCAAACGGTCCTCGGACTGGTCGAGCCGCAATCGTCGGGCGTCGGCGGGGGAGCGTTCGCCCTCTACTACGACGCTGCCAGCCATTCCGTCAGCGCGTTCGACGGCCGCGAAACCGCACCTGCCGCGGCCACCGAGGACTACCTGCGCTACATCAGTCCCACCGATCAGCGGGCGCCACAGCCGAACGCGCGGGCATCGGGTCGCTCCATCGGCGTGCCCGGCGCCGTCCGAATGCTCGAGCTGATGCACAACCAGTACGGGCGGACGTCGTGGAAGTCGCTGTTCGATCCGGCGATACAGCTGTCGGACAACGGCTTCGACATCTCACCCCGACTGGCTGCCGCGATCGCCGACTCGTCGAAACAACTCGCCGTCGACGACGAGGCGCGCAGTTACTTCCTCAACCCCGACGGCACACCCAAGACCACCGGGACCCGTCTAGCCAATCCGGCCTACGCCAAGACCCTCGGAGCGCTCGCCACCGACGGCGCGCAGGCGCTCTACACCGGACCGATCGCGCAGGCCATCGTCGAGAAGTCCGGATCGACGGCCGCCGGGATGACGCCCAGCCTGATGACCACCGCCGACCTCGCCAATTACCAGGCCAAGCGCCGCGACCCGGTCTCCACCAACTACCGCGGTTACCGCATCGTCGCGATGCCCGGTCCGTCGTCGGGCGGCATCACCGTCGCCTCCACTATGGGCATCCTGTCGAACTTCGACCTGCCGGCCATGGGACCCACCGACGTGAACCGTGACGGCGGACGGCCCAATCCCGCGGCCGTGCATCTGGTGGACGAGGCCGAACGCCTCGCGTACGCCGACCGAGACAAGTACGTCGCCGACCCCGACTTCATACCGCTGCCCGGCCGCGGCGTGGCCACCATGCTCGACCCGGCCTACCTCAAACAGCGTGCCGCACTAATCCGCCCGAACACCTCGCTCGGCGAGGCCCAGCCCGGCAACCTGGGCGACGTCCCACTCGGCGCCTATCCTGGCACCGAGCACGGCACCAGCCACATCACCGTCGCCGACCGCTACGGCAACGTCGCCACGATGACCACCACCGTCGAGTCGGCGTTCGGCAGCTTCCACATGGTCGACGGGTTCATCCTCAACAACCAACTCACCGACTTCTCCGCCGAACCCCGCGACGCCTCCGGTGCGCTGCTGGCCAACCGGGTGTCGCCGGGCAAGCGGCCGCGCTCATCGATGGCGCCGACGATCGTGATGAGACCCGGCACCAACGGCGCCCCGGACACCCTCGTCGGCGCACTCGGTTCGCCCGGCGGGTCGGTGATCATCCAGTTCGTCGTGAAAACACTTGTCGGCATGCTCGATTGGAACCTCAACCCGCAGCAGGCGGTGTCGATGATCGACTTCGGCACGGCCAACACGCCGGTGTCGAACGTCGGTGGTGAGCATCCGTTGGTCAACACCGCCGACGATGGCGCGAACGATCCACTCGTCATGGGTCTGCGGCAACGCGGTGAGCAGGTGTCGGTAGCCGATCAGTCCAGCGGACTGAGTGCCCTGTGGCGATCGGGAGGCGGGTGGATCGGCGGAGCCGACCCGCGTCGCGAGGGAGCGGTGATGGGGGATGGGGCGCAGGTGAAGTAGGTAGCGCCGGCGAAAATCGATGGCCCGCAATATAGTCGTTAGCGGTTCACCGTTTCGTCGGCTCCCATCCTCGGGCGAGATCGGCAGTTATCTTCGCGCAGCAATATCGTGTCGAGTGACGGTCGCGGAATAGTTAGGACGCGACGTCGATTCACGACGGCAATCCCATGGGCACCGGCAACCGGACGGGCAGGGTGAGGAACCTGCCCGGTGCTCATGCGCTGGCGTTGGTGCGGTTCAGCTTTCGAATCGAGCGATTAGTGTCGGCCGCGACCTGAATCTAACTGCTACCAAACAGCGCGCCGAGGCTGCCGTTTCCGTCTCCGCTGTTCGCGGGCCCGGCGATGCCCCCGTGCCGAGAGCACGCTCCCTGCCGATGTTGCGCGTGGCTGTAGGTGCCGTCCTTGCATCGGAAGGTCGCACCGCCGGAGTTGCCGTCCGGAACGTGCACACATCGGCCATTGGAGTTGCGGTAGTAGCCAGATTTGCAGCTCGTAGCCTTGGCCTGGCTGGCGCCGGGAAGCGTCTGGGCATGGGCTGCGCCGAGATCACTGACCAGTGCGGGGCCGGCCAAGACGCCAAGGGTGAGGGCGATGGCTGCTGTCGCGCCCGCGAGAGCACGTCGAATGCTGTTCCTGTTCTGCACCGATCAGGTGTATCAGTCTTCACACCCAAGGCTGGTATTTCTGAACCAGATTCCACCGCTCGAGGGACACTCGACGACGAGCTTGGATAGCTGGCATCGGCAAGATTTCGGGAAGTGAGGATGGGTTATCAAAGAGCCGCTGCATTGTGCATACTCCGGTATGCAGACGGTTGGCGGGAACGCGGAACTGCCGCCGCATCGTTCAGCGAGAAGTTCTGTGTGCCTGACGATTCAAAGATCGACGATCATGTGCCGAAATTCGCAAAGCGCCTGTTGAGCCGAAATGAGTGAGTGCCCGCGACCTCGAAGACCACTTGGCTGGACGCAAGAAAATGACCGGCTATTGGCACGAAACGGAGATAACCGGCGTCGCGTGCGCCCGGACCTGCGCTTGACGTCGATCGGCGCAAGGACCTGCGCCACCGACCGGACGGCCCGCTGGTTTAGTCTTTCTACAGATATGCCGAGCCCGCGCGCTTCAGGTGGTGAACTCGGTGTGGCGACGACGTCTCGATCGGCGGCGTCGCTGTTCATCGAAGGCGAAGGGGAACGTCATGTCCGGCCCGCAGAATCCGTGGAACGACCCGAATCAGGGCCCGTCACAGTTCGACCAGCCGACGCAGCTGGGTCAGCCGGTGCAGCAACCCGGGTACTCCCAGCAGCCTGGATATTCGCAGCCGCCGGGCTATCAGCAACCCGGATACCCCGAGCAGGGATATGCGCAGCAGGGTTATCCGCAACAGGGATATCCGGGATACGCGCAACCCGGTTACCAGCAGCCCGGGTATCCGCAACCCGGCCAGGGCGGTCCGGGCTTTCCGCCGCCGAAGAAGCGTCCGGTGTGGCCGTGGATTCTCGGTGGCGGAGTCACCCTCCTCATCGTTGTCGTGGTGGCGGTCGTCGCGCTGGTCGGCTTCGGCAAGAGTGTCGAGAACAAGGTCAATGGGCCGGTGACGGTGACCTACCAGGTCACCGGCGACGGGTCGAGCGCCTTCATCGCGTACATGACATCGGGTGGCACGGTCTCCGAGGCGCAGAGTGAGTCGGTGCCATGGACGATGGACGTCTCGTTCGCCGGCTCGCTCAAACCCGTGAGCCTGGCCGCCAGTAACGGCGTCGACGACTCGGGAAGCATCACCTGCACCATCAAAGAAGGCGGCAAAGTGATTGCCACCGACACGAAGTCGGGTGAGGGCGCCGTCGCCGCGTGTGGCGGCACCACCTAAACCGCATCAGTATGACGTAACCCCCGGAATCCGGGCGCAGCGTCATATTGATCGCCCGCCTTCGGCCCGCGCCCGCAGATACACCGACGCCCACGTCCGAAAAGGCTTCCACGCGTTCGCAATTTCGGCGAGTACGGCGTCGGGGCCGTACAACTGCGCCACCTCGGCGGTGAGGCGGCGTTCGTTGGCGGGCGCGTAATCGGGGGCGTTGGCACCGCGCAGCACGATCAGTTCGGCGGCGAACGGCCCGATGCCCTTGATGCGTTGCACCTCGGTGATCGCGTCCTGCGGGTCCATCGCCCGCAGCGCGGCGGTGTCGAGTGCGCCCTGCTCGGCGGCGTCGGCGACAGCGTGGAGGTACTCGAGTTTGCGGCCGGGGAGGTCGATGTCGAGGTCGGCGAGTCGAGCCGGCGCAGGAAAGGCTCCGTCGTCACCGAAGCGGTCGGTGATGGCGGCACGGGTCGCCGCGGCCTGGGCGATGCGCACCCGCTGCGAGAGCACCGACCACGCGGCGGCCTCGTAGGCGGAGTGAAAACCGCAGGGCCGCAAACCCGGAAGCGCTCGCTGCGCGCGTCCGATCACCGGGTCACGCGCGCCGACGGCGGGCCACTGGCGGGCGTCGACGTCGAGGGCGAGGAAGCGTGCGGTCTGCTCGGCGGCCGCGTCGAGATCACCGTCGCCGCTCACTTCGATCTCCGCGGTCTGCTCACGCTGGGTCACGGTGACCCGTGCGGCCGACCAGTCGGCGTCGACCCGGAACACCGTCGACAACCGCCCCGACTCCTGCGTGCCGCGCAACGCGGAGGGGGTGAATCCTTCCCAGAATTCACGGCTGGTGTCCAGCGACCAGGGGCCGAGCACTTCGCGGGTGATCGTCAGCCTGCTCATGGTGCCTCCCTTGTCGGCGGCGAATTGTTCAGTGCGACTCCACTGTTCGCGCGAGAATCCCCAACGTGGCGCGCAGACCGGCCTCGGGGATGATCGGGAACCGGCCCTTGATGTCCTCGTTGGTCACGCGACTCCAGTCGTAGTACGTGGTCACCCGCGTGCCGTCGTCGGTGGCCTCCAGGCGATAGCCATAACGGTGATCCAGCGGCGGGCGGACAGTGCCGGCGATCGTCCACTCGATCCACCGGTCCTGCTCGAAGCCGGTGATGATCACCCGCACGTCGTACTTGCCCATCGGAAGATCGTTGAGTGACTCGCGATCCATGTGCACGACGAACTCGTCCCCCACCGCCGACACCGGCGAGCCCTCGGCGCTCTGCAGCATCCCCGAACTGTCGATGGTGACGTGCCCGTCGGGCGAGGTGAGGACGGAAAAGATGGTTGCCGGATCGGCCTGGATCACGCGGCTGATCTCGAACTGCTCGGACATGTAGTGCGCTCCCTGCGATCGACGACGTGGTAGGCCCAGGCTATGCCCACGCGGGCCGGTATGGGTCAGCCGGACCGCATCCGAGCGGCGATCAGTCCCACTCCTCGAGCACCGAGTCGATACTCGAGGCACTCGCCTCCACCGGAGCTCGCGGTACCGATCGGGAGAATCGTGGTGCCGGAGCCGGCTGTACCCGTCCGCCGACCTCGACATAGCTCCTGCGTTCACGCGCATAAGGGTGCCGCGCGGCCTCGTCGAAATCGAGAACTGCTGTGACACAGGCATCGACGCCGTCGAAAGCAGATGTCCAGGCGGCACGGGTCGCGCACGCAAAGCGCGCGGCGAGCGCATCGCGCAGGACGGGCCAGTTCGCCCGATCCCACCGGTCGGGGAGGTCGCGGAGCTCGAGTACCTCGATCAGGTTGCGCCAGAATGGTTCTTCGAGGGCGCCGACGGCAACGTAGCCGTCGGCGCACGCGTAGGTGCAGTAGAAGGGCGCCGAACCGTCGAGCAGATTACCTGTCTCGCGCGGCGCCCATCGCCCCGCCGACTTCCACGACCACTGCAGCTGGGCGAGCACTCCGGCCCCGTCGGTCATAGCGGCGTCGACCACCTGGCCGCCGGACCGTTCCCGTTCGAACAAGGCCGCCAGCACCCCGACCACGAGGAACATCGAACCGCCGCCGAAGTCGGCGACCAGCGACAACGGTGGTACGGGCGGTGCGCCTGCGGGCCCCATGGCGTCCAGGATGCCGCTCATCGCAAGGTAATTGATGTCGTGCCCGACGACGTGTTGATACGAGCCGCCCTGACCCCAGCCGGTCATGCGAGCATAGATCAGGTGCGGAGCGAACTCGAGAACCTCGTCAGGACCGAGGCCCAGCCGTTCCATCACACCAGGGCGAAAACCCTCGACGAGAATGTCGGCGTGCGAGAGGAGTTGTCGCAGTGCGCCGATGGTGTCGGGATCCTTGAGGTCTGCGTCGATGACGCGTCGTCCGCGCCACAGGCCTGCGTCGGCATCGGCGATGCCGTCCGGCCCCACGGTGCCGCCGGGCCGGCGGATCTGGACGACGTCGGCACCGAGATCGGCGAGCACCATGCACGCATGCGGGGTCGGGCCGAGACCGGCCATCTCGAGCACCCGAATGCCCTCCAGCGGTCCGCTCACGGGTCGTCCTGGGGCGCATGGAGAATCCCGCGAATGGTGAAATCGGTGTAGTCGGCGACGAGTTGATCGACGTCGTGATTGTCGCGCAGCCACCAGCTGATGCCGTTCATCACATCGAGCACGGCGATCGCCGCCTGTGCGGCGTCGCGAACCTCGAACTGACCGGCCCGCGCGCCGGCCGCGATGACGTCCCGCACACGCCGCTGGTAGTACTTTCGATAATCGGTGACGATGGCGCGATGCTCGGGCAACAGGGCCGACAACTCCCGCAGCGACACAAGGTGTTCCACGCGGTGCGCGGCGAGGTGCCGGATGTGGATCTCGACGAGCGCGGTCAGCCGCTGCACCGGTGTGCCGTCTCCGTCGAGGACCTGCAGATGCACCTGTGGATCACGGGTCATCTGGAGCGCGATCTCGTAGAGGATCTCCTCCTTGGAATGAAAGTGGTTGTACAGACTCGCACCTTTGATACCGACGGCCTCGGCGATGTCACGCATCCCGGCATTGCTGTAGCCGTGATCGGCAAAGTAGGCGGCGGCGGTGGCGACGATCTCGTCGCGTCGCAGCCGAGGACGAGCGGGGGTCTCGCCCGGACGGTCGGGGTCGAGCGGGGTGACGTCGCCCACGTCGCTCAACTCTTCCCGTACTGACGTCGGAGTTCACGTTTGAGGAGTTTTCCCTGCGGATCGGTCGGCAGGTCGGTCACGAGGTGAATCACCTTGGGTACCTTGAACCCTGCGAGGTCCGCGCGGCAGTGCTGACGCAGTTCCTCGGCGGTGACGCCGGCATCGTCCTGGAGAACGACGAACGCGGTGACCGCCTCCGACCAGTAGTCGTCCGGTAGTCCCACGACCGCTGCGCGTTGAACCCCGGGATGCTGTTGCAACACCCGCTCGACCTCCTGCGACGACACGTTGAACCCGCCGGTCTTGATCATGTCCTTGCGGCGATCCCGGAAGAACAGGTTACCGTCATCGTCGACGCGCACGATATCGCCGGTGTGTACCCAGCCGTCCTCGAACACGGCGGCGGTGCGTTCGGGGTCCTTGAAATATCCGAGCATCACCGAGGGTGTGCGGCAGAGGAGTTCACCCTCCTCGGCATCGTCCCCGTTACCGTCGACCACCCTGATCTCCAGATGTCCAACGGGTTTGCCGATCCAGGTCGGGTCGTGATCGGGGACGTCACGCAGTTCTTTGAACCAGCCCACCGACCCCAGTTGGGTCAGTTCGGACTGGCCCCAGTAGGTGCCCCACACCGACTCCGGGGACGCCTGCGCCCACGCGTCGACGGCGAACGGCGAGACCTGGCCGCCGTAGGTGAGGCAACGCCGCACCGTGCCGACGGTGTCGGCACCGAAGTCGGCGTGATTGGCCAGGGCGATGTAGAAGGTCGGGGTCTGCGCGATCACCGAGATTTGTTCGTCCCGAATGATTCTCAACGACTCGCCGGGGTCCACCGACGGCGGCAGCACCAGCGTGGCGCCCAGCAGGGTGAGCGACGTCAGTGAGCCGATACCGGCGATGGTGTGGAAGGGCATGACGTAGAGCCACACGTCGTCGGGCAGACACCGAAGCCCCCAGGTGTAGGCGGGTGCGGTGGAGATCAGGTAGTTGCGGTGGGGGATCACCACGCCCTTGGGCGCCGACTCGGTGCCGCTGGTATAGACGATCATCGCGATGTCGTGCTCGTCGACATCGGCGTCGGGGTCGACGTCGGACGCCGCGGCCAGCGCTGCGTCGAAGGAGGTCCACGCAGGGTTCGGCGGATCACCGATGACGATGACCGCGGCGCCGCACTTCTCGGCGATCGGCGCGGCGAGCTCGGCGTTCTCGGCGGCGACCACCAGTACCGTCGGCTCGAGATGTTCGATCTGCTGGGCGATTTCGCGCGCCCCGAACAGCGGGCTGAGCCCCGAATAGTAAGCGCCGATCTTGAGCGCGCCGTAGTAGGCGATGATGTTCTCGACCCGGTTGCGGCCCATCACCGCGATCCCGTCGCCCCTGCCGACACCGGCGGTGCGCAGCGCGTGCGCGAAGCGGTTGGCCGACGCGTTGAGCTCTCGGTAGGTGGTGGCGGTGCGTGTGCCGTCGGCGGTATAGGAGATGATCGCCGCCTTGTTCGGCTGGGAACGGGCGAGTCGTCTGAGATGATCACCGATCGTCGCCCGTCCGAGCGGGGACCGTTGGGTCGCGGTCAATCCGCGGGTGAGATCCTCGGTGCCGGCGGTCACGTGAACATCGGGGCGTCGAAGCGGTCGAGGAACGCGATCTCCTCGACCGGAGTGCGAGTGAGTTTGCGCGGGAATCCGTCTCGTGGATAACCGACGGCGACATGCGCCGCGGTGAGGAATCCGTCTGGGATGTGCAGCAGCTCCTTGACCGCGGGCTCCTCGGCACAGAGCAGGGTGGTGAGCGCGCTGGCAATGCCTTGCTCCCGCAGGGCAAGCGTCAGATTCTGCACCGTCGGGTAGATCGACGCGCCGCCAACGACACTGAGACGATCGAGTGCGTTGTCGGTCGGGTGGAGCCCTTCGACCTCTGCGCACACGACGACCAGGACGGGCACCTCACCGAGATGGTGGGCGAAGTAGTTGGCGCTCTCGACGGTGGCGGGCACCGCACCGACTGCTTTGCTGCCTTCGATGACCGCCGCGTAGTAGGCCTCCCAGTACGGCAGGTACAGCTCGGCGAGACGCTGCTTGACGACATCGTCGCGGACGATGACCCAGCGCACCGGCTGACGGTTACCGCCCTGCGGGCCGAACCGGGCGTGATCGAGCGCCTGGTACAGCACGTCGTCCTCGACGTACTTATCGCTGAAGTAGCGGCAGGTTCCTGTTGAGCGCATCGCTTCGCTGAGTTCCATCGTGACTCCTGTTCAGGTGATCCACTAACCGCAGTTAGCATGATGTGGATCACGGTTACATGAGCAAGGGAGGCTGTCAAGAGCCATTTGCTTGACTTGCACGGGCCTTGACCGAACGTAACTAACAATGGTTAGTTGATGGCATGACGGCAAGCATCACACCCGGCCTGGACCCCGCAGGCCTCGACGCCGACCGTCTGCGCACGGCAGTCCGCGCGGGCAACATTCCGACGTTGATCGCGATCCTGGTGGAGATGACCGGCGACGACCGCTGGCTCTCCGAGCGATACCGGCCGACACGGTCACGTGGAATGGACGACAACAGCAGCGGGGGACTCGATGCCGATGTGCAGCGGGAGATCTGCGACGCGGTGACCGACGCCGTACTCGCCTGGGATGCGGCCGGCCGGCCCAAGCGGGTGCCGCCGAGCGCCGACCTCGTCGCCGCCGTTCTCGACTTCACCGCCGGTGAGCCGGTGCCCTATGAGTTCAGCCCGATGATGGCCGAGATCGTCGGCGGGCACACGACCGTCGACGCCCCGTCCGCGCCCGACACCACGACGGCGGGTCTGTCGGCGGTGGTCATCGGGGCCGGCGTCGCGGGGATGCTCATGTCGGTGCAGCTGAGCGCCGCCGGGATCCGACACATCATCCTGGAGAAGAACGACGAGGTCGGCGGATCATGGTGGGAGAACCGGTATCCCGGAGCCGGAGTGGATACCCCGAGCTATCTGTACTGCATCTCCGGATTCGATCATGACTGGTCGACACATTTCGGGAAGCGGGACGAGGTGCAGCAGTACCTGGCCGCGTACGCAGATCGTCATTCGATCCGCGACCGGGTCCGCTTCGGCGTGGAGGTCGAGTCCGCGATCTATGACGCGGACGCCCAGCAGTGGACGGTGACGGCCCGACAGGGCGACGGCGGCACTGAGGTGTTGCAGGCAAACCTGGTGATCAGCGCAGTGGGACTGCTCAATCGGCCCAAGACGCCGGACCTTCCCGGAATGGACACCTTCGGTGGCGAGATCTTCCACTCCGCGCACTGGCCGGCACATCTCGACGAGCCGGGCGCGTTGCGTGGCAAACGAGTGGCCATCGTCGGCTCCGGCGCGAGCGCGATGCAGATCGGCCCGGCGATCGTCGACGAGGTGGCCTCACTGGCGGTTTTCCAACGGTCGCCGCAATGGATCGCCCCCAATGACGACTACTTCTCGCCTGTGGGCGACGACGTGCACTGGCTGATGAATCACGTACCGGGTTACCGGGAATGGTATCGAGCCAGATTGTCGTGGATCTTCAACGACAAGGTGCATTCGACCCTGCAACGCGATCCCGCCTGGGAGGAACCGACCGTCTCGATCAACGGTGCCAACCACGGCCACCGCCGGTTCTATGAGCGCTACCTGCGTGAGCAACTCGGCGATCGAGACGATCTGATCGCGCTGTCGACACCGGATTACCCGCCGTTCGGCAAACGCATGCTGCTCGACAATGGCTGGTATGCGATGCTGCGCCGACCCCACGTGCAGTTGGTGCCGCACGCCGTCACCGAGATCACGCCGACCGGCCTCGTCGACGCGGCGGGCGTGGAGCACGACGCCGACATCATCGTTTTCGCAACGGGTTTCCACAGTGACCGCTTCCTGTACCCGATGGAGGTTCGCGGCCGCAGCGGTCGGTCGACGGTACAGGTGTGGGGTGAAAACGACGCCCACGCTTACCTCGGGATCACCGCCCCCGACTTTCCCAACCTGTTCATCCTCACCGGACCCAACACCGCACTCGGCCACGGCGGGAGCTTCATCAGCATCCTGGAGTGCCAGGTCCGGTACGTGCGCTCGGCGATCGATCTGATGCTGCGCAACAAGATCGGCGCCCTGGAGGTGAGATCCGATGTCACCGACGAGTACAACCGGGCCGTCGACGCCGCGCATGCCCAGATGGTGTGGACGCATCCGGCGATGACCAACTGGTACCGAAACTCCGACGGTCGAGTGGTGGCGGTACTGCCGTGGCGGATCATCGACTACTGGAAGATGACCCGAGCGATCGACGACGACGACTTCTGTGCCGAGCCGAGAAACTGCTGAGCATGAGTGGCCTGCGTGTGCGAGTATCTGTGCCCGATGAGGTGGAGATAGTGCAAACACTCACGCTCACAACGGTATTGGAGCAGCGAGGTCCGGCTCCACGGTGATCCGCATCGGCGAGTGCCTGGATACGCAGTGCCACAGTCGAGTCAGGCGCGGTAGGCGTGAGCGCGGTGGTCGATTCTGACGATGATGATCGTGTGGCCGGAATCGTCGATGCGGAGCAGGATGCGATAGTCGCCGCGGCGGGCACTACGGAGGCCTTCGAGTTGGTCGCGCAACGGCTTGCCGAGCCGGTGGGGGTTTTCGGCAAGGGGGCCGGAGATGAACTCGATGACGGCGTGGACGATCCGGGAGGGGAGTCGCTCGAGGTCGCGACGGGCTGGGGATGCGACCTCGACCCGGTACGGGTCGGGCGAGCAGCCGGGGTCCTCGCTCATTCGGGCGGCATGCCGTGTTCGGCGCGCAAATCCTCGAGAGAAGTCGTGTGGCCGGCCGAGTACTCGGCGTCGGCAGTAGCCATGTCGTCGCGGGTCCCGGACCTCGAGAGCCAGTAGATCGTCTCGTGCAGCGATTCGAGGTCGTCGGCCGACATGAGCACCGCAGCCGGTTTGCCGTGTTTGGTGATCGTGATGATGTCGTGCGTGGTCGCGGCGCTGTCGATGAGCGCCGAGAGCTTGTCCTTGGCTTCACCGAGTGGCACTGTCGTCATGAATCGATTCCAGCCGCAGAAATAGCGTTCCACTAGCCATACATCTAGCCGCAACCGGTACTGGTTCTCGCCGACCAACGTCAATCACCGAGCGGATAGCTGTCGAGTGACGACGGTCGCCCACCCGGATGACACTGACCACCACCCATGGTGCACGTCAGTGAACTGTGGTTGATTGTCTGCCATGGGTGGGCGATGGTCGGCGGATCAGGTGTTGGCGCTCGCACCCGACGCGTCGTCGGTCAAGGCCGGCCAGAAACTCGCCACCCCCACCCCGTGGACGGGCACCGGCGCCACCGACACCCTGGTCTGGGGCCTGTGCAAGGGCAGCGGAAAGACGCCGTATCAAACGATCGTCGACATCGGCGCGCCCGCCTACAAATGCTCATGTCCGTCACGCAAATTCCCGTGTAAACACGCACTCGGACTGCTGTTGCTGTGGTCGCAGAACGAAGTCCCCGACGCCGCCCAACCCGCCGACTACGCCGCGGCATGGCAGGCCGGACGTGCCGATCGCGCGACCAAGAAATCCGCCGAACCGTCCGCGCCGAAAGATCCCGACCGCGCCGCCAAGACCGCCGCGCAGCGCGTCGAAAGGGTTCGCTCCGGTATCGACGAACTACAGCTGTGGCTGACCGATCAGGTCGGCAACGGCCTCGCCGGTGCGGAGATCGACGCCTACCGACGATTCGACGCCGTCGCCGCACGGCTCGTCGACGCCCAGGCGCCCGGACTGGCCACCCGCGTCCGACGCCTGCCCGCGCTGTTCTCCGGCGTTGATTCCGCCGCGGTCGACTGGCCCGCCCGCCTCCTCGAAGAGCTGGGCCGCCTGTGGTCGTTGAGCGTCGCCCACCAACGCCTCGACGAACTCCCCGACGACCTCGCGGCCACCGTCCGCAGACACGTCGGCTATCCGACAGCCAAAGCTGACGTACTCGCCGCCGACGGAATCGCCGACACCTGGTTGTGCGTGGGCCGCCGCGACACCGACGAGGATGGCCTGCTGAGCCGACGCACCTGGCTGTGGGGCGCCACCTCGCGCCGCTACGGCATGGTGCTCGACTACGCGCCCACCGGCGCGACCCTGCCACTGCGACCGGTCACCGGCGAGGCGATCGCCACCACCATGCACTTCTACCCGGGCACACCACGCCTGCGATGCGTCTACGACGACACCACACCACCATCGGATGCACCGTCCGCCGACCCCGTCGGCACACTGGAGCCGATGACCCTCACCGCCGCCCGACACGTCCGCGCCCGCGCGATCGCCGACGACCCGTGGGCACAGACCTGGCCGGTCCTCGTCTCCGGCCGGCTCGGCCGCACCGACGACGCGACGCCCGCGCTCATCGACGCCGACACCACCGCGGTCCCGCTCACCGGCCTCGCCGATCGGTGGTCGCTGCTGCTCGCGCTCACCGGCGGCGCACACGTCGCTGTGTTCGGTGACCTCGGCCCGCAGGGACTCGACGTGGCGTCGGTGCTGGTGGACGGCACGGTGATCGGACTGTGAGCACCTGGGACGAGGTGGTGTCGGCGGCGCTGGTGGGCGTACGCACCCGACCGATCGGACTCGCCGGCGCCGACCCGCTCATCGGTGAGCACCTCACCGCCGACACCCTCGACCCGGCGGTGCTCAGCCTGCAAATGGCCGCATTGACCGCTGCAGCACGCACCGCGACAGGATGTGAAACATTCAGCGCCATAGCCATTCCCGAGGAACCCGACGATCCACGGCCTCCGATGTCGGCACTGGCCGCCGCGTACGCCGAGCGAGCACTCACGCTGTCGCCGGGGATGGCGAAGTGGTGCCTGCAACGGCTCGCGGCGTCGGGTCTGCGCCCGCCGCCGTCGATGCTGCCCGACCTGCTGCGACGCACCGCACGATCTGCCGACGTCCGCCCGGCGATCACCGTGATCGTCGGCCCCCGCGGCCGGTGGCTCGCCCGTCACGCGCCCGAGCTGAAAGCGGCTTTCGACGACGCCGCAACCCTCACCGTCACAGATGATCTCGACGACTCGGACTGGACCCACGGCGAACTCGCCGACCGCGTGGCGTACCTCACCGCACTGCGCGACCGTGACCCCGACGCCGCCCGCGAACTCCTCGCGTCCGGCTGGGCGACGGAGAGCGGACCGGACCGGGAACTGTTGCTGCCCCTCCTCGCTCGTCGGTTGTCGGCAGCCGACGAGGACTTCCTCGAACGCGCGCTTGACGATCGTCGTGCCAAGGTGCGTGCCAGTGCCGCGGAGATCCTCGACCACCTCGACGGGTCGGCGCACCGACAACGCCTGATCGCCGCGGCGAGTGCCCTCCTCGAACTCGGCACGCAACGACGAGGGCTCGTTCGCCGCCACATCGTGCGCGTCACCCTGCCCACCGCACCCGATCCCGCGCTGGCCCGCGACGGGATCTCCTTGACCGCGCCCCGCGGTATCGGACTCGGCAGACATGTCCTGACGCAACTGGTCTCGAGAATCCCGCCGCGATCGTGGGAGGAGTACTTCGAGCTGTCACCCGACGAGATCGTCGCCGCGATCGACCCCGACGAGATCGGGCTGATCCACGGACTGTGCACGGCAGCCGTCGCCTTTTCCGACTCCCGCTGGGCCACGGCGCTTCTCGCCCAACGCGAAGCGTTGCCAATGGTGGTGTCGCTCGCGGATCGGCAGGTCGTCATCGACACATTCGCGGCGCTGACGGTGGAGCGGCAGCTCGTCGCCCTCGGTGCTCTGCCGTCGCCGTGGCCGGAAGCGCTGGCGCGCAGCGCATTCACCGCTGTCCTGAAGATGGTGGTGAGCCAGAAGTTCATTCCGCGCGCCACCGCCACCTGGTTCGACATGTTGGCAACCGGACTACCCGCCACCGATACCTGGCGGGCGACGGTCGACGCCGCGCGGGAGACTTATCCGGTCGTGACCACCCAACTTGCCACGCTCGCCGAGGCGCTACGCATCCGATCCGTCCTAGATAGGGAGCTTGAGTGACCACCGACAACGAACTCCTCCGCCCACACGCCGAGCAGCTCTACGCCGCAGAGCTGGAAGCGTTGGCCCGCACCGATACCGCCGCCCGACCGGCCAGCTGGCTGCTGTCGCCGTCGGCGGTCGTCACCTACCTACTCGGCGGCACCCTCGACGACGGCACCGTCATCACCCCGAAGTACATCGGGCCACGCCGCATCATGGAAGTGGCGGTGGCGACCCTGGCCACCGACCGCGCCCTGCTGCTCCTCGGCGTGCCCGGCACTGCCAAAACCTGGGTGTCCGAACATCTCTCCGCGGCCATCAGCGAAACCTCGACGCTGCTCGTACAAGGCACCGCAGGCACACCGGAGGAAGCGATCCGGTACGGCTGGAACTACGCCCGGCTCATCGCCGAAGGACCGTCGACCGAGGCGCTGGTGCCTTCGCCGATCATGATCGCCATGCAGCAGGGCAAGATCGCGCGCCTCGAAGAACTGACACGCATCCCCTCCGACGTGCAGGACGCGCTCATCACGATCCTGTCGGAGAAGACGCTCCCGATCCCCGAACTCGGCATGGAAGTGCAGGCCACCAAGGGATTCAGCGTCATCGCCACCGCCAACGACCGGGACCGCGGCGTCAACGACCTCTCCTCGGCGCTCCGCCGACGCTTCAACACGGTCGTGCTGCCGCTGCCCGCCAGCGCCGACGAAGAAGTCTCCATCGTCACCCAACGCGTTGCCGCACTGGGCAAGACACTGGAACTACCCGACCTGCCCACCGCCGCCGACGAGATCCGCCGCGTGGTGACCGTCTTCCGCGAACTGCGGTCCGGGGTCACCGAGGACGGCCGCGCCAAGGTCAAAACACCCAGCGGGACCCTCTCGACCGCGGAGGCCATCTCGGTGATCACCCACGGCATCGCCATGTCGGCGCACTTCGGCGACGGTGTGCTGCGCCCCGCCGACGTCGCCGCCGGAATCCAGGGCGCGGTCATCAAGGACCCGTCCGCCGACGCCGTCGTCTGGACCGAATACCTGGAAAGCGTTGTGCGCGAACGCGACGACTGGGCCGACTTCTACCGTGCCGCCCGATCGGCACTGAGCTGAGCACATGCCACCCACCACCGTCGAGGTCCTCAGCGCACCCGCCGTGGCTCCGGGTACCTATGTGCTCGGCATCCGCCATCACGGTCCCGGTTCGGCGCGAGCGGTTCTCGGTGAACTCGACCGCATCCGGCCCGACGCCGTGCTCATCGAGGGTCCGGCCGACGCGTCGGACCTGATCGCCGCCATCGCCGACCCCGGAATGACGCCGCCGGTCGCGCTCCTCGGCTACGCCGCCGACGACCCGTCCCGCGCCGCGTTCTGGCCGTTCGCCGAGTTCTCCCCGGAATGGCAGGCGATGCGGTGGGCCACCCGGGCAGGTGTGCCCGTCGAGTTCTGTGACCTGCCGACCTCCCTCGTCCTGGCCCATCACGCCGGACCGGTTGATCGGGACCAGGAGTTCGACCCCACACGCGCCGACCCGATCGGACGGCTCGCCGCTGATCCGATCGGCCGGCTCGCCGCCGCGGCCGGCTACAGCGATCCCGAACGCTGGTGGGACGACGTCGTCGAAACCCGTGGCGAAACCGGCGGATTCGAGGCGATCGCCGACGCCATGACCGCACTGCGCGACGACGAGACACTCATCGAGGCCGACGAACCGAATCCCGAACGCCTGCATGAGGCACGCCGCGAGGCCCACATGCGGCAGGTGCTCCGCAAGACACTCAAGGCGCCCGGCACGGAGCGCGTGGTGATCGTCTGCGGGGCATGGCATGTCCCGGCGGTGTCCGGGAAACTCCCACCCGCCGTCGCCGACACCCGGCTACTCAAGGGGATGCCCAAGGTCCGCAGCCGGGTGGCGTGGGTGCCGTGGACTCACTCCCGCCTCGCCAGCGCATCCGGCTACGCCGCCGGCGTCATCTCACCGGGCTGGTACCACCATCTGTTCGCCACCACCGACGAAGTCGTGGTGCGCTGGCTCATCCATCAAGCCAACCTGCTGCGGGACAAGGACATCGACGTGTCGTCGGCGCACATCATCGAGACCGCACGCCTCGCCGACGCGCTCGCACTGATGCGCCACCGGCCGCTGCCCGGGCTCGCCGAGATCAACGAGGCCACGCTATCGGTGATGTGTCAAGGCGATTCGGGCCTCGCCGACCTCATGTACCGCGAAGCGGTGATCGGGGAGCGACTCGGCGGCGTCCCCGACGACGCGCCCGTCGTGCCCCTGCAGGCCGACGTGACCGCCGCCGCGAAATCCGCTCGGCTGAAAATGGATCCGGTCGCCCGGGAACTCGTCGTCGATCTTCGCAAACCCGCCGACAAGGCGAAATCACTGCTGCTGCATCGCCTCGCGATCCTCGGCGTCCCGTGGGGAACACCCGCCGAGGTGCGGGGAACCGGCACGTTCAAGGAGGGATGGACCCTGGCGTGGCGACCCGAGTTCGTGATCGACGTGGTGATGGCATCGGTGTGGGGAACCACGGTGCGCGCCGCGGCGACCGCAAAGATCGTCGACCGCGCCGGCCGCGGCGAGTCCCTGGGTGACGTCACCGGCGCGCTCGAGGCGGCGTTGCCCGCCGAGCTCGTCGACGCAGTGCCCGCGGTGCTCTCCGCACTGGCCGACCGGGTCGCCGTCGACCACGATGTGGCGCAACTGATGTCCGCGCTGCCGGCGCTGGGACGGGCCCGGCGCTACGGCGATGTCCGCGGCACCGACACCGGTGCACTCGGCGAGGTCGCCTCGTCGTTGCTGCTGCGTATCTGCATCGGCATCCCCGGCGCCGTCTCCAACCTCAACGACGACGCCGCCCGCTCGTTCAAGGAGCACGTCGACGCTGTCCACGAGACGGTCGCGTTGCTCTCCGACGACGACCGCACCCGGTGGACCGCCGCCGTGCGGATCATCGCCGACCGCACCGACGTCAACGGGCTCCTCGTGGGCCGGGCGACCCGGCTACTGCTCGACGGCGACCACATCGACACCGTCGACGCCGCGACGCGGGTACGGTTCGCCCTCTCGAGCGGCGCCACGCCGACCGCGAAAGCCCAATGGATCGAGGGCTTCCTGGGTGACGGTGGACTGTTGCTGGTGCACGATCGGGAATTGCTCGCCGTCCTCGACGGCTGGCTCACCGGGCTGACCGAACAAGACTTCACCGACGTACTTCCGTTGCTGCGCAGAACCTTCGGTCTGTTCGACCGATCGGTGCGACGCAACATCGGCAACCGTGTCGCCTCCCTTGATCAGAGTCGAGGCAACCAGAATGCCGACGCCGCCACCACCTTCGACGCCGAGCTCGCCGCGCCCGCGGTGGCCACGATCGCCGCACTCCTGGGGTTGCCATGACCGAACAGCCCACAGTCCCGGCGGAAGACGGAGCGAACCAGCGTGACCGGCGATGGCGGCTCGTCCTCGGCGACCCCGCCGCCGAACAGTTCGCCGGACTCGGCGGCGCCGACCTCGAGATGGACGGCGCACTCGCCGCACTCTACGACGCAGACTCCACCAACAGACGCGGCGGACTCGGGGCATCAGCGCCGTCGGTCGCGCGGTGGCTCGGTGACATCCGAAAGTACTTTCCGTCCACCGTCGTTCAGGTGATGCAGCACGATGCCGTGACCCGGCTGAACCTGCATGCGTTGCTCACCGAACCGGAGCTGATCGACAGCGTCGAACCCGACGTCGACATGGTCACCACCTTGATCGGCCTCGGCCGCGCGATCCCGGAGAGCTCCAAGGCTTCCGCGCGGGCGTTGGTACGCAAGGTCGTCGACGAGGTCGAGAAGCGGATCGCCGAACGCACACGCAGCGCCGTCGGTGCCGCGGTGGACCGTGCCAGCCGCGTGCACCGACCGAAACTTCGTGACATCGACTGGAATGCCACGATCGCGCGTAACCTGCACAACTACCTGCCGGAGCAGAAGACCATCGTTCCCGAACGCCTCGTCGGGCATGGGCGGCGCGCCCAGGTGGTGAGCAAGGACATCATCCTCGCGATCGACCAGTCCGGGTCGATGGCGAGATCCATTGTGTACGCCTCGATCTTCGGTGCGGTGATCGCGACCATGCGGTCGGTGCGGACCTCGCTGGTGGTCTTTGACACCGAAGTCGTCGACCTCACCGATCACCTCGACGACCCGGTGGACGTGCTGTTCGGGACCGCGCTCGGCGGTGGGACCGACATCAACCGCGCCATCGCGTACTGCCAGGACCTGATCACCCGGCCCAACGACAGTATCTTCGTGCTCATCTCCGACCTGTACGAGGGCGGGGTGCGCGACGAGATGCTCAAGCGGGTCGCCCACATGCAGGCCGCGGGTGCGCAGGTGGTGGTGCTGCTCGCGTTGTCCGATGAGGGCGCACCGGCGTTCGACCGTGAGATCGCCGGAGCACTGGCGGCCATGGGCATTCCGGCCTTCGCCTGCACCCCCGACGCCTTCCCCGACCTGCTCGCCGTCGCCATCAATCGCGGCGACATCGTCGGATGGGCCGACGCCAACGAACTGTCCCGACGCGGGATGAGTGACGACGAGTAGCGGGGCCGGGAGGCTCAATCAAGTTGTCGGCGAATGATTTCCGCCAGCTCGGCCGGCGCGTCGCTCTGCACCGAGTGGCCCGCGTCGGCGACGGTGATCACCTGAGTCGTCGGCTGCAGCTCGCGGACGCGCGCGATGTCGTCATCGGTCGTGAACGCCGACCGTCCACCTTCGACGAGGGTGAGCGGTGCACGGACCGCAGCGAGGTCGTCCCACAGCGGCGCCGGATCGGGAGCTTCACGCATCCGGTCGTAACGCCAGACCCACACACCGTCGTCGCGTTGTCGGGTGTTGTGGATGACGCCCCGACGGACCGATCCGCGGGAGCGATTAGGGGACGCGGCCGCGGTGAGGTCGACGATCTCCTCGAGTGTCGAGAACTCCTGCGGCCCTTCGATCAACGCGACCGTGCCGCGCGCCGCAGCAGTGAGATCGGCAGCGCGACGCGGTGATTCCGGAGTGACGTCGACGAGGACGGCCCGCGGTACCGAGTCGGGAGCGATCGCGGCGATCCGCAGCGTCGTCAAACCGCCGAGCGACATCCCGACGACGAGGTCGGCATCGGGGGCAAGTTCACGCAGGACCGGGAGGAGGGTGTCGGCACTGACGTGAGGGCGGTAGTCGTGATCGTCGCGCCACGACGAATGCCCGTGGCCGGGCAGGTCGACGGCGAGGGCGGGCACGTCGAGGTGCAACAGCATCGTGTCCCAGGTGTGGGCGTTCTGCCCGCCGCCGTGCAGCAACACCACCCGTGGTGACGCGGGCGTCCACGCGAGCGCGCTGATCCGCTGTCCGGCGACGTCGGCGTCGACGCGAGTGACCTGCGGCAGCGGTTCGGTGCGGCCGATCTCGTCGGCGATCTCGGCAAGCAGGGCGAACTCGGAGGTCATCGGTCGAGGTTACGACGGTGACGGCCGGGTGCCGAGCTTTGGGCCCACAGCGATCGGCCACGACGGCGCCCCGTGTGGACTACCGTCGCCCTCAGGGGCAACGGAACCAACCAGAGGAGTTCACGATGACCACACTCGCGGCAACAGAGATTCTCGCCCGATCGTCGACCACCACAAGCGTCGGCTGGATCGGCTACATCATCATCGGCGCCCTCGCCGGCTGGATCGCCGGGAAGATCATGAAGGGCGGCGGCTCGGGTCTGCTACTCAACATCGTGATCGGCATCGTCGGCGCGCTGATCGGCGGCTTCCTGTTGAGCTTCTTCGTCGACACCGCGTCCGGAGGCTGGTGGTTCACGCTGTTCACCGCGATCCTCGGATCGGTGATCCTGCTGTGGATCCTCGGGCTGGTGCAGCGCTCCCGGACCTGAGTGTGCGTGCGGGTCAGGCGGTTGCGAGATACTGCCCGGCCCGCGCCAGGATCTGCTGGGCGCGACGGGCATCCAGTGAATGGATGCGACCGTCGGTGATCTCGGTCTGACCGGCCAGACGCAGGAGCAGTGCGGCCAGCGCCGACCCGGTGCGCGACGGGATCACCAGTAGCGTCGCCGTCGTCGTGGGTGTCGTCAGCGTCATCAGCGGCGGGACCGCAGGCGCATCCGCAGAATCGAGACCGGGATACCGGCGGAAGCTCTGCCAATTGACCTCGATCGCCGTGATCTCCCCGAGGACCGGCGCCACCGCCGTCGACAACCGGCTCAACTCGTCGGCGATCTGGACGGTGTAGGGATACCAGGCCCCGGCCACCGCGGCTTTCGGGTCGCTGCACAGGCGGACTCGCGTGGGGCCGAGAGTCACCGAGGGTCGGCCGGGGGTTGCATTCACTGCGCACATTCCTGACTTGCGGTCTTCCCGCATCGGATGACCAACACACGACCACGCGTCCACGTTGGGTATGAGTGCGAATCAGCTACCTGGGACTATACGCCACCGAGTGTGGGGTGCCGGGGAGCGCAGCGGCGTGCGGGTGCGGTCGCACGGGGGAGAATGTTCGCAGTGGTAACGATCCGGCCGGCCGCAGCGACATCCCCCACACAGTCACGAGTCGGGGAGAAGGAGAGCTCCATGACATCGACTCCATCACCGACTTCGCGGGGCACGGTCGCGCGCTGGGCAGCCATCGCCGCGACCGCGGCCATCGCCACGACACTCGGAACCGGTGCCGCCGCAGCCGACGACGGCAACACCAGCACCACCCTGTACACGCTGGCGAGCACCGGAGCGTGTGCGGGAACCCTCACCGCAGGTGTCAGTCACTACCCCAACGAAGCCGACCTCGTCGCCAATGGCACCCTCCACGGCGTCGGGTCATGTTCTCTCGACGTCGATTTCGTCTTCACGAGCCGTGCCGACGGACACACCGCGACCTTCACCCGCCACTTCTCGGGACCGGGATTCATCGGCCTGCCCGGCGCCGACATCGTCTCACCCGGTGCGCCGGGCGCATACGACGTGACCGTCAGCCCGCGTGCCCCTCACCTCGGTGGGCAGCGGCTGACGATCGACACCGTGTATCGGGGATGAGTGCGCCGTCGGTCATCCGCAGGTCGAGAGGTCCTCACCCTTGCGACAGAACACGACGGAGTCCGCTTGTGGATAGACCGCGAGCAGCAGTGCGTTGTGTTCGCCGCGCTGCCCGATGATCGCCTGATACTGCTGGCCTGCGGCGAGCACGCCCTTGCTGCCTGCGCCGGTCTTGCTGATCGGGCGGTCGATCGTGGTCAGGATTCCGCATTTCTGGAAGATTTCGGCGCGCTGGGGATTCCAGGTCAGCGTCCACGTCTCGGTGTTGGCGGTGTTGTCGCCGAACGTGATCTTGCCGCTGCCGTTGTTGTCGAGGACGATCTCCTTGGCCCCGTAGCCGACCCAGTCGCCCACGAACGGCGCGCGATCCGAGCAACCGGTGCTCGGCGCCGTCGTGGCAGGCGGATGGCTGTACTGCGGATCCTTGGTGCCGCCGGCATGTGCCGTGGCGGGCAGGGTCACCGCGAGTGCGGCAGCGCAGAGTGCCGCGGCGCCAAGGGTTCTCAATCGATTCACGAAGACTCCCGAAGTGGTGGAAGGGACAGCGGGTCGTTCCCGGACATTACGCAGGGATCGGGGCGACCGTTGTCGGCCATTCGGGTGAAAGCGGGTGTAACCGTCCGAACGGACTACGGGCTGAACGGATCACGGGCTGAACGGACTATGTGCTGGTGGCCCGCCAGGTCGTGGTGACCGGCACGTCGTCGTCCCAGGGTTGGCGGGTGACGAGGTCGGCGACGTTGACGTAGCCACGTTCGAATTCGCCGGTGGCGGCGTCGACGAGGCGGTACTGCTGGGTCTGATGCTGGATGGGTTGGGCGTCGAGCAGGACGATGCGGACCTCGCCCGGCTCGAAATGGCAACGGCGTTGCAGGGATTCGATGAGCTGCTCGTTGGACAGGTGACCGTCGCCGAAGTTCCAGCCCATCGCGGTGCTGCAGATGCGTTCACCATCGGTGAGAACGTAGCCGGTCTCGTCGTGCGGGGCCATGGCCCGGTGGGCGAGGGTGAACAGCGCCCTGCCGTGACTGTTGAACGCGCGGAACGCATATCCCATGTACAGCGGGATCTGGGCGGCCTCCGGGCTGCCGTAGAACCGTTCGAGTTGCGCGGTGGGCATGGATGCGATGGCGACGATGCCGCTCTCGATCTTCGCCGACGCCGATGGCTTCACACACCACAGCGAGGTGTCCCAGTTTCCTGCGTAGTAACGCATCCCGGGTAGGAACGACACCTTGCGCGGGAACAGATTTCCCACGATGACGGTGCCCGCGGACACGCAGAACAGCACGATCGGCCACGGGGAGTGAAGATCGGCGAGGCCGATACCCGGGTGTCCGATGAAGACGGCGACGATCCCGAACATCATGAAGACGTTCCACTCCAGCGGTACGCCCATCGGGATCGACGAGAGGATGCCGAAGTGGAAGACGAGCATGACACCGGCGGCAACCGCGGTGAGCCATCCGCCGCTGGAGAAGAACAACACCAGTGGCACCAAGCCCTCGACGGCGGTGGAGACGTGTGCGATCCAGCGGGAGCGCCGTCCGGGACGCAGGTCGTCCGGAAAGTGTTCGAAGAACGTGCGTTTGATGGCCGGTGACCGCCAGATCGGGTTGTTCGACATCATCGTGGCGATCACGAACGGGAAGTGCTTGTTGAGTTTGCTCGTCGCCGCGCCGACCCAGATGACGAGGAAGACGAGTTTGGCGCCGAGGATCATGTCGGTGCTGACGAACAGGAACGTCACGCAGAACGCGCCGTACACCTCGCCGCGGGCGGCGAGGAAGACCGTCTTGTCGCGCAGGCCCAGGACTGCGAGCAGTGCGATGATCGTCGCGATCTGCCAGATCGGCAGAACCCCGGCATCGGAGTGCAGGTCGCCGGTCGAGCGTGATCCCGAGCTCGCGAGTGCCACCACGATCATCACCAGGAGTGCCGCGTAGAGGGTGATGTCGAAGGGGCCGCGGGTGTCGCCGGCGGTGAGTGGGACCTGGGGCCAGGGTGGCTGGCGAATGGTCTTGAGGCGCAACCAGTAGAGGATCGACCCCATCGGCGGAAAGAATCGGTTGTTGAGAGGGCCGAAGCCGCAACCGAATCCGACGACCTCGAACAACATCGTGTAGAGCACGACCTTCTGGAAGACGATCGGCTCGTTGTACCAGGAGGTGACATCGAGGATGCCGTGGATACCGGGCGTGGCCACCACGATCGCCCAGCCGATGACGATGTAGGCGAGGATCTTGCCGACGTAGAGCAAGTGCAACGCCACCGGCGTACCGAAACCGACCTCGGCCCAGTGCCGCGCCATCGGCTTGATCTTTTCGGCGCGGCTGCCCTGGCTCCAGGTGGGAAAGTCGATGTCAGGGGTGTTCTGCTGGAGAAATCCCATTCGTGTTCGCGCTCCTCGATCACTGTGCCGTGACCGAACCTAACAAACCAAGCGAGCGCTTGGTGGGTGAACGGGGTGTCCGGGGCTTGGGGACCGGGCACGCGGGGGGTGCGAATATAACTTCCACCGAATCGCGCGAAAACGGCCGAAAATCGGGGTCGGTGGTCCGCTCAGGTGGAAGCTGTATTCACACCCGGGCTGTCGGGTACCGCGGTTGTCCACAGATTCGCCGCGGAGCGCGATCGAGGCCCGGAATCCGGGCAATCGCACGGCACACTCTCGGGTCATGACTCCCGCCGATCTCACCTCAGCCGCCGATGACCGCTGGTTCGGTGTCTTCTCGTTCGCTGAACTCACCCGACGCGGAATGGGCCAATCACAGGTGACCCGAATGGCCAAGAGCGGAGATCTACGTCCTCTTCGCCGCGGGTGGTACGCGACCCCGTACGCCGATAGCCGCGTGGCGGAGGCTGTTGCCGCCAACGGGGTGTGCAGTTGTGTGACCGCGCTCGACCTGCACGACGTGTGGGTGCCGCCGTACGGGAATCGGGTTCACGTGCGGTCGCGGGAGTCCGGGCATCGCAGTGGTCGGGCGAACCGCTTCTGTCGCCGCTACGGCCGTCCGCTCCCGGAGATCTACCCTGTCGACGACGTCCTCACCGCTCTCGCCCACGCCATCAAGTGTCTGGACACCGAAGGGATCATCGCGGTGTGCGACTCGATCCTTCACCGAGGTCTCGCTGAGATGTGCGATCTGCGCGAGGTGTTCGCCGCCGCTCCCGAACGAATTCGGAAATTGCTGGACCGTTGCGACGATCGAGCCGAGTCGGGGACCGAATCCATCATGCGACTGCGGCTGCTCGCGATGGGGTTGTCGGTGGCAGTGCAGGTGACCATTCAGGGAATCGGACGGGTCGATCTCGTCGTCGGCAAGCGACTGATCATCGAACTTGACAGCATCAATTTTCATGATCTCTCACCGGAACAGCGTGAAGCAGACCGCATCCGCGACGAGATGGCGCACCGGCTGGGTTACCTGCCGCTGCGGTTCTCCTACAAGCGCGTGATGTTCGCGTGGGACGAAGTCGCCGAAACCCTCGCGGCGATCCTCAGACGCGGTGACCATCTGCGCGCTCCCGCCGCGGCCGCGGACTACGACCGATCGCTTGTCGAGGATTGGTCGGCCTGACACGTCCGCGATACGAATACAGATTCCACGTGAGCGCGTCACCGACCCCGAAAATCGGGCGTTTTGGACCACATCGGTGGAAGTTGTATTCGTACTCGTGCCTCCCCCGATCGGGGGAGGCACGAATCCACCGGTGGATCCGCCGATCGGCGGGGTTCGGAACGGGTGCTCGGCGGGCAAAGTCAGTGATGTCAGAACGAACGACTTCGCCAGCCCCGACCACTCCCGGCCAGGACCCGCGGAACAGGAGGAACATCATGAACATCTCGAAGAGCATGAAGAACCGCGCACTCGCCGGAATCGCCGGCATCGGCATTGCCACCGGCCTGGCACTGGGCGGTGCCGGACTGGCCAGCGCGGGCACCGTCCCGGTCACCCATCCCGGTGAGCCCACGATCGCGATGACGATCACCAACCACACCGACAAGACCGAATGGTTGGACGGCGCCACGGCCGGCACCGGCCAGTGGGTACAGGCCCCGCGGCAGACACTGGCTCCCGGAGCCTCGGAGATCGTGGTCTCCAACGCCCCGAACAGCCCGGAGGAGACGAACTTCGTCAACTACCGGATCGGTGCCTTCGGGCCGCGCGCCACCTATGAGATCGAGAACATGGCGGGCAACGTGAACACCGCGATGACCGGAACCTCCGGCGGCGGCCACTACTTCATCAACGCCCCGCGCATCGAGATCGGATACCCGAACGTGAACGTCTCCTACGACCTCTGGTGAGGTAAATCGGCCCTTCTCGCCTCGTCCCAGTCCGGGCCCAACCCGACCTGGGCGAGGTGAGCAACGGGATGGCCGCTGTGCAGTGCGACGGTGGCGACGAGGTCGTCGTAGGTCCGGCACACGTGGGTGGCTCCCGTTGCGGTGCCGACCGTCCACCCCTGAGTGATCACCCTGATGGACAGCCGGGGAGCCAGTGGCGCGAGCCGACGGGCAACCGCCGCCCGCCGACGCGGCCCGCTCACCCAGCGAGCGGCCCAGTCCACCGGCGCCCCGGCACATCCACCACACATCAGGGCATCACGTCTCCGGAGTTGGGACCCAGGACCTGCCCGACGTACAAATTCCCGCCCGGATTCGACGCGAGCAGAACCGCGGTCGGTGCCACCTCCTCGGGTGTGCCGAAGCGGCCCAACGGCAATTCGGCACGCTTGGCTCGCTTCCAGTCGTCGTCGATACCGTCGACCAGGGGCGTCTCGATGGGTCCAGGCGCGATCGCATTGACCAAAACGCCGTCGCCGGCGACCTCCTGCGCGATGGACTTGGTCATCGCGATGACGCCCGCTTTGGCGGCGGCGTAGTGCGCCAGTGACACTCCACCTTTGATCGCCAATTGCGACGCGACATTGATGATGCGGCCGTCTTTCTGCGACACCATTGCCGGCAACACCGCCCGGTTGAGCATGAACACACTGGTCAGATCGATGTCGATCGTCTCGCGCCACTGGGCGCTCGTCATCTCGGATGCCGGCGCCTGGGTGAGAATTCCATGGGAACACACCAGGATGTCGATCCCACCGAGCTGGGCCACCATGTCGGACACGAGGCCAACGATTGCCGACTCCGACGTCGCATCGAGAATGACTCCCTCGGAACCGATTTCGGAGGCAACGGTCGCGACCACCGGGTTGCGGTCGGCCAGCACGACGGTGGCGCCGGAGTCGACGAATGCCGATCCGATCGCCAGGCCGATACCTGATGCGCCGCCGGTCACCAAGGCGCGCTTGCCTTTCAGAAGGTCAGACATCTGCGTGCTCCTCTCAGTCGCGCATCGCGGTGGTCAGCGCGCCGTCGACGACGACGGCCTGACCGCTCACGTACGACGCCGCTGGACTCGACAGGAAGCCGATGACCTCGGCGACCTCACGCGGATCCCCGACTCGGCCCCAGGGGATGTAATCGCCCGCTCGATCCAGTCCTTCCGGACCGAGCGAATTGATCGCGTCGGAGGACTGTGGCGTGCGGATCAGACCCGGGATGACGGCGTTAGCCCGAATCTGTCGGGGCCCGAATTCGACGGCGATGCTGCGGATCAACCCGAGGACACCGGCTTTGGCGGTGGCGTAGTGGGCGTGATCCTGCCACCCGTATACACCGCCGGCGATCGACGACACCGCGGTCACCGAGCCGCCGGCACCCATGTGACGCAAACCTGCTCGTGCCGTGCGCATCACACCGTGCAGGTCGACGTCGAGGAGGTCGTGCCACTGCTCGTCGCGCAGGTCCGTGAACGAGGCCTGCCGTAGGATGCCGGCGTTGGCCACCACGATGTCGAGCCGACCCCAGGCGGCGACGAGGCTTTCGGCGAACGCATTCACCGAGTCCGTCGATCGGACGTCGACCTCAACGATCTGTCCCTCACCGCCGGCGTCGTGTACTGCACGTTGAGTGTGTTCGGGGTCGTGCGGATCGCCGCTGAAGGTGCCGATACCCACGCGCACCCCCCGTTCGGCGAGGCAGACCGATGTCGCTGCCCCGATGCCGGACGCCGCGCCGGTGATCATCGCGACGGGATTCTCACTCATGACGTGACCTCGGCGTTCTCGACCGCTGGAGTCGGCGACGACACCTTGCGTGCACCGAGAACGACCACTCCGGAGGCCACCGCGCCGAGCGCGCCCACCCAGAGCGCCGCGGTCGAGTAGCCGATGGATGCCGCGGTCAGGGCGGTGAGGATGAAGCCCGAGATGATCGCCCCGGGCTGGGACATCGCACCGATGAACGCCGAACCTGTTGCCCGGCAATCGGTGTCGAAGCACTCGGCCTGGAAGAACATGATGGCCGCGTACGGTCCCAGGAGGAAGAACAGGCCCATCATGTAGGTCACCATGACGTAGAGCTGGCCGGACGGACCGAGCAGCATAGCCGCGAAGAACACTCCGGCGAGCAGCCAGCCGACCGCGATGGTGTTGCGGCGCCCGAATCGGTCACCCGCCCACCCGTGGGCCAGATATCCGGCAACGGCAACGAGATTGGAGACGACGACGAGGAGCAGGGTGCTCGAGGCATCGATGTCCTTGCCCTTCTCCAGCACGGTGGTGCCGAGGACGGAGAACGTCTGGATGCCAAACCAATTGAGCAACCACGCCGCTGAGAGTACGAGGGTGTTGCGCAGGTGCTTACCCTGGAAGATCCGTTTGAACGGCGCGGCGGTCTGCTCGACGGTGGCGGTGGCCGTGGCCAGCGCTGCGGCTTCCTCGTCGCGGCCGTCCGCCCGCAGCTTCTTGATGGCCTGATGGGCCTCGAACTGCGGACTTTCCTTGAGCGAGCGGCAGATCAGGGCAACGATCACCGCGGGAACGGTGGCCAGGAGGAACGCGATGCGCCACGAGTCGGCACCGAAGATCGAGGTCACGATGGCGACGAAGCCGGCTGCGATGAGCGCGCCCGCGGGCCATCCGGTTTGCACCATCGAGTAGACGAAGCCCTTGCGGCGCTTGATCTTCTCGTCCTCGGTCAGCTCATATAGTTCGTTGAGGTAGGTGGCGTTGACCGACTGCTCCGCCAGACCGAGGCCGCTGATCGAGCGCACACCGATCAGTGATCCGGCGCCGAAGGTGGCAGCGGTCGCGGCCGACGACGCGGCGGTCCCGGCGACGGAGATGATCATGCCCTTGCGTCGTCCCAGCTTGTCGACCATCGGCCCGACGAGGAGCACGACGATCGCGGTCCCGACGCTGACGAGGGTGGAGACGAGCAGGGCGTGGCTGGTGGTCCAGCCGAACGACTCCTCGATTCGCGGGAGCAATGTCCCGAACAGGATGAAGTCGTAGACGGCGATTGTCCAGGCGAAGAAGGCGATTCCGGAGGCGCGGCGGGTTTCTCGGCCGGTCACCCGGCGCAGTCCGAGCTGCGTGGAGGATTGGGTGGGCATCTGAGGGTCTTTCTCGTCAAAGGGTGTGAGAGCGGAGGGGAGGGGGTGACACGTCGTCGGGTCTTTTGCCGGTCAGCTCTGGCGCGGCCGGCGGGACTTGAAGTCGGAGGCGATGGCGTCGAAGGTCGTCCAGGTGACCCCGTCGTGGCCATTGATGTGCTCGATCAGTCGCTCGAGCATCAACAGCACCTGCGGTCGGCCGGACACATCGGGATGAATGGTGAAAGTGAAGACCGCATAATCCATCTCGCGATACACCCAGTCGAACTGATCGCGCCACATCTCCTCGATGTGCCGTGGATTGACGAATCCGTGGCTGTTGGGGCTGCCCTTGATGAACATCATCGGAGGCAGGTCGTCGAGATACCAGCTGGCCGGGATCTCGACGAGGTCGGTCTCCTGACCGCGCTGCAGTGGTTTCATCCAGGTGGCGGCGGGCTGGTCGTAGTCGATGGGTGTCCACGAGTCCCCGACACGCACGTAGTAGGGCTCGAAATCGCGGTGCATGAGGGAGTGGTCGTAGGCGATGCCACGCTCGATCAGCAGTTCGTTGGTCACCTTGCTGAACTCCCACCACGGTGCGACATATCCGGTGGGGCGCTTGCCGGTACGGGTGTCGATGAGGTCGATGCAGTGGTCGAGGATCTCCGACTCCTGCTCGCGTGACATCGCGATCGGATTCTCGTGGCTGTAACCGTGGAGTCCGATCTCGTGTCCGGCGGCGACCACGGCGTCGAACTGTTCGGGGAACGTCTCGATGGAGTGGCCGGGCCAGAACCAGGTCGCCGGGAGTTGATGGCGTTCGAGCAGCTGGTTGAGCCGCGGGACCCCGACCTCGCCGGCGAAGATACCGCGGGAGATGTCACCCGGGGAGTTCTCACCGCCGTACGAGCCGAGCCAGCCGCCGACGGCGTCGACGTCGATCCCGAATGCGACAAAGATGTCCTTGGCCATGTCAGTCCTCCTGAGTGGGTGTGTAGGTATCGATGATGTGGGTGAGAGTGGTTGTGATGTCCGATGATTGGGACAGCAGCAGGGAGAGCAGGATGCGTGCCTGGGTGGCCGGCAGTGAACCGGACAGGATCGCGCCGGCAGCCACCATGTCGGTGCCGCCGCCGTGCCCGTAGACGGCGGCGACCTCGCCGAACGGGACCCGGCTGGCCAGAATTGTCGGGATGCCGTCACCGGCGAGTTGGCGGCAGGTGTCGACGATCGTCGGGTTGGCGTTGCCGATTCCGGTGCCGGCCAGCACGATTCCGCGTGCACCGGCGGCCACCGCCGCGTTGATCAGGGTTGCATCGGCGCCGGGGTACACCTCGATGATGTCGACGCGGGTGGAGTCGAAGGCGTCGGTGGGACGGGGGAGCGCAGCGGGTCGCGTGGGCGTTTCTCGGATGACGACCTTGCCGTCGGCGACCTCGCCCAGCGGCTCACGCGTGGTGGAGCCGAACGCGTCGAGGGCGCGGGTGCGGAGCTTGCGGGTCCCGGCGGCGGGAAGGATCTGTCCGGCGAAGACGACCAACGTGCCGAGCTTACGGGCATGCGGGTCGGCCGCCACCGCGACCGCGTCGGCCAGATTCCGGGGACCGTCGCCGTGCGGCGCATCGCTGGCGCGTTGCGCGCCGGTGAGGACGACCGGTCGCGCGTCGGCGTGGACCAGGTCGAGGAGGAAGGCTGTCTCCTCCATGGTGTCGGTGCCGTGGGTGATGACGATGCCGTCGACGGGATTCTCGGTGCGCTCGAGGAGTTGGGCAACGGTGTCGCTGATCCGGCGTAGGTGCGCAGGCGTCATTCGGTAGGAGCCCACCGTCATGAGATCGATCGACTCGACCTCCACGTCGGCGAGTCCGGTGGTCCCGAGAAGGTCGGTGACGGTTCGGGTGGCGACGACTCCGGTTGAGGTCGAAGTGGAGGCGATTGTCCCACCGGTTCCGATGAGGGCAATCCTGTGCATCAGGGCCACCTCATCGCCGTATCGGCGCACGTCGGAGACGGTGGCGCGCTGGGTGTGAACTGGGTCATGCCGATCAGCAAACCACAACACAAACGTTTGTGGCAATCGTTTGTGTAAATTGCGCCAAACGTTTGTGTAACGGCTCTTGTAACGTGGGGCACCGACGTCGAGGGAGGAGGCACCATGGGGCGGGTGCGTGGACCCCTGACTTTGCGGATGATCGCCACCGAGCTCGGCGTCAGCCCATCGACGGTTTCACGAGTGCTGAACACCCCCGGTGACGATGCGTTGCGCTGGGCCTCGGCAGACACGGTTGGACGGATTCGCACCTTCGCCACGGAGAACGGCTACTCACCCAATCCGCAGGCGTCGAGCCTGCGTACGCGGCGCTCGGGGCTCATCGGGGTGTTGGTGCCGCGTCTCCAGGACTACGTCCTGGCAACCATCTATGAGGGGATCGAGGAGGCCGCAGGCGAAGCGGGTCTGTCGACGTTCGTGACCAACTCGCTGGACCGGCTCGAGGCGCAGCGCGCACGTACCAAGGCGATGATCGACCGTCGGGTCGACGGACTGATCTTCGGTGATGCCCACCTCGATCACGAGTTCCTCGATGAGGTTGACGCACAAGGCATCAAGTTCACTCTCGTATCGAGGAGCGCGGGCTCCTATCCGTCGGCGACGGTCGACGACGTACTCGGCGGCCGGCTGGTGGGACAACACCTCGCCGACACCGGCCGTAAGAAGGTCTGCGTCGTGGCGGGCCTGGAGTTCACCTCGACGGCCAGAGACCGCACGCGTGGTGCGGTGGAAGCGCTGTCCGACAACGGCATCGAGGTTCCCGAGTCGGCCGTCATCTATTCGGGATTCGACCCTGCCGGTGGCCGACGAGCGGTCGAACAGATCCTCGAGCGAGGCGAGGTGCCGGATGCGCTGTTCGCCACCAACGACTTTGCCGCACTGGGTGCGCTCGGCGCGCTGCGTGACGCGGGGTTACGCGTCCCCGACGACGTCGCGCTCGTGGGCTACAACGATACCCCACTGGCTTCGGCCGGGGCGTTGCCGCTGACGACGATCCGCTCCCCGATGCACGAGATGGGCAGGCGCGCCGTGGGTTTGCTGATGCAAGTGCTTGCCGGTGAGGAGCCGGAGTCGGTGCTGCTGGAACCGGAGCTGATCGTGCGGAGCAGTACGTGAGGAGTTCTCGTAGAGTCGGTTGATTCTCGTTGCCATGCGGCTGTTGCCGGCGATATCTCGAGAATCCCCCTGAACAAACGACACGTGATCTCCGCTGTAGTGTCGGCCCACTGCGGGAGAATCGGCGCGTAGACAGCCCGTTAAACAGGGCATGGCAATGCGGAGGCGAGATGGGTGAGTGGGTTCTGGTCGATGTCGAAACCTCCGGGACGAGTGCGCGCCGCGACCGTGTCCTCAGTCTGGCGGCGATGACGTTGGACTCGTCCGGGAGAGTGCAGGAAGAGTACGCGACTCTCATTGACGCGGACTGTGATCCCGGTCCGGTGCACATTCATCACCTGACTCGCGAGCGCCTACGCGGCGCTCCATCGTTCGACGCAACCCTGCCATATCTGGATCGCATGCTCACCGGGCGAACGCTCGTCGCGCACAATGCCTCTTTTGACCACGGATTCCTCGTCGAAGAGGCACGCCGATTCGGTGCGACGTTGCCGATCAGTCATCGCTTGTGCACTGTCACGCTTGCGCGGCGATTGCAGTTGAACGTACCCAACGTGAAGTTGGGGACGCTCGCGGCGTACTGGGGTATCCCACAGGCAAGCGCCCACGATGCGCGCGACGACGTGAAGACACTGGCGGAAGTCTTTCGCCACTGCGTTGACCTTGCGAATTCGTTGGGGCTCGGTCTTCCGATCGTTGGCTGTGCGGGCGCGTCTCGTGCATATCCCGACAAAGTGACGCGCGTGCCCTGCCCATGGCGTGATCCGGGACGCTATAGGTCGACGGTGGGTTTGATTCAGGGCACCAAGGTCGTGATCACTGGTCCAACCCGATTGCCGCGTACGGAGTTGGGTCGGCGCCTGTCGGACGCCGGGCTCGACGTGATGAACAGTATCAGTGGCAGGACCGGCCTGGTCGTGGCCAACCAGGATGCGCCGGACTCGCGAAAGCTCCAGCGTGCGGCTGAGCTGGGTATCACTGTGGTCGACGAGAGTACGGTGTTGCGTCTTTGCTCGGATATCGTTGCTGGAGTGCTCAAATCGGCACCGGAGTCGATCGAGGTCGTGACGATCATCGATGCTCCGTCGGTCGAGCCGGCGCCAGCGACTCCTGTCCGGGGCCCATGGGCCGGCCGCCGGGTGCTGGTGATGGGCGGTAGTCATGTCGAGGCGACCGTGATGCGTTCGCGGATCGTTCAATTGGGTGCGGCACCGGCAATCAATCTGACCGCGGGGGTGACCGACGTACTGCTGCTCGACGGCGGCGCTGGGGATCCACGGATGCCCAGAGTTCGTGACCGATCGTTGACGATCCTTGAGATGCACCACATCGACGCTGCGCTAGGGATCGGCGCCGATCCGGCTGAGAAGCGCGACGACGCCGACTCATCACAACAGGAGTGGACGCCCGCAATGATGCCTCCTGGCGCGGTGATCGACCTCCCCGCCGGTCTCATGACGTTCACCGTGAACGTGGCATGGACGGTTGCGCGAGCCAAGTCGCCTGAGGTCGACGTCGTCGCCTTTGAACTCGGTGACGACGAGAGAGTGTTGTCCGATGATGAGTTCGTGTTCTTCAATCAACCGACGAGTCCCGATGGCGCATTGACTCTGTCCATCGACGGCGACTGTGAGCAAGGTGTCCATGTCGACCTGCAGTCCGTGCCCGCCGAGGTCGAGCGCGTCACCATCGGCGCCGCGATCGAAGAGATGACATTCGGAGAGCTGGGTGCTCTGTCGGTCAGTGTCGATACCCCGGCCGCCACCGTTGCCTCCGCGGTGCTGGACGCCGCGACAACTGAACGGTCGATGATCATCGCCGAGATTTACCGACGAAAGACCCAGTGGCGGTTGAGGATGCTCGGACAAGGCTATGACGATGACCTCAGTGGCTTCGCGGTTCGTCACGGAGTGGACGTGGAAGAGTAGGTTCGGATCAGACAAACCGCCCACCCGCGAAGGACCACAGCATGCCTGCCGACAGACTCCTCCGGATGCCGTTCGCCAGCATCTATCCGCTCTACGTGCAGAAGGTCGAGCGGAAAGGGCACACCCAGGCCGAGGTCGATCAGGTCATCTGCTGGCTCACCGGTTACGACGCCGACGGGCTGCGCAAAGCCGTCGACGTCGAGGTGGATCTGGAGGCCTTCTTCGCCGAGGCGCCGCAGATGAATCCGAATACGTCGTTGATCACCGGCAAGATCTGCGGGTACCGCGTCGAGGAGATCGACGACCCGCTGATGCAGAAGATCCGGTACATGGACAAGCTCGTCGACGAGGTGGCGCGTGGGAAGAAGATGACGTCGATCCTGCGGGGGTGAGTGCGTTGTCGTCGTGCGGGGTCTCGAGGCTCGGCGCCTGGGGCCCTCGCACCTCGACCATCGGGAGGAGGAGCGGGGCGCCGGAGGCCATCGGCAGGGGTGCCGGAGGTCGTCGGGAGGAGAACCTCGGCCGCCCAAGGGCGTCACGGCCGGACGGTGACGAACCCACCGTCGAGGAAGCCCAGGCAGTCGCCGGTGCGGTAGCCGAAGTCCTCGACGCGGCCGACGAACAGCGTGTGGTCGCCGCCGTCGTATTCGGCCCAGGGGGTGCAGGTGAACCAGGAGGCGGTGTCGGCCAGGCGGGGCGCGTGACTGCCCTCGATCCAGCGGGGTTCCTGGTTGGGCCGGCCGGCGAAGTGCATGGCGAGGTCGCGTTGTTCGGCGCCGAGGACGTTGACAGTGAACGGGTTTCCGGTCAACAGGGCGTGTGCGCGGACGTTGCGCTGGATGGAGACCAACACCAACGGCGGGTCCATGGACACCGAGGTGAACGAATTGACGGTCAGCCCATGGCGTTTGGTGGTTCCGTCGGCGTCGGTGCCGTCGAAGGTCACCACGGCGACGCCGGTGGCGAAGCGGCCGAATCCGCCGCGCAGATGAGGGGTGGGTGGTGCGTCGGTGAGGGTCATCGCGAGTCTCCTACAAGGTCCGGTGGGCGATGACCGCAGACGTTAGGGCCGCCTCGGACACCGCGGCAATGGGCACACGTGCTGTTGAGCGCGTCGCGCGCGGAATGCACAGTCTCGTGCACCCCGGGTCCAGAGCGCCGGCGACGCCGACATCGCCGACTTGACGATGCGCGCGGGAGTTGTGTGTCACAGAGCGAGACGCCCTGAGGTGGGTGTCACAGCCCCCGCCGGCGGCGCACCATGGCTCCACCGACATCGTCGTCGAGCGCCCCACGGCGCACGCGTCACCAAGGAGAGTCACATGCCAGACACGCCCGACATCGGAATCATCGGCGCAGGTACCGCCGGATTACACCTCGCCCTGCTCCTGCAGCAGGCCGGTGTCACCACGCGTATCTACACCAACCAGACCGCCGAGCAGGTGGCCGCGGGCCGACCGCAGAACAGCGTCTCGCACCACGCGCCGACCATCGCCCGCGAGGCGGCGATGGGCGTCAACTTCTGGCCCGCCGAGGAGTACGGCTACCAGGTGCACTACCACCACCTCAACGTGCCCGACGGCCCACCGGTCTTCCGCGGCGACTTTCTGCGACCCTCCCGAGTCCTCGACTACCGCATCTATCTGCCCAGGTTGATGGCCGAGTACGAGAATCGCGGCGGCACCATCGAGATCCGCAACATCGAGCCGTCGGACTTCGCGGCGCTGGGCCGGGAGCATGATCTGGTCGTGGTGGCCGCCGGCAAGCGGTCGTTCGGCGAGTACTTCGGCGAACGACCCGACGTCTCGCCGTACGCGAAGCCGCAGCGTCACCTCGCGGTCGGATTCTGGGACGGCGTCGAGCAGACCGACCCGCGCGCGGTGACCATGAGCATCTCGCCCGGCCACGGCGAACTCCTCGACCTGCCGATCACCACCTTCGACGGCTGGGCCAGCGCGCTGCTCTGCGAGAACGTGCCCGGCGGCGATCTCGAGATCCTGATGACGCAGAAGGAATCCGACGACCCCGATGCCTACCGGCAGCTGCTGCTCGACAAACTCAAGGTGCATCACCCGACGGTCTACGAGCGCATCGATCAGTCCCGCTTCAGGCTCATGCGGCCCGGCGACATCCTGCAGGGCGCGGTGCGGCCGGTGATCCGCGACGACTACCGGCTCCTCGACGACGGCACCGTCGTCCTCGCGCTCGGCGACGCCCACTCCACCGTCGACCCGGTCACCGGCCAGGGCGCGAACTCGGCATCCTTCGAAGCGCAGGTCGTTGCCGACGCGATCATCGAGGACGAGATCGTCGACGAACGGTTCGCGAAGAAGGTCGCCCTGCGCCGACGCGAACGCGTCGACGGACTCAGCGCCTGGGTCAACACCATGATCGCCACCCCGACGCCACCGCATCTGCAGAAGCTGTTGGGTGCGATGTCCCAGATGCGCACGCTCTGTGACGAATTCACCGAGAACTTCAGCCACCCCCACCGCAACGGTGACATGGTGGCCACCCCGGAGCGTGTGGACGCCGCGATCGCCCGGCACGCCTCACTCGGGGCGGCAACGGCGAGCGGGAAGGTCGCCTGATGCACAAACTCGTTGTGCTGTACCCGACTCCAGACGATCCCAACCACTTCCGCGAGTATTACGAGAACACCCATCTGCCGCTCGCGGCGTCTCTGCCCGGGATGCTCGCCTGGCGCTACAGCTTGTCGGTGCACGCCGTACCCGAGAGCCCGTACTTTGCGATCTTCGAGGCAGACTTCCCCGATGGCGACTCAGTGGGCGCGGCCTTGGCATCAACTGTTGGCCAAGCGGTGCAAGCAGATGTGGCCAACTACACCACCCGTGGCGCCGTTGTGATCGACTACCCGGTTGCCACCACCTGACCGTGGTCGCAGGTGGGGGAGTGCGGCCGACTCTCAGCTGAGCCGACGTTCTTCTTCGCGCTCGAGACGGTCGCGCTCCTCCTGCTTCGCCTTCTCCTCGTGCTCGATCTCTTCTTCGCGTTCGTTCTTGTTGCTCATACAGCAGTCCTTTCCGAGAATTCCGGGCAATTCGACAGTGGTGTTGTCGAGTAGAATCCACTGTGCCACGAAATCGGAGTCGGTGTGACCGACATCGGAGTCCGAACGAGCCCGTTGCGTCTGTGGAGACCGCCGCCTAACCGGCGGACCGGCGAAATGCGCTGGGCGACATGCCGACCTGCTTGCGGAATGTCCGCGAGAAGTGGGAGGCGTCAGGGTAACCCCACGACGCGGCGACGTCGGCAATCGCGCGATGGGCATGCATCGGATCGGCCAGGTCGCGGCGAATGGCCTCGATACGCTGCTCACGAATCCACGCCGAGACCGTCGTGCCCTGCTCGTGGAACACCTCGTGCAGATGACGGGTCGAAATGTACACCGCCCGCGCGATCGCGTCCGGATTGAGGTCACTGTTGCGCAGGTTTTCGCCGATGTACTCGCGAATCCGCAGCATCAGGGGCAGGTGCCCGGGCGAGCCGCTCTCGACGGCTCGTGCGAGTGCCGCGGTGCTCAGCAACGCCGAGATCAGGTCGATCGTCGTGCGCACCACCCGCGCCGCGGCGGGACCCTCGACCGAGGCGAAATCCGTCGAGATCTCGGTCAGTAGCGGCGCCACCAATCGCGTCAGTGACTCCTCCCGGCCCAACGAGATCGCGGTGATCGCGCGAACGTGATCGGGACTCGGGTCGATCAGATCCCGCGGGAACATGATGACCACGGCGTCAATATCACCGGCAAACCGCAGGTCATAGGGGCGTGCGGTGTCGTAGACGCTGATACTGCCCGGCGACATCAACGCCGTGCGCCCGTCCTGCACCAGCTCCCCGGCACCGTCGATCATCAGCGTGATCTTGTAGAACAGCCGCTCCGACGCCTCGATGAGGGCCGGCGTGCGATGGACCTCGTGCGGGGTGACGGCGAGCCGCGAGAAGAAGACCTCGTCGATGACGCGGCCGCGGATGGTGCCCGCGAAATGACCGTCGGAGAGGTCGTCGACCATCAACGGCACGAACGACCGCGACACCACCCGCTGCCACGCCAGCGCCGACTCGGTGGCGAACGCGACCGGCGGCTGGGCGGTGCCGGCAGTGCGGCCGGCGGGTGGTGCGCTCGTCACTGGGACTCCTTCGGTCAACTCCTCCAGCGTAGTCGGCGAAGTGCTTTCCGAACAGCGTTATCGGGCAACTCGTTGGGTGCCGGCGGTGCGGAGAACCGTTCTGTCACAACGTAACCAATGGCTCGGATGCGTCGAGCTGAGCGCGTACCGACTTGGCGTGAGCCTTGAGGGAGAAGCTCGGTTCGTGGGCCTGTTCCGGCGTCAGCGGGGCCGGTCGGTGGGTGAGTAGCGTGCGGGCGGCGAGGTGATCGGCGGGTGCGCCGACGCTCTCGACCCATGCCAGGGAGTTGTCAACGAAGCCGAGGATGCTGCCCTTGCCCGCGGGCGGATCGCCGAGTCGCACGATCTCCTCGGCAGGACTGGGCAGGCCGGCGATCTGCAACTTGCGCCCGCATTGCACCGTCCAGAACCACGGCACCGCGGAATAGGGCAGTGGCGCACCGCAGATCGTCGCGGCGACGCAGCGCGCCTGATCGGTGGCGTTCAGGACGGCTTCAAGTCGCACTCGTCCGGCGGTGTGGTGACCGGGGAACGACGCCGCATCGCCGACGGCGAAGATGTGCGGGTCATCGGTGCGCAGGTACTCGTCGACGATGACACCGTTGTCGACGGTGAGCCCGGAATCGCGGGCGAGACGGGTGTCGGGGACGGCGCCGATGCCGACGACCACGAGGTCGGCGGGATGGCGGGTTCCCGAGTCGTCCACGACCGCTGTCACATGGCCGCCGGAACCGTCGATGCGCTGCACTCCAGCACCGAAACACAATTGCACACCGCGGCTTTCGTGGAGGTCGGCGAAGAGTTCTGAGCTCGAGGCGCTGAGCACCCGGGCCATCGGACGGTCGGCGACGTCGAGGACGGTCACCGCAACGCCGCGATCGATGGCCGCCGAGGCGAATTCGAGTCCGATGAAGCCGGCGCCGACGACGACCACCCTGCTCGCCTCGGTGAGGGCTGCATGGAGGCGGGCGGCGTCGTCGACGGTGTGCAGATGGTGAACGCCGTCGAGATCGTCTCCGGGGCAGCTCAATCGGCGTGGTTGGGCGCCGGTGGCGAGGACGAGATGGTCGAAGGACAGTACGGCGCCGTCGGCGAGCCTCACCGTGTGCCGATCGCGATCGATCCCGCCGACACCGACACCGAGGCGCAGGTCGATGCCGTTGTCGTCGTAGAACGTCGAGGGTCGCAACGGCAGTGGTGACGGGCTTGCGGCCGAGGTGACGTAATCCTTGGACAGTGGTGGACGCTGGTAGGGGAGATGGCCGGCACGGTCCACCAGCGTCACATCACCGTCGTAACCATTGCGGCGCAACGCATCCGAGGCCTCGACGCCGGCATGCCCGGCGCCGACGATCACCACCGAATCCATCGTCACACCTGCGCTTCGGGGACGCGGACGGCCAGAGCGGAGAAGTGCTCACCGCTGCGGAGTTGGCAGCCGAGCCGCGAGGCGTCGGTGCGGTCGGTGGCGGTGCAGTCGAGCATCTCCTCCTCGTCGTCGCCGATCGGCGGCAACGCCGCGGCGTCGTCGACGTAGACGTGGCAGGTCGCACACATCGCCTGGCCGCCGCATTCGCCGACGATGCCGGCGACACCGTTCTCCAGGGCCGCGCGCATCACGGAGATGCCGGTGTCGACCTCCACGTGGTCGACGGTGCCGTCGGGATGGCGATACGTGATCTGTGGCATCGTGATCCTTCTTTCTTGTGCGGTAGTGGTTTTCGGCTACCAGCGCACCGGTAGGGCGGTCATGCCGCGGAACACCCACCCCTCGATGCGGGCGGGTTGCTCCGGGTCGAGTCGCAGCCCGGGCAGGCGATCGAAGAGGGCGGGGAGGGCGATGTCGGCGACCTGGGAACGGGCCACCCATGCGCCCGCACAGAAGTGCGTACCGCCCCCGAAGCCGAGGTGCGGCACCTTGGGGCGGAACACGTCGTAGTCGTCGGCGCGCTCGAAGACCTCCTCGTCACGATTGGCGCTCAACGCGACCACACCGAGCTTCGCGCCGGCCGGCAACAGCGTGCCGCCGAGCTCGACCGCACGCGTGGTCTGCCGGGGATACATCCCGATCGGCGCCACCCACCGGACGCTCTCCTCGAAAGCGTCTTTCCAACAGCCCTTTTCGTGGACCGCGGTGAGCTGATCCGGCCGTTCGAGAAGTGCCCACACCGTGGTGGCCAACGCGTCACGGGGTTCGTTGATGCCGCCGCCGATCGACATCTTGAGATTGGCACGGGTATCGGCGAGGGTGACCTCGTCATCTCCGAAGGCCGCGATGTGGGAGATCAGCGAGTCGTCAGGGGTGGTGCGCACCCGGGTGAGCATCTCGTCGAGCGCCTGATCGACCTCGTCGTAAGAGCGGCGCGCGGCCTCCCACACCTGCGGGTCGTCGGCGTAGTTGCCGGTGCCGTTGATCATGGTCTGACTCCACCGCAGCATGTCCTCGTGGGTGGCGTTCTCGAAACCCAGGACGACGCGCAGGTTTTCGGCGGCGTAGGGGGCGGCGAAATCGGTGACGAGGTCGGTGCCCGGGCCCTTGGCGGTGAACTCGGCGAAGAAACGCTCGAAGTTCTCGGCGAAGCGAGCGCTCCAGACCTGTGTGATTGCGCGGGGTTTGAGTACTCCGCCGTAGGAGGCGCGCTGGACGGCATGCGCGGGATCGTCCTTGCGCAGCATCGAATGTCCCATCGCCCGCTTCATCAGTGAGTTCGTCTCGTCGGCGCTGAAGGTGTCGGGATTGTGGTCGACGGTGTGCACGTCGTGATAGCGGGTCACGAAGAACCGACCGGCCGCGGGCACGTAGGCAACCGGGGTCTCGCGGCGCAGTCGTGCATAGATCGGGAAAGGGTCGCGGTGCAGATCGTCGAGGGTGACCCAGTCGGCGGTGACTGCCGGGTGTGCAGGTGAGGTGGTGGTCATCGGGGACTCCTCGGTGGGATGGGGTGATCCTGGCTGGATGAGGGTCGGTGCTGTGGTCGCGGTCACCTCTGAGTGCACCAGGCAATCAAACACGCGTAAAGCGGTGAATTTCGTGCTGAAAACACGACAGAATCGATGAATGCCGGACTTCACCCTGCGTCAACTGGAGTGTTTCGTCGCTGTCGCCGACCACGCCACCATCGCGCACGCCGCGGGTGCGTTGCATTCGTCGCCGTCGGCGGTGAACACCGCGGTCACCGAGCTGGAGAAACACCTCGGTGAGGCGTTACTGATTCGTCGGCGCGCACATGGGGTCACCTTGACCACCGCCGGTCGAGCACTCCTGCCGCAGGCCCGCGCGCTGCTGGCGGCCGCCCGTGATCTCGCGCCGGTCTCCGACGGTCAGATCCGCGGCCACTTCATGCTCGGCATCTACTCGACGTTGTCGGCGTCGTTGCTGCCGGCGATCCTCGACGGCTTCGGGCGGGCGCACCCGCGGGTCGAGGTGGACTTCACCGAGGGGTCGGGCGACGAGTTGCTCGCCGCGCTGGATGACGGCCGGGTCGACGCGGCGATTCTCTACGACCGCGACATCACCGGGCTGCCGCACACCCGTGCGCTCTATCAGGTTCGCGCCCACGTCCTGCTGCCGGCAGATCACCGCCTCGCCGACGCCGAGCGGGTGTCGTTGCGCGAGTTTGCCGACGACCCGTTCATCCAGTTCGACGTGGCGCCCGCCTGGCAGAACACCTCGGCGCTGATGGCCGCCGCCGGGGTGAGCCCGCGCGTCGAATACGTCACCGGCAACTACGAACTCGCCCGCTCCCTCGTCGGCCGTGGGCTCGGCTACAGCGTGCTGGTGAACCGGCCTGCCTCCGACACCAGCCACGAAGGACGAAAACTGATCGTCCGCGAACTGGATCCCGCACCCGAGCCGGTCGCCGTGGTGATCGCCTGGCCCCGTGGGCGCGCGGTTTCACGACCCCTGCAGGCTTTCCTGGACTGGGCGCCCGGCCGGGTGTCGGGGCCGGGATAGGCTGTGCGGCTGAGGTTTACCTCGTGATGGCTTCGGTCGACAGACGTTGCAAGTCGTCGGCGTCGGTGGGACGGGAGTCGACGAACGGCCATCCGTGCACGGCACCTCGGTAGTGTTCGGGAATGGCGCTCGCACCCCACCGGGCGCCGAGGAGTCCGCCGGTGATGGCCGCGACGGTATCGGTGTCATCGCCGATCCGGATCGCCGCATACAACGCCTCGGTGAGGTGTGTCGTCGGATCGTCGGCGGTGGTCTGCATGACGGCGGCGGTGGCCGCTTGAAGTGCGGTGACAGTGAAACCGTTGGGCGCAAACAGGCTTGGCGACTTGGTTGTGGCCTCATCGATCCACGACGACCACTGGTCGCGACGGGTCGCAGGGATCAGGTCGAGGCCGGCGCCGACGTCGATGCGCTCCTCGGTGATGGCGACACGGATCGCCTCGCACCACAGGACGCACGAGTCCCCGGCGAGGGCGTCGGAGTGGGTGAGACCCGCGACCGCACGGGCAGCCCGGGCGAGGGCGTCGCGGTCGTCGGGATGCGCGAGAACCACCGGCGCGGTGCGCATCAAGGCGCCGTTGCCCGCCGAGCGGGGGTGATCGGCGGCGAAGACCAGCGATTCCTCTCGCATGATCGCGCCGACGTGCGCGTCCGGGTCGGTGCGGAGTCGGCGGTCGGTGGCAGCGAGTACTGCTCGGGTCTGATTGCCGATATCCGGTGGGCTCCCGTCGAAATCCCGGTACCAGCGCAGGAATCCGCGTGCCACGGCGTCGAGTCCGGTGGCCGAGGTGAGGTCGTGGCCGTCGGCGACGGCCAGCGCGATCGCGACGGCCATGGTGGTGTCGTCGCTCCACTCGCCGGGTTCATAACCGCCCAGACCGCCGCCGGTCATCTCCGGTGTCTCGTCGGCGGTGAGGCGTCGGGAGAACTCGTAGGGAACGCCGAGGGCATCGCCGACGGCGGTCCCGAGCAGGGCGCCGTAAGCGCGGTCGGGGTGGGGCATGGGTGGCTCCTCCGGTTTCGGGGGTGGGTGGGTGGTAGGGGGATTGGGGCGGGAAACAGCAGCGGTGCAGGGGGTCTCGAGGCTCAGGCGCTAGCGCGCCTTTCGCACCTCGACCACCGGAAAGAAGGTCAGGCGCCGGCATCGGACCGAGGCGACTTTGCGCGATTGTGAGATTACTACTTTGCGCAGACATTCGCATAGTCTTTGGTGGTGGCCGCCGGGAGAAGCAGTCGTCTGACCGACTATCCGCGACCCAGCGTCGCCGTCGACATCGCCGTACTCAGCGTCGTCGACGCACACCTGAACGTGGTCATCCAGCGCGATGACGCCGGTACCGCGATGCTGCCCGGACGATTCATCCGCGAGCGGCGCAGCGTCGCCGACACCGTGCGCGAGGTGCTCGAACTCAAATTGGGGCTCTCGCCCGACCGCGTCCACCCGCATCTGCTGCGGGTGTTCGACGATCCTGATCGCGATCCCCGCGGGTGGACGATCTCGATCGCACATGCCGTCGCGCTGCCTGCCGCGCAGCTGACGAGCGTGGTCGGTGAGCTGGTCCCGGTCACTCCTACCGGTGCGTTGGAGTCAGCCGAGCCACTGCTCTACGACCATGACCAGATCATTGCAGCCGCCACCGACAGTCTTCGCGAACGCTATGAGGACCGTCCGGATCCCGACAACCTGCTACCGACGCCCTACACCCTCACCGAGCTGCGGGAACTGCACGAGGCCATCCTCGGCCGACGGCTGATGCGGGATTCGTTCAACCGGCGGGTGCAGCCGCTTCTCGCGCCGCAGGTCGACGGCGCGGGAGAGCCGGTGACGAGGGTGGCCGGGGGGCGACCGGCTCGCCTCTACGCGCGGAACGCGCCGCCGACGGCGACATTCGGATGGAAGCTCCCGAGCAAGGACGCGGACTCATGAGTCGGTCACCGCGGCGTCAGGGCGTCACCACATAGGTGGTGTGGCCGACGACGGCGCGGGTCATGTTGGCGGGATCGGTGACCGATTGCTGGGTGTAGTTGGAGTGAACGATCCACCGGCCGACCGTGTTCAGGTAGTTCGAGGCGCTGAAGCTGGGGCCATCGGGCCAGTTGTCGGTGTTGGCCCAGCCGTCCCAGCGGCGGCTGAGGTCGGTGACGGTGTATTGCGTGGTCTCGGGGGTGGGCAGCAGCTGCACGCCGTCGAGCGTTTTCCCTGGTGCGCCGCCGAGGCGTCGTTGCGGATTCCCGATCAGTACGAAGGAAAGATCATCGGCGTCAGGGGCGTCCGGTTTGCTGGCTCTTCCTAATTCAGAGTGCATTCAGGCTTTCTGCGAGTTGGCCGGAGTGGATGAGTGACCGCAAGATGTAGTGCTTGAGGTTGCGGAACCCGAGTGCGATACCCCGGAGGTGCTCGAGGCGCCCGTTGATGGCTTCGACGGGGCCGTTGGAGGCGCCGGTGTCGAAGTAGGCGAGGATCTCGGCACGTCGGGCCCACAACGACCGTCCGAGTTGCGCTACCTCGGCGAGGCCGGCGGGTAGGCCGGTATGGATACGTTTGAGCAGCTTGTACATCGCGATCTTCCCGTCCCGCTTGTTGGACTGGTCGTAAGCGTCGATCAGATCCTGATAGATCGCGTAGGTGATGGCCACCGCCACGTGCTCCTCCCGGGCGTCCAGGCCCGTGCGTAGGCGGGTTTTCTGGTTATCGGTGAGCAGCCCGATCCGGGTCAGCAGGGTGCGGCGGATGCCGTAGAGCGGATCCCCGCTGCGGCCTCGATGTCCGCACGTATCCTGTTGCACGCGTTGACGACACAGGGTGAGTTTCTCTGCGGCGAGGTGTACGACGTGGAAGGGGTCCATCACTGCCCGTGCCTTGTCGAGGGATTCGGCGGTGGCGGTGCGGTAGCCGGTGAACCCGTCCATCGTGACCACCCGGATACGGTCGCGGAACGCCGGATCACGCGCGTCGAGCCAGTCCTTCAACGCGGCTTTGGAGCGCCCGGCGACCATATCCAACAACCGGGCCGGACCGGTACCGTCCACGATTGGGGTCAGGTCGACCAGTACCGTCACGAAACTCGGATCACCCTGGCCGCGAACATGTTTCCACTTGTGTTCATCCACGCCTAATACGCGGACGCCGGCCAGGCGTGCGGGTGCGGCGGCCAGCGTCTTCGCCGCCTCACACGCCAGGGTGTTGACGGTGTTCCAGCTCAACCCCACCGCGGCCGCCGCCGCGGTGACCGACATCTTGTCGCAGATCATCGACCGCATGATCCAGGTGGTGGTACGGCGGGTGACCTGCGCACGCGGGGCCACGATCGCGCCCAGGTCGGCCCGGAACACCGACGTCGCGCAGGCGTCGTTGCCGCACGTGTATCGGGGCACCGTCAGGTGCAGCCGGGTCGGATGCCCGACGATCGGCAGATCGGCGACCTCACGGTCGACATGATCACGCAACTGCCCGGCCTGCCCGCAGGACGGGCACATGTTCTTCGGGTCCAGGAGCTGGCAGAACAGGTGGGTACGGTCCTGGCCGTCGACGGCGGCATCGGTGATCGTCACCCCCAACTCGATGGTGCGGCAAATCGTGTCGGCAATAGCGCTACGCTGCGTCATGGGTCCTGTGAGTGTTCGGATGAGTGTGTAGGAGCTTTCATCTTCACACCACAGGACCCGCCCACATCACGCGGCTCACACCCGCAAATCCGACCTACATCTTGTGGTCGATAGAACCTGTTTCACGCACCGTCAATCCTGAAGAGCCGGTTTGCTCGCGTAGTACCGGAGCCATTCCGAGGCGATCTGCGCACCGCGCGAGTAGCCGAAAACGATCTTCCTACCGGGAGTATTCATGATTGCGGTGTTCAATGCGTCGCGCCCGGCATTCAATCCGGCCATCGTCAAATCGGCGTTCGAGGGCACCGTCACCGGCGTGCCGTGCGACGGTGCGAACCCGCTCAACGTGGTGTTCATCAGGTCGAACAGATTGCCCGCATTGAAATCTAATGGCTGACAAGTCAATACGGTCGTGCCCTCGGCGTCGGCCTGAAATCTGGCTGGGGCCGCGTGGGCTGGGGCCGCGGTGATCAGCCCGGCGAGGACGGCGAAGATGGAGGCGAACAGGACAATTCGGGCACGCAAACGTAGCACTGAAGATCCATTCGTAATCCCCGTGAAATTGTGGACCCACAGGACACTACGCGGTGAAAGGTATTCCTGTCACCGCAGCAAATGTCGCGATCTGGTGTCAAGGAATGCGCGAAAGATTACATCGTCCCGACATTGTTGACGACAAGCGGTGAATGTCACCCGGCTGACGACAAATGACTCTTCTTGATGTCGGCTTTCTTGATCTTGCCCGACGGCGTGAGCGGCAGGGAATCGACGACGACGATCTCCTCGGGCTGCTTGTAGCGCGCGAGTTGCTCGGCACACAGTGCACGCAACTCGGCCACGTCGATGACGTCGTCGAGCACCACGAACGCCACGCCCACCTCGCCGTAGGTCTCGTCGGGCACCCCGATGACCGCGGCCAGCACCACATGCGGATGCGACGTCAGCACGTTCTCGACCTCCGCGGGATACACGTTGTAGCCGCCGCGTACATCTCCTTGCGGCGTCCCCGCAGCACGATGTGCCCGTCGGGGCGCGCGGTCGCCATGTCGCCGGTGCGCAGCCAGCCGTCGGTTCCGAAGGCGTCGGTCGTCGCATCCGGGCGTTGCCAGTAGCCGGCCGCCACACAGTCACCGGCGATCTGGAGTTCCCCGTCGGCGCCGGTCTCGACCTCGTTGTCGTCGGCGTCGACGACACGCGCCCGGAAGTCGCCGATGGCAACGCCGAGGGTCTCGACGAGCGTGTCGAGGTCATCGCCCTCGGCGGAGATGATGCAGCCACCCGAGGTTTCCGACAGTCCGTACAGATTGGCCAGGCGCGCACCGGGGAAGGCGTCGATGACGCGTCGCCCGAGCGCGGGATCGACATTCGATCCGCCGATCACACAGGTCCGGACCCGCGAGAGGTCGGCGTCGGCGAAGGTCGGTTCGGCCTCCATCAACGCGAACATCGTCGGCACACCCACACACATGGTGGCGCCGTGCGCGACGATCGCGGCCAGCGACTGCTGCGGATGGAAGCCGGGCACCAGGATGAGTCGTGCGCCGACCGTCATCGCCGCGAGGACGGTGCACGTCAGGCCGCCGACGTGATTGAACGGCATGTGCGCGATTACGGCGTCGTCGGGACGTTGCTCGAGGTGAGCGGCCTGCGCACGCGCCGAGGCGAGCAGGCTCGCGTGGGTGAGCATGGCGCCCTTGGGTGCTCCGGTGGTACCCGAGGTGTAGAGCAGCACCGCGGGCGTGAGGATCGGAACCGGCTCCCACTCGCCGTCGACGTCGGGTGCGGAATCGATGAGGTGCTGCCAGGTGCGGCTGGTCGAGAAACCCGCACCGTGCAGGAAGACGTAGTGGTTCACCCCGGGCAGGCGTTTGCGGAAATCGTCGAGGAAGGAGACGAAATCGAAGCCGTGGTGTTCGGCGGCGCAGATGAGCACCGTCGCCCCGGACTCGTTGAGCATGTAGTCGAGTTCGGCCTCGCGGTAGAGGACGTTGAGCGCCACCACGGTCGCGCCGACCCGGGTGGCGCCGATCAGCGTGATGATCCACTCCGCGCAGTTCGGAGCCGCGAGCGCCACCCGGTCGCCCGGGCCGACGCCGATGGTCTGCAACGCGCGGGCCAGTTGGTCGGCGGTGTCGCGGACCTGCGCGTACGACCACGTGCCCTCGGGCGTGACGAGGAACGGGGCGTCGGGGGTGCGGGCGACGGCGTCGTCCATGAGCGTCGGGATCGTCGGTGCTGTACTGATCGGGTCGGTCATGGAGACTCCGTGGTCGGCGATGGCGCGTCGGTGAACGCGCCTACGCCGATGATGCCGGAAGCCGGTGGCGGAGTCGCCGGATTGGCGATGCGGCCGATCGGTATGACAATTCCGCCGGATTCCGGGTGTCATGTCATACGGATCGGCGCGCGCCGGGTCTACCGCCTGCGGATGTCGATGGGCAGGCCGTCGGCGGGGGTGGGGCCGGTGCCGTATTCGAGATCGAGACGGTAGTCGGCGGGAACGGTCCACTCGAAGCGCAGCAGCATCTGGTGCAGGATCGACTTCACTTCCATCCCACCGAAATACAGGCCGATGCACTTGTGTGCGCCGCCGCCGAAGGGGGACCAGGCGAAGCGGTGCACCTTGTCTTCGCGGCGTTCCGGGGAGAACCGTCCGGGATCCCACTTGGTGGGCTCGGGCCACCATTCCTCGCGCAGCATCGTCGCCCACGGGTGGATCGCGATGATGGTGCCCGCCGGCACGAAGTGGCCGAGGATGTCGGTGTCGGCGATGGCTTTTCGGAACAACATGCCGACCGGGGCGTTGATGCGCAAGGTCTCCTTGAACGCGAGATCCATGCTGGGCAGCGCGTCCTGGTCGTCGTAGTCGAGGGTGTCCTTGCCCAGGGCCAGCGATTCGTCCCGAAGTCGTTGCTGCCATTCCGGATTGCGGCCCAGGTAGTGCGTCATCATCGACAGCGCGATGGTCGAGGTGTCGTGGGCGGCCATCATGACGAAGATCATGTGGTTCACGACGTCCTCGTCGGAGAAGGTGTTGCCCTCGTCGTCCTCGCTGTGGCACAGCACCGAGAACAGGTCGTCGCCGTTGCCTGCGCGCCGGGCGGGGATCTCGGAGCGGAAGTACTCCTGCAGCAACTCACGCCCGCGCAGGCCGCGCGCCCAGGTGAAGTTTCCGACGTCGGACCGGATGAGCGCCTGCCCACCGCGGACCGCGGCTTCGAAGGCCTGCTCGAGGCGTTGATTCTCGTCGGCGGCCAGGGTTGAGCCGACGAACACCTCCGACGCCAGTGACAGCAACAGTTCCTTGGTCTGGGTGTACATCGGGAAGCCGCGTCCCACATCCCAATTCGCGAGGGTCTTCTCGATGTGGGGGGTCATGAGATCGAGGTAGCGGGTCAGTCGTGGCTTGGCGAACGCCTGCTGCATGATCCGGCGGTGATGCATGTGCTCACCGAAGTCCAGCAGCATGACCCCGCGCCGGAAGAACGGCCCGATGAGCGGCTCCCAGCCCTCCTCGCTGGAGAATGCTTTCTCGCGGTTCATCCACGCGCATTCGATCGCCTCGGGGCCGACGAGGGTGACCATGTCCATGTTGAGCGACCCCGACCACGACACCGGCCCGTACTTCTCGAACCGTTCCATCGCGCTGCCGAGGGGATCGGCGAGTGCCTCGAAGGTGTTGCCGAAGAACGGCAGACCCGCGTCGCCCAACACCGGCTTCAGGCCGGAGCCGGCCGGCGGCTCGGCCAGCACCTTGGTGGGTCGTGGGTACACGGACGTGGCCGTTGCCAGCGCCTTCTGGAATCGCTTCGCCACCGTCGGCATCGTCTGACCTCCCACATCGTCGGCGGAGCGCTCCGCCGGGTCATCTAGACACAAACTGAGATCTTTGTGTCAATGCCGTCAGTGTACAAGTCGGATGTGGTCCCCGTCACCCCCTCCGGTGAACGGGTGTTCCCGGGCGTCAGGCGTGATCGGCGGTGACCGGCGCGCGGCCGAACACCAGCCCGTCGTCGACCTTGTCGCGATGGTGATCGAGCAGGTCACGGTAATAGTTGTGCCGGACCTCCCACGCCCCGCGCGTCCCCGACTTGGGGTAGGCCTCCGGCGAACGCAGCACGTAACCGGCCTGCAGATCCCAGATGGACTTCGACGGCATCGACCGCTCGCCCAGATGCGGGTAGGCGTGGGTGTAGCCGTGCTCGCGCATGTAGGCGACGAGTTCGGCAATCGACTGGGCGGTCATGTCGGCGCGCAACGTCCACGACGCATTCGTGTAGCCCAGCGACCACGCGAGATTCGGTACGTCCTCGAGGAAGCGACTCTTGAACAGGAACCGGTCATGGGGCTTCACCTCGGCGCCGTCGATGCGCAGGGTGATCCCGCCGAAGGCCTGTAATTGCAGGCCGGTCGCGGTGACGACGATGTCGGCGTCGAGATGACGCCCGGAGGTCAGGGTGACACCGGTGGCGTCGAGACGCTCGATGTGGTCGGTGACCATCTCCACCGACCCCGACGCGATCGCCTGGAACAGGTCGGCGTCGGGGACCATACACATCCGCTGATCCCACGGATCGTAGGTGGGATTGAAGTGGACGTCGACGGGATAGTCCGCCGGCAGGTTCTTGACGACGCCGGAGCGGATGAGTTTGCGCCCCAGCGCGGGAAATCGATGGGTGGCGTGCACCAGCGCGGCGGTCTGCAGCGCGTATCGCGACCGGACGACACGATGGGCCGCATTGCGCGGCAATACTTTCCGCACCAGCGGCGCGAAGACCTGCTTCTGCGGCGAGGAGTAGATGTAGGACGGCGAACGCTGCAACATCGTCACGTGTGCGGCGGTGCGGGCCAGCGCCGGGATGAGGCTGACCGCGGTCGCGCCGCTGCCGATGACGACGATGCGCTTGCCGGCGTAGTCGAGATCCTCGGGCCAGAGCTGCGGGTGGACGACCGGTCCGGTGAAGTCGTCGAGACCGGGAAACGGCGGTGTGTAGGGGTGGTCGTAGTCGTAGTACCCGGTGGCCAGCGCGACGAAACGACAACGATAGCGCTCGGCCGGGTGGGACTCGCCCTGCTCGGCGGAGACCGTCCAGGTGTCGGTGCTCGAATCCCAGTCGGCGCCCTCGACCCGGCGATCGAACCGCATGTGGGTATCGATGCCGTGCGCGTGCGCGGTGTGCACCAGGTAGTCGCGGATGTGCCCGCCGTCGGCGAGTGCCTCCGGTCGCCGCCACGGTTGGAACGGATAGCTCAGCGAGAAGATGTCACTATCGGAGCGCACACCCGGATACCGGAACAGATCCCAGGTGCCGCCGATCCGTGGGCGGCGCTCCAGGATGACGTAGCGCACGTCGGGGTTGCGTTCGCGCAGGCGATAGGCTACGTCGATCCCCGACAATCCCGCTCCGATGATGACGACGTCGGTGTCGACGGTGATCGGCTCGTCGCCGCTGGTGGTGGGCTCGTCGGTAGTTGTCACCGGTGACCTCCTCGTGATGCTCGTGCTCCCCATCGTGTGACGAGCACGGGCGCGGGCGCAGCGAATCGGCCGAAGTCGCCGAAGAAGTCGGGCCCGCGGGTTCAGCCGCGGGAGAGGTGGAAGGTCAGCAGGGTGGTGCGGCCGTTGATCGATCGGCCCCAGTATCCGCCGCGGCCGTCGGGGGTCAGCTCGTCGCGGACGAATCCGACCGGGGTGCCGCTGTAGTCGATGACGACGACCTCGGCGTTGTCGAGTACCGAGCGCCCCGGATACACCCGGCCGGGGAACGCCCAGCCGATCGCGGTGTTGTTGATGACCGACGATCCGGTGAACGACTTGCCGTACCAGACGATGTTGCCCGGCGGGAAGCTCGTCACCGTCCCCGCGTAGTAGCCGCCGGGCATGGCGGGTGCGGCGTGCGCGTCGCCCGCTCCGATCAGGCCGGCGGCTACTGCGGCGGATGTCGCTGCTGCGATGGCGGTGAGTCGAATGGTGTTGCGTGACATGGTGACTCCTGACCCGGGCAGGCCTGGTGTCCGGTTGGGGGTATTCGACCTGAATTCAACAATCGCACACCGGTGGCGACGGGAAGCGGATTTCGTCGACATCCCGGACCGTCACGGCCGCTCGCGGCCGTTCTCCAACCGGACACCACCCCACACGCCGCTCATCCGGTTGCGTCGGCCCCACTGCTCGCAGCCCTCGCGGATCGGGCACGCCGCGCACACCGACGCGGCATGGGAATAGTCGTCGGTGGGAAACGGGAACCAGTCCTCGGGATTCTCGCCGACGGCCGCGCAGGCGGCTGCCGCCCAGTCGACGTCGAGGGTGGATCGTAACAGCATCGACAGTGGCAGGGAGAGGGGACGCAACTCCGGGGCGGTCATCGGCGGTCTCCTCTCCCCGCCTACCGGCGGTTACTCGAGTTGTCTTCCGAGAGTGAACAACTCCCAGACTTCTTTTTGGTCCTGCGCCCACGGGTCGTAGACGAACGGTGCATGCCGCAGGGCGATTCCGGCCTCTCGCGGCGTGCGATCGGCCTTGAAGCCGTTGCACGACTTGCATGCCGCGACCTGATTCCCGAACGTCGATGCGCCACCGCGTGATTGGGGCACGATGTGGTCGACGGTGTCGGCCGGGCCCTCGCAGTACGCACAGATCCACTGATCGCGACGCAGGATCGAGGCGCCAGAGGCGTAGGAGTCCATCGTCTTTCCGGCATACGGACGGTAGGCATCACGCTTGATCGCGACCACCTGATGAATGGGCAGGCTGATGCTCGGCGAATGCACGGTGCGCACCAGGGGGGTGCCCTCGACGTTGCGTGCGACACCGGTGGTCAACAGGACCGCGGCCCGGCGCCAGGTGACGCGCGCGAGTATCTGCAAACCGGCGTTGGTGACAAAAATGGTCATGGCTACTCCTGAAAGACGATGACGAACTCTGCTGGGAGCGTCACCGTTTCCGGATCAGCCGCAGAGGTTTCCGGGGCCGGTGGCGCAGGGGTGGAATCGATACATCGGGGCCGTCGTGCGACCGTCGTCCGACAGTCCACGCCGACAACCGAATTCGTTGTCGTCTCGCCATGCGGTCTGCGAGATCATCTGCGCCACCTCCCTTCGTCGTCTCGTGTGTGACAGCGCGCCCAGGGTACCGCCGCTTCGGGGAGGCGTCCAGGATTTAACGGGGGTTGTGAGATGAACATCTGATTGCGCCGTCTGTCCGTCATGCGGCCGAATTGTCCGGAGTCTGCTGGAATGGGCCGGATGTGGTTGTCATGGTGAACGGGCACCCAGCAATGAGGAGATGGTCGTGGACGATGCCGGCGCGCCGCTGCGTGAGAACGATGTGGTCGGCGGGTACACGATCATCGGCCACCTGGGCTCCGGCGGCATGGGTACCGTCTACCTCGTCGCGCATCCGCGACTGCCGCGCCGGCAGGCCCTCAAGGTGTTGTCGTCGAGTGTGGGAGCCAATCTGGAGTTCCGCGAACGCTTTCGCCGTGAGGTCGATCTCGCGGCCCGCCTCGATCACCCGAACATCGTTGCCGTGCAGGACGCCGGGATCGACGGCGACACCATGTGGATGGCGATGCAGTACGTCGAGGGCACCGACGCGGCGGCGATCCTGCGCGAGGCGACCGAACCGCTGCCCGCCGCCCCGATCGTCGACCTCATCACCCAGGTGGCCGCAGGTCTCGACCACGCCCACGCACAGGGCACACTGCATCGCGACGTCAAACCGGCCAACATCCTCGTCACCCCCGCCTGGGACCGACCCGCCGTGGCGCGACGCGCATTGATCGCCGATTTCGGGATCGCCCGGCTGATGTCGGAATCCACCGGGCTCACCGCGACCGGCAATGTGATCGCCACGCTCGCCTACGCGGCGCCGGAGATGTTCACCGACACCGCGCTCACCCCCGCCGTCGACGAGTACGCCCTGGGCTGCACACTCTACGAACTGCTCACCGGCCGGGCGGTGTTCGACCGGACCGACGCGGCCGGATTGATCAGCGCACACACCTACGCGCCCGTGCCGCGATGCACGGCGCTGCGCCCCGACCTTCCCGAGGCGATCGACGACGTGATCGCGCAAGCGCTGGCCAAGCGCCCTGACGAGCGTCACGGCTCCGCAGGCGCCTTCGCGGCGGCAGCGGCACGCGCGGTGGACGCCAACCCGGGCCCGACGACGATCGTCGGTGATCGGCAGCCGGCCCCGGCCACGATCCTCGGTCCGCACCAGACACCCGGACGCGGTGACGGTCTGCGTCCACCACCGCCGCCGCGCGGACCGCGACCGACGGGCGTGCCGACTGCGCCGCCGCCGATGGGTGTGCCGTCTGCGGCGATGCCGATCCAGCCTGTTCCGGCACCGCCCGTCCGCAGGCGTCATGGCGTGCTGCCGTGGCTCCTCGCCGGACTCGCACTGATGCTCGTGGGCGCCATCGTCGCGGTCGTGCTGGTCGCGACGCGGGGCACCGATACCTCGACAGGGTCGTCACCGGCCGCGGCGTCGGCGCCCACCGCTGCACCGACCACCGGATCGCCGACCACCGGACAAACGACCCCGCCCGTGGCAGCCTCGCTCGCCGGGAACTGGCGTGGCAGTGTGACCGGGGATCAGACCGGATTCGACGTCGTCGCGCAGATATCCGATACCGCACCGCTCACCGCGACCGTCCACTACCCGCAACTCGGGTGCGCGGGTACGTGGACGGAGAACTCGCGGCGGGGATCGACGGTCACCCTGACCGAGCAGATCACCCAGGGCACCTGCGTCACCTCGCAGATCGAGGTGACGCCCTCCGCCGACGGCACCGTGGCCTACCGGTCGAGCTACTACTCCCAATCCCAGGGGCGGACCCTGGTCATCACCTCGGTGTTGCGCCGGAGCTGAATGGTGTTCTGGGCCAGTGCCTCAGGTCACCGGGACGTCGATGATCGGCCGCGCGACGTCGGCACCGGCACCGTCGAAGTGCCACCACTCACCGGAATAGACCGACAGCCCGCCCGCCGACATCGCCTCACGTAGACGCGCGCGGTTGCGTTGCGCGGCAACCGAAACCCCTGCCGTCGCGAAGGCTGTGGCCTGCGGGGTGAACGAGTCGAAGTCGGTACCCATGTCGAGAAGGCACAGGTCGGCGCGACGCCGATCGACCGGGCACCCGGGTTGGTGTGTCGCCAGTGAGACGTCCACCGACCGACCCGACTCGTGACTGCGCGAGTACGGCCCCGGCGCGGCCACCCACGCCGGGTCGGGCACCTTCTCGAACATGGTCTGCTGCACCGAGTGCGGCCGATAGCAGTCCCAGAACACCAGGGTGTCACCCGATGTGCGCAGCGCCGCCGCCGCGGTGCGCAGTCCGGCGGCCAGGGACTCGTGGACGAGACACCGTGCGCCCATCGGGTAGAGCTGCACCCCGACGAAGTTGTGCGGCGTCGCGTAGCGCAGATCGACGACGGTCGACGGCACCACCGATCGCACATCGACGAATCCCACCTGTCGGGCAGCTGCCGACACCGGCGGAATCGGCGTCGTCGAGGACACCGGGCGGATCGTCGCGGATGACGTGTGGGAGGTCGACGAGGCTGAGGTCGGCTGCGGGGTGGTGGAGGGTCCGGTGCATGCGGTGAGCAGGGCGGCGCTCACCGTGAGTGCGGCAGTCGACGCCCACCGGAGACGGGTCATGGGTCTGTTTGTAGCACGGGTGCGGTTCGGGCTGGGTGGTTGTTTCGCTTGTGATTCGGAACCAGCTGTGCGGCTGGGGGTCTCGAGGCTCGCCGCACGCGGCTCGCACCTCGACCATCGGGAACGGCTCGCCGCCCGCCGACGCCGAAACGCATCCGACGCCGTCACTCCCGCCAGCGCAGGACTTCGAGGGCGGCGGCCACGTCGACGACGGTATCGGCGAGCGGTCGGGGGAGTAGGTCGTCGGCGCGGTCGAGACGGCGAATCACGGTGTTGCGGTGGGTGTAGAGTACTTCTGCCGTGCGAGAGGTGTTGCACTGCAGCCTGATCCAGGTGCGTAGCGTCTCGATGAGGTCGGCGTCCGCGTCGGCGAGTGCGCCGAGGGTGTCGGTGACGAATTCGTCGCCGGCTGCGGTGTCGGAGGTCAACAGCGACACCAGGCGGATGTCGTCGTAGTGGACGATCTGCCGTGTCGCACCCAGCCGGGCATGGCGCCGTTGGGTGGTCATCGCCTGGAAGTGGCTGGATCGGAATCCGTCGACGTCGGTGCCCGGTCGGCCGGCGGAGACCCGGACGCCGGGCAGCGACGACAGGTCGGGTGCGCCGAGCCCGTCGACCGGGAGCCACAACCACCAGGAGGTGGCGCTGGCGGTGACCGTCAGTCGCGTGGTGGCCTCCGCGGATCGGGCGAGGATGTCGGCTGCGGCCTCGAGATCCGGTGCGGCGTCGGGCGTCGCGCTCCACAACACGACGGAGATGTGCGGCCCGGCGAGGCGATAACCGAGTTGCGCCTCGGCGCGCGCCGACGGGATCGGGGCGCCTTCGAGAACGAGGGTGACGGCCTCGCGGCGGCGGGCATGTGTGCCGCGCGCGAGTTCTTCGCGTTCGGCGCGCATCTGCTCGCTCATCGCAGTGACCGTGTCGTCGATGAACGTCGAGATCGACAGTGAGGTCACGTCGAGGAGTTCGCGGAGTTCGGCGGGGTCGGTGGTGAGACCGAAGCAGATGTCCATCCACAGGCGCCACGCGACGCTCTGCGCGGTGCGGAAGGCGTCGAGCGAAGCCTCGTCGAGTCCGCGACGTACCAGGTCGTGGGTGGCGAGCATGATCTCGGGAGTCAGCTGCGCGGGTACCCGCTCCCCGGGCGAGTCGATGTTGTGCAGCGCCCAGCGTAAGGTGTTGGCCCAGTTCGTGCGGCGCGTGCCCGCCGCCAGCACCGGGTCCTCGGCGACCGCACGCATCCGGGCCCCGGACAGCGACGCCTCGTGGAGCTGTTCGACCCACGGCTCCGGCGGATCGAGGATGAGCTGCGCGCCGGTACGGATCAGATCCTTCGTGCGCGTCGACACCTGGGGCCACTCAACGTCCATGTGCACATTGTGCACCGTGGCCCGCGCTCATCATGGGCACAATGTCACTGGCGAGATCGGCTGGACGGGGGCATTCTGGATCGTGACAATGCTGAGTGTCATATTGGAGCGAGCGTCGCAGCCACGCCCCGACACCGGCGAGGCCCAGCCCCGAGGAGAGACCGTGCCCCAGACCACCACCCCCGTCGAGACCGTCGACGTGCTCATCGTCGGTGCCGGGATCTCCGGCATCGGTGCTGCCCACTATCTGACGACGATGGTGCCGCAGAAGTCCTTCGTGATCCTCGAGGGTCGCGACGTGGCGGGCGGCACGTGGAATCTGTTCAAGTACCCCGGCATCCGCTCGGACTCCGATCTGCACACCTTCGGGTTCGAGTTCAAGCCGTGGACCGACAAGCAGTCCATCGCCGACGCCGAGCGCATCCTCGACTACCTCTACGAGGCGATCGACGAGGACAACATCGGCGACAAGATCCGCTACCGGCACAAGGTGCACGCGGCGCAGTGGTCGTCGCAGGAATGCCTGTGGACGGTCGACATCGAGCGCACCGACACCGGCGAGCGGTTCCAGATGAAGGCCAACTGGCTGTTCTCCGGCGCCGGCTACTACAACTACGACGAGGGCTTCACCCCGCAGTTCGAGGGGCGCGAGCGATTCCGCGGGCAGATCATCCATCCGCAGCACTGGCCCGCCGACCTCGACTACTCGGGCAAGAAGGTCGTGGTGATCGGCTCCGGCGCCACCGCGGTGACATTGCTGCCCGCGATGGCCAAGACCGCAGGTCACATCACCATGCTGCAGCGCACCCCGACCTACATCGTCCCGCTGCCCAAGCACGATCCGGTTGCCAACATCGGCCGCGCCGTCCTCGGCGACAAGCGTGGTTACGCGCTCGCACGCGCGAAGAACATTGCGCAACAACGTGTTCTGTACGAAGCCTGCCAGCGTTTCCCGAAGGCGTCGCGCAAGGTGATCCGTGCGATCAACAAGAAGCTGCTGCCCGAGGGCTTCGACGTCGACAAACACTTCAACCCGCCCTACAACCCGTGGGATCAGCGGTTGTGTGCGGTGCCCGACGGCGACCTGTTCCGCACCATTCGGCAGGGCAAGGCGTCGGTGGTCACCGACCGCATCGCAACCTTCACCGAGAACGGCATCCTGCTAGAAAGCGGTGAGGAACTCGAGGCCGACGTCATCGTCACCGCCACCGGATTGAATCTGCAGCTGTTCGGGGGCGTGGAGCTGAGCATCGACGGCGTGCCCGTCTCGATGCCCGACACCGTCGCCTACCGCGGGTTCATGCTCAGTGGCGTACCGAATTTCGCGCTCGCCATCGGCTACACCAACTCGTCGTGGACCCTCAAGGTGGGCCTGCTGTGCGAGCACTTCTGCCGGCTGCTCGCCTACATGGATGCCCGCGGGTATCCCGCCGTGCGCCCGATCGCCGACCCCGGCATGCAGACCCGTCCGCTGCTCGACTTCGGGGCCGGCTACGTGCAGCGGTCGCTCGACAACCTGCCGAAACAGGGTGTGGCAGAACCGTGGACGATGTCGATGAGCTACTACCGGGATCGTAAGTCCTTCGATTCCGACGTCGCCGACCCGAACCTCGAATTCACGCGGACACTGCCGGTGCAGTCCGGCGCCGATGCGCAATTGGAGTCGGCGAGCGCCTGATCGGCGCTTATCACCACCCGCATCACCCGCCGAGGCGACCGCGTGCGACGAACCGCACGCGGTCGCCTCGGTAGTAGGAGCGGGTCCACTCGACGCAGGTCCCGTCCGCGTCGCGTGAGGTTCTCTCGATCTGGAGCAATGGGGTCCCGGTGGCGACCCGCAGGTGAGCCGCCTGATCTGGGACGGCGAGTGCGGTCTGCACGCTGTCCTCGACGTCGCAGATGACGATCCCGCGGGCCCGCAGCGTCGCATACAGCGAGCCGTTCACGGCGACGTCGTGCGCGAAGTTGTCGAATTCGCCTGGGATGTGCGCGGTTTCGAGCGCCAGTGGTTCATCGTTGACGATGCGCAGACGGGTGAGCCGATGGATGGGGGTGCCCGTCGGGATCTCCAGTCGCGCGGCGAGGTCGGCGTCGGCCGGGGCGTGGCCGGCGTCGAGTATCTCCGAATCCACGGTGCGACCCTGCGCGCCGAGGTCGTCGCTGAACGACGTCAGCTGGCGCACGTGCACCAATTTCGGTGGCGTGACGAAGTTTCCGCTGCCCTGAGTACTGCTGAGCACGCCCTCGGCGGTGAGCTCGGCCAACGCCCGGCGCAGGGTCGTGCGCGAGGTACCGAGCTCGGTGGCGAGCTTGCGTTCGGGCGGTAACGACATTCCCGGTTCCAGGTCGCCGATGCGCTGTTGGAGCGCAACCTTGACCTGGAAGTACCGCGGTCCGCGGTTGCGTGTTGTCGCAGGAGGCGTCGGCATGAATGCGAGCGTACCCATTGACGAACCAGATTGGTATATGCCAATCTGAGACCGCCAACACATTGGTATACACCAATCCAGACCTCGCGGAGGTACCCCGATGACGACCCACCCGGCAACCCGACCACCGGTCGGGACACGAGGCACGTCCGGACTGATGGTGGGTATCGCCGCCGCCAGCATCGGCGTGATCTACGGCTACGACAGCAGCAACATCGGCGCGGCCCTGAAGTTCATCGGCGCCGACTTCGGCCTCGGCGATGCCGGCAAGCAGGCGCTCGCGACAGCGGTCGTGATCGGGGAGATCGTGGGCGCCATCGGAGCCGGCTGGCTGGCCAACCGCCTCGGCCGTAAGCGCTCGATGGTCCTCGTCGCGGCCACCTACTGCTTGTTCGCGCTGTTCAGCGCGCTGTCGCCGACGCACACCGTCCTCCTCGCGGCACGGTTGCTGCTCGGCGTGACCGTCGGTGTGTCGATCGTGGTGGTACCGGTCTTCGTCGCCGAATCCGCCCCGCCACGTTCGCGCGGAGCGATGCTGGTGGCCTATCAGGTCGCGACCATCGTCGGCATCATCGGCGGCTATGTGGTCGGGTACTTCCTCGCCGGCCACGGCGCCTGGCGCTGGATGCTCGGCATCGCCGCGATCCCAGCGCTCGCGGTGACCGCCCTGGTCGCCGTCATGCCCGACACCCCACGCTGGTACGTCTCCAAGGGAAGGCTCGACGAGGCCCGGGCGACGCTGCGCAACATCGAACCCGACGCCGACATCGACACCGAGATCGAGGAGATGCGGCAGGCACTCACCGAGGAATCCGGCGGCTCGCTCGGGGAGATGTTCCGCCGGCCGTGGATTCGCGCGACCGTCTTCGTCGTCGGACTGGGCTTCCTCATCCAGATCACTGGCATCAACGCCGTCGTCTACTACAGCCCGAAGCTGTTCGAGGACATGGGTTTCTCCGGTGACTTCGGCACCTTGATGCTGCCGGCCTTCGTGCAGATCGCCGGTCTGGCCGCCGTGCTGATCTCGCTGTTCACCGTCGACCGGTTGGGCCGACGCCCGATCCTGCTGGGCGGGATCGGCGCCATGGTGATCGCGACGGTCGTGCTGATCGTGACCTACGGCCCACTACACGGCGCCGGTACCACCGCGCACGTGTTGGGATTCGCGGGCCTGGTCCTGTTCACCATGGGATTCTCCTTCGGCTTCGGCGCGCTGGTCTGGGTGTACGCCGGCGAGGCGTTCCCGGCGCGGCTGCGCGCCAACGGATCGTCGCTCATGCTGACCTCGGACCTGGTGGCCAACGCCATCGTCGCCGCGTTCACGCTCTCGCTGATCAACGTCATCGGCGGCGCGGGCACCTTCGCGGTCTTCGGCGGATTCGCGCTGGTCGGTCTGGTGTTCGTCTTCTTCCTGGCGCCCGAGACCAAGGGCCGTAAGCTCGAAGACATCCAACACTATTGGCGCAGCGGTGGCCGGTGGCCCGAAGCGATCGCCGACGCGTCGCCCCGACAGACCAAGGTTGTCCGATGAGTATCGTCACCGACCCATCAGGCGCGAACCCCAGTGTCACCCTCGCCTTCGACATCGGCGGATCGAAGACCCACGCGGTGCGCGCCGAGAACGGCACCGTCGTCGCCGAGACCATCGTCGGCAGCGCCAATGTCTCCTCCATGGGGGTGGAGGAGGCCGGACGTCAACTCGACGCCGCGATCGAGAAGCTCGGTGGTCCCGACGGTGTGCACACGGTGCTGGCCGGATCGGCCGGTGTCGACACCCCGGCGAGTATCGAACGTCTGGAAAACCTTTTGGCCCAGCGTGTTCCGGGAGCACGGGTCGGGGTCGTCCATGACACCCACCTGATCCTCGCCGCCGCGGGCCTCGATGAGGGCATCGCGGTGATCTCCGGCACCGGTGCGGTCGCCTGGGGTCGGCGTGACGGGTGTTCGCGTCGGGCCGGCGGGTGGGGACACCTGCTCGGCGACGAGGGCAGCGGCTATTGGGTTGCGCGCGAGGTGGTTCGGCGCGCCTTGCACGACAACGATCAGGGGCTGGCCCCGGCACCGTTGTCGCTGCGCCTGGCGGAGGAATGCGGGGTCGGCGAGGTACTCGACCTGCATGACCTGTTCTACACACGTGCCGACCGCCAATATTGGGCGCGCCGTGCCCATGTCGTGTTCGAGCGCGCCGCGGTGGCCGACGAGCGTGCCCTGGAGATCGTGGAGGCCGCGGCCCACGCACTGGCCGAACTCGTCGGCACGGTCGCCCAGATGCTCGGATCGACCGGACCGGTGGTCCTCGCCGGCGGCCAGGTGGTCCATCAGCCCTTGTTACAGAACCGGATTCGCGAGCTCATCGCTCCGAGGGGTATCACCGACATCCGCGTACTCGAGGTCGACCCGGTCCACGGCGCGGTGCGCCTGGCCGCATCCCTCGTCGACGCCCACTGACCCACTGACCCACTGACCGGCCCACCGGCCGAGACTTCTCGAAGGAGAACCATGAACACCGTCCTCACCGACCGACCCGGACACCTGATGGCCGCCGAGATCGCCGAACAACCCGACGTCTGGCGAAATCTGTTGCGCGACGGGCATGCCGAGATTCGAGATGTTGCTGCTCGGATCGCCGCGCGTCGACCACGATTCGTCCAGTTCGTTGCACGCGGCACCAGCGACCATGCCGCGCTCTACGGCAAGTATCTCATCGAGATCCGCCACGGACTGCCCGCCGGGCTGGTCTCACCGTCGACGATGACGGTCTACGGTGCCCGCCCGGACCTGCGCGACGTGCTCTACATCGCGGTCAGCCAGTCCGGCGGGTCACCCGATCTGGTGCAGTCGGTACAGGTGGCCCGGGAGCAGGGAGCGCTCACGGTGGCGATCACCAACGCCGCGGCGTCACCGCTGGCCGACGCCGCGGAGTTCGACCTGCAGGTCCATGCCGGAGCCGAACGGTCGGTGGCCGCCACCAAGTCCTACACTGCGGAACTGCTTGCGCTGTATCTGCTCTCGGAGTCGATCCTCGGCCGTGACGGTGCTGCTGCTGCGTCGGCGCTACCCGATCTGGGGGAGAGGGTCCTCGACGGCGAGGATCGGGTGCGAGAGGTGGCGCAGCGGTATCGGTTTGCGCAGCGGCTCGTGACGACCGGCCGCGGCTATTCGTATCCGACGGCTCGCGAGGCGGCGCTGAAACTGATGGAGACTTCCTACCTGTCGGCGCAGGCGTTCTCCGGCGCCGACCTGTTGCACGGACCGCTGGCCACCGTCGACCCGCAGGTACCGGTGCTCGCGGTGGTTCCCGAGGGTGCCGGTGGCGCGGCGATGCAGCCGGTGTTGGAGCGGCTCGCCGAGCGCGACGCCGACGTCTTCGGGGTCGGGGCCGCCGAGTATGTGTCCGGGCTGACCGGTGGCTTCGTGTTGCCGACCGGAGCCCCGGATGCGTTGTCGCCGTTGCTTGAGATCATCCCGTTCCAGCAGCTCGCCCTGCACCTCGCCATCGCCCGCGGCGGCGACCCGGACACTCCTCGCGGTCTGCGCAAGGTCACCGAGACGCTGTAGGGGACACCGCAGATGACTGTCATCACCGTCGCCGCCGGCCGCGTCATCAGCGGCGGGCGAGCGCTGGAGCCCGGCTGGTTCACCATGTACGACAGCCGGATCGTCGCCGTCGGGGAGGGTGCGCCGCCGACCCCGCCCGACCGCGAATTCCCGGACGCCACCGTCATTCCCGGGTTTGTCGACATGCACGTGCACGGCGGTGGTGGCACCGGCTACACCGATGGTGTCACCGAGGAGATCGTCGCGGCGGCGGCTTTTCACCGAACACATGGCACCACAACCACTCTCGCCAGTCTGGTGAGCGCGTCGCCGTCGGCGCTGCTAGATCAGGTCGCAGCACTGCGCGAGCAAGTTGAGGCCGGAGTGATCGCCGGCATCCACCTCGAAGGGCCGTGGCTCTCGCACGCACGGTGCGGTGCACACGATCCCAGGACGCTGCGCGATCCGGACCCGGAGGAGGTCGCGGCGCTGTTGCGCGCCGGGGGTGGTGCCGTCCGCATGGTCACCATCGCCCCCGAACTCGACGGGGGACTCGATGCCATTCGGTGCATTGCCGACGCGGGAGTCGTTGCCGCGGTGGGACATACCGAGGCAACCTACGAGCAGACCCGCGCCGCGATCGACGCCGGCGCGCGCGTGGGCACCCACCTGTTCAATGCCATGCGGCCGCTACGACATCGCGAACCCGGACCGGTACTCGCCCTCCTGGGCGACGACCGCGTCACCGTCGAGCTCGTCGGTGACGGAGTGCATGTACATCGTGACCTCGCGTCCTACGTCGAACGGGTCGCCGGTCCGCGGCGGATCGCGCTGGTCACCGACGCCATGTCGGCGGCGGGAATGTCGGACGGCTCTTATCGTCTCGGAGTGCTCGACGTTGACGTGACCGACGGTGTGGCCCGCGTCAGGGAGACCGGCGCGATCGCCGGCAGCACCGCCACCATGGACCTGCTGTTCCGCCGCGCCGCGCACGGGCTGTCCGACGGTGGCCCCATCACCCGCGAGGCAGTGATCGCCGCCGTCGAGATGTGTTCGCGCACACCGGCCCGCGCGATCGGGCTCGACGACGTCGGGGATCTACTCCCCGGATACGCCGCCGATCACCTGGTGATCGACGCCGATGCCCGGCTGGTGGAGGTCGTCGTCGGAGGGTGCCCCGGGTCGGTGGTTTAGACCGGTGACACGGCGTCCCCAGATCCCAGATCGGTGGTTCAGCCCGGAGGCGCGGCTTCCCCTGATCGGTGGTTCAGCCCGGTGAAGGGGCGTCCCCTGATCGGTGCGGGTGGTCTCGAGGCCCGGCGCCTGGGGCGCCGTGCACCTCGACCATCGGGGGGAGGCGACCGCGTCGTGGTTGCCCCAGATCGGGGGGGGCAGACCGGTGATGGGGGGTTCCCGGGTCGGTGGTCGAGGTGTGAGGAGCGTTGGCGACGGGCCTCGAGACCGGCTGCGGTGGTGCTGGTTTCGGTGCGGGTGGTCTCAAGGCCCGGCGCACGGGGGTCAGCCCGCCGGAGTTGTCGTCGGTGTCTCGGTGGCTTCTTCCGATGTTTCCGTGGTGGTTTCCTCGGTCGTCGTCGGAACCTCTGTGGTCTCCGTCGTCGTCGGGGTCTCCACCGTGGTCGTTTCGGTGGTGGTCGCGATCAACGTCTGCCACGTGGCCGAGGTGATCGGCACCGAGCTACTGCCCAAGGACAATCGCCAGATTCCGGTCGAGTCGGTGGCCGAGGTGACCGACGATTGCGACAGCGAACTCTGGTACACCGTCCGCGACAACCCGTCGCTACAGGTGAGCGAGACCGAGCCGGTGGTCTCCTGCGATGGCGCCTGGCACGTCACCGACTGATTGTTCTCGGTGAAGCTGAAGCTGCCGATGGAATCACCGCTACCGCTGAAGACGGTGGGCGAGGGTGCCGCCGCCGACGAGCTGCTCGCGCTCGAACTGGTGTCGGACGACGTCGTGGTGCTGCTCGACGCCGAGGTCTCCTCGCTCGATGTCGGGTCTGCGGTCGAGGTGTCGGTTCCCGATTCGGTGCCCGACGCGGCTTCGGTGGTCTGGCCCTCGGTCGGCGGTGTGTTGCCATTGGATTCGGCCATCTGCGTGACCTCCGGCGCGGCAGCCGTCTCGCCTGCCCGGGCGAGCCCGTTCTGTGTCGCAGCCTCGTCGCTGCGCGCGGCCAGCGGTACGTTGAGTGATGCTGGCGTCGGCAGCGCCTCGGTCAGCGGCGGCTGACCCGACAGATCCAGCAACCCGCCGACCGTGCGATCGAAGAGCTGACGGGTATCGGGATTGAGCAGCGTCAACAGCGCGGCAGCACCGGCGGCCGGCGTATTCGCCTGGGCCGGAGCCTGATTGATCACGGTCGTGGTGTTGTTGACGACGGTGACGTTCTGCGTGTTGTAGGCGACGCGGGTGATGTAGTTGACCTGATAACCCTGCCAATGGGTCCCGCGGATCCGGTACCCGCCGATGGGGGCTGAGGCGGCCGGCCCGAGCGGATTACCGCACTGGCAGCGCACCCGGGGAACGCCGGCGCTGTCGACGAGAACCGAGGTGCCGGCCTGCAGCACATCCTGGAACGGCACCGCCGAACCGCCGGTGTAGCTGTAGTTGGTCACCCAGGTGTCGGCCGAGAGGATCACCGGCGTCAGGGTGTCGAGGTAGTAGGGTATGGCCTGCGTGCTGATCCCGTAGACACTCGCCCACGCCGCCGCCTGGGAGGGGTGTTGCGCGAGGAAGTTCCCCAGACCGGCCGGATCGCAGCTGGTGGACCCACCGACGTAAAGGCCCGGCGTGGTGCCGCTGACCAGTCGCGTGCCCTGATTCGGCGCGCCGGTCTGCGCGCTCAGGCGCAGACCGTTGTCGAGCGGCTTGTTGGTCAGGTTCGGCTGCGCCATGAACGGCGCATCACCCGGTGCGTCCGCGGACGTCAGCGACAGGAAGGGGATGTGGAACTCGCCCTTCTTGTTCTTCAGCACGATCACCACGACCGAGGCGAACACGAGCGCGAGCACCGCGACGATCGCGGCGAGGATCAACGTGAGATTGCGGCGATTACGCGGTTGCGGTTCGGGCGGCACGGCGCCGAACGGCATCGACGGATACGTGGGTGGCCCCGGTGGGTAGTACGACATCTGCTCGGTCTCCTACGTACGCCCGTGCCCGGCGAGGTTCGCCGCACGGATCGGTGGTGGTGTGTTCCTCGAGCCACAAGTATTGTGAGCGGCTCTGAGCAGGGGCAACCGCGTTCGGGTGGATTAGGTCGGCTGATCGAGAAATCCACCCGAACGGACTACACCGACGTAACAGACGTCCGATTCGTCGCGATGAACACGGACCGATACCGTCTCGCCCTCAGGCCTGGTCGCCGAAATCGAACAGCGCGGCCATCGTCGTCCGGCCGTCGAGAGCCTCGCGGATGATGTCGGCGTGACCACTGTGATGGGCGGTCTCGCGCAACATGTGCAGGGCCATCTTGCGTACCGTCCACCACTCCCGCTCGGGTTGCCACGGCGCGGTCGCCTGGGGGATCAGTTCGTCGAGCGAACCGACCTCGGCGATCACCGCGTCGTAGGCGAGTGCGGCATCCCGGTAGGCGGTGAGCCACTCCTCGAGCGTCTCGCCGTCGGTGAGCTCGTATCCGTGCTCGAGGTTCTCCATGTGGATCTCGGAGTTCGGGTCGCGGTCGAGGATGGTCTGGGTGTGCTCGCGCTGCACCATCGTCAGGTGCTTGAGGAGACCGCCGAGCGTCAACTCGCTCACGGTGCTGCGGCGGCGGGCCTGCTCGTCGTCGAGATCGCGCAAGGTCACCAGGAACATCGCTCGCTGATCCTCCAACAGGGTCAAGACGTCGGCCTTCTCGCCGGTGACGTCGACGGTGAGGGTGACGGAGGTGTAGGTGCCGGCCATGATGGTGCCTTTCGGAGTGGTTCGCGGCCACCACCGAAACTACGAACCAATGCGGACAGGTCCGGTCCGCATTTTCTCGGGAAGGGAAATCTGTTGCCGGGAAGCCGCGCGACGCGCACCATGCCCTCATGCCCGAGCCCTCCTCGTACTCCGATGAACCCGCCGAACTGTCGACTCTGCGCCGCAAGCCGACTCGCGGTGGCGACCGCGCGTTGCTCGACGACGTCCTCGACTCGGTCCTCGTCGGAACCCTCTCGACCGTCGTCGATGGGTGGCCGTGGTCGGTGCCGTTGCTCTTCGCCCGCGACGGCGACGACATCCTCATGCACGGATCGATCGCCGCAGGCGCATTGCGTCATGTGGCCGAGGGTGTGCCGTCGACGTTCACCGTGTTCGTCCTCGACGCCATCGTGGTGGCCGACAGTCTCTTCGACCATTCCGCGAACTATCGGTCCGCGGTGGTGCGCGGAATCCCCGAACGCGCCGACGACGACCTGGCCGCATTGGAAGCCTTGTCGGACAAGCTGATCCCGGGCCGCGTCGGCGAGACGCCGCCGATCACCGGCAAGGAGCGTGCCGCGACGATCGCCCTGCGGATGCCGATCGTCGACGGTCAGTGGATTGCCAAGGCCCGCGGCGGAGGTCCCGGTGTCGACACCGACAACTGGACCGGCGTCGTGCCCGTCCGCACCGTCTACGACGACCCGATTCCCGCGACGGGCACCGAGATCCCCGAGTCGGTGCGGCGCTTGGCGCGCGGTGGCCGGTGACTACGTCTGCCGCAGGACGAACCGCTGGATCTTGCCGCTCGGTGTCTTGGGCAGCGCGTCGACGAAATGCACGCTGCGCGGATAGGCATGCGCGGCGAAACCCGTCTTGACCAGCTGCTGCAGCTCGGCCTCCAGGGCGTCGTCGCCGACCACACCGTCGGCGAGCACGACGAAGGCCTCGAGGACCTCACCACGCAGCTCGTCCGGCCGGCCGACGACGGCGACGTCGATCACCGACGGATGGGTGATCAGCACGCTCTCGACGTCGAATGGTCCGATCCGGTAGCCGGCCATGATGATCACGTCGTCGTCCCGAGCGCTGAAGAAGTAGTTGCCGTTCTCGTCGACCCGGCCCGTGTCGCCGGTCAGGTACCAGCGCCCGTCCTCGGTGAATCGGGCCGCGGTCTTCTCCGGATCGTCGAGGTAGCCGGTGAACCACAGTGCCGGACTGGCCGATACGTCGATCGCGACCTGTCCGTCGACGATGCCGGTGGCGAAACCGGGCATCGGCTGGCCCATCGATCCGGGGATCAGCGGTCGCCGCACTTCCGGGGCCCAATGGTTGTTGATGAACATGCCGTGCTCGGTCTGGCCGTAGTGGTCACGCACCTCGGTGCCCAATGCGTCTGTCGCCCAAGCGATCACATCAGGTGTGAGAGGCTCACCCGCCGACGACGCATGCCGCAGCGAAAAGCCCTCGATCGCACCGCTCTTGCTCAGCGCGCGATACACCGTCGGGGCAGCAGCGAAGTTGGTGACGCCCAGCTCGCCGAGAATGCGAGCGGTCAGCTCCGGCGTGAAACCGGCTTGCAGCAAGATGTTCGGGCGTCCGGTGGCCAGCGGACCGAGGATGCCGTAATACAGGCCGTAGGCCCAGCCCGGGTCGGCGGCATTCCAGAACACGTCGTCGTCGGTCACGTCGAGACCAAAATGCATGTACGTGACCATCGCCGCCAGTGCGCGCACCGGAACCGGAACCCCCTTGGGCGCCCCCGTGGTTCCGCTGGTGAACAACAGGATCAGGTGCCCGGCACCGCCGACGGCCACCGAATCCTCCCAGGGCGCACTCGCGGCGAGCAGGGTGTCGAAATCGTAGGTTCCCGAACCGCTTTCCGCCAGGCTCTCGGCGCCGGCGACCACCGTGGTCAAACCGTCGATTCCGTCGAGTTTGCCGACCTGACTGGCCTCGGTCACCACGACGCCGGCGTCGCCTCCACGTAGCCGCATCTCGATCGCCGGTGTCGCGAACGCGGTGAACAGCGGGATGTAGACCGCGCCGAGGCGGGCGAGTGCCAGCAACGTGACCACCAGCTCGACGCGCTTGCCCATCAACACACCGACCCGTGAACCGCGCTCGACGCCGAGCCCGGCCAGGGCGGTCGCGAACTTCCGCGACTGCGCGGCCAGGTCGCCGTAGGTGATGCGGGTGGTGACGAGGGCGTCGCCGCTGGTGCCGACCGTCACGAACGCGACGGCATCCGGGTCGTGCCGGTCGACGAGCAGGGTCGCGGCATTCGCGTCGTCCGCGCCGAACTCGGCCAGCAACGCTGCCACCTCGGCCTCGACGGAGGGATGCGCGGGAGCGGTCTGGGTCATGGTCTCACCTGGGCCTCATGAGTAAGCTGAATCACAGTCGCATGGATTGTCTGCCGCGACCGACACTGCGTGCCACCCCCCGAAGAGGGGGAGCACAGGACCGGAGGAGGTGACCGAGATGCCCGAATCACTCGCGGCGCCGGTCACCGACGCGCTGCGCCGATTGCGCCGGGCCAGCGGTGTCTCACTTGCCTTCGGTGGTGTCGTGCAGAGCGGGCGCGGCCTGCGCCTGAGTCACTTCGTCGGTCACACCGTCGGTGCGCTCAACGGTGTTGCCGTCGACATCGGGCACGGACTCGGCGGCAAGGTGGTGGCCACCAACCGGCCGATGGTCGTCGACGACTATCTGAAGACGCCGCGGATCACCCACCGCTACAACGCGGTCATCGCGACGGAGGGCCTGCGGGCGATGGCCGCGGCACCCGTGATCGTCGACCGGACACCGGTGGCGGTGATCTACGGCGCCTTGCGCACCGACGATCCGCTCGGCGACCGCGCACTCGACGCCCTCGCCGTGGAGGCTCGCACCCTCGAACAGCAGATCGTCGCCGCCCGGACATCCGTCGAGACCGCGGCGGCCCAACCCGAGGCCGACGCGCTGCGCGTTCGGTTGACCGAGGCATATGCACAACTGCGTGACCTCGCGCGCTCGGTCGACGACGCCGAGGTCGCCGCCGCGATCGGCCGCATCACCGACGGCCTACTCGACGCCACACCCGACCACGAGTCGGCGGCGTTGACCCGCCGCGAGCAGGACGTACTGGCGCTGGCCGCGCTCGGCTATCCCAACGCACGAATCGCCGACTCACTGGGCATCGGCGTCCAGACCGCCAAGGGCTATGTGAAGGACGCGATGCGAAAGCTCGGTGCCACAAGCCGATTGGAGGCAGTGGTGATCGCGCGGCGCTCCGGTCTGCTGCCGTGAGTGTCATGACCGTCCCGGGCCGCCTCGTCCGCCTGGCCGGCCCGGCCGATGCGGCGGTCGTCGGTCGGCTGCTGTTCGACTTCAACACCGAGTTCGATAGTCCGACCCCAAGCGCCGACGAGTTCGCCGGCCGCTTCACCCGCCTGCTCGCCCGTGACGACGTGCTCGTCGTGCTGGCCGAGTCCGACGGGGAGCCCACCGGATTCGCCTACCTGACGCTCCGCCCGACCCCGTACGGCGACGGGCCGCTCGCGCAGTTGGAGGAGTTGTACGTCGTGCCCGCGCTCCGGGACGGGGGCATCGGCACCGCCCTGCTCACCCGGGCCGTCGACGAGGTGCTGGACCGCGACGCGATCGAGATGCTCATCAACGTCGACGAGATCGACACCGACACCCGACGCTTCTACGAGCGGCACGGGTTCACCAACATCGAGCCCGGTGAGGACTACCGGATGCTCTGTTACCTGCGGGAACTCTGATGGTCCGGCCGCGGCCGGCGGTCACCGGCGAAACGACGGCGCTCCGCTCTGGCGCCGTGACCATCGATGGCCGGTAACACCTCGACGCCGGGCGCGTCGGTGGCGGCGCGCACGCTCGCGTTACTCGGCACATTCGATTCCACTCATCGGGTGCTCTCGCTGTCCGAAATGGCCGTGCACGCTGGTCTTCCGCTGCCGACCGCGCATCGTCTCGCGGGCGAGCTCGAACGGTGGGGTGCGCTGGTGCGCCGACCCGACGGCCGGTACGTGATCGGCAGACGCCTGTGGGATCTCGGACTTCTCGCGCCGATCCAGTCGGGGATTCGGGAGGTCGCCGAACCCTTTCTCCACGACCTCTACGCCGCGACCACGGCGACCGTGCATCTGGCCATCCGGGAGGGTACCGCCGCGCTGTATCTCGATCGCATCTCCGGAAAGGAGTCGGTGCCGGTCGTCAGCCGGGTCGGCGGGCGGCTCCCGTTGGCCGCCACCGGCGTCGGGAAGGTGTTACTCGCATACGCCCCCAACGATATTCGCGAGGAGGTGATGGCCTCGCTCACGCGCATCACTGCGCACACCATCGTGAACCCGAAGCTCCTCGACGACCAGCTGCGCCGCGTTCACGTCGAGGGCTACGCGACAACCGTCGAGGAGATGACGCTCGGCGCCTGCTCGGTGGCCGTCCCGGTGCGCGGTCCGGACGGAGTGGTCGCCGCCCTCGGCATGGTGGTGCCATCGATCAGCGGCCGACTACCGCGGATCGTCGCCGCGTTACAGGTTGCCGCGCAAGGGATCGGGCGCTCGCTCGGGGCGCCCTCCCGGGTGGGTGGTTCTCTACACGGTGGTTAACCATCGCTGGGTCATCTCCCGTGAGCGGCGGTGCCGTATCACACGGTGGTCGAGGTGTGGAGGAGCGCTAGCGACGGAGCCTCGAGACCTGTTGTGTTGCTGCTGGTTCCGGAGTTGCGAAATTCCAGCGTCGGCTTGCGGTGGTCTCGAGACGCTCCGGCTCGCTACGCTCGCGCGGGGCTCCTCGACCATCGGGAAGAAAGGGCTGCTCGATCATCGGGGGAAGGGCCATCGGGGAGGGATGGCTTCTCGACCATCGGGGGGTCATCGGGGGGGGCATCGGACACCCTCCGGATCAAATCGAGGGCCAGCCGGTGTATCCCTCGGCGAGATAGGCCGATCCGGCCCCGGAGGCGGTCAGGGTTTCGAGTTCGCCGAGTTGGCGGCGCTCGTCGAAGTCCGATGCGTCGGAAGCCTTGTGCAGCATCGTCGTCATCCAGTACGAGAAGTGCTGAGCCTTCCAGACGCGGGCGAGCGCCCGCTCGGTGTAGGAGTCCAGTGCCGTCTCGTCGTCCGCGAGCAGGGTTCGTTCGATGGTCTCGGCCAACACCCGGACGTCGGTTAGGGCGAGGTTGAGCCCTTTGGCGCCGGTCGGCGGAACCGTATGTGCCGCATCGCCGGCGAGGAGTAGCTTTCCGTCGCGCATCGGGGTCTGCACGAAGCTGCGGAACGGCAGCACGCTCTTGTCGATGATCGGGCCCTCCTGCAACGAGAAATCGTCCGGTCCTGCCAGTCGGCGCTGCAGTTCGGCCCAGATCCGGTCGTCGGACCAGTCGTCGGGATTCTCGGCCGGGTCGCACTGGAAGTACATGCGCTGCACCGACTCCGTGCGCTGACTGATCAGTGCGAAGCCGAACGGGGAGCGGGTGTAGATCAATTCGGGTGCGCTACGCGGAGCCTCGGTGAGGATGCCGAACCAGGCGAACGGGTACTCGCGGAATAATCGCTGTGGGTCGGCGACGAGGTCGCGACAGATGCTGCGCGAGCCATCGGCGCCGACGACGAGGTCGGCCCTGATCTCGTGACGCCCATCGGTATCGGTGTAAGCCACACGAGGGTCGTCGCGGTGGTCGGTGACCGCTGTGTCGGCGATGCCGTAGCGGAGGTCGCCGCCGTCACGAACCCGTGCCGCGTGTAGATCGATGAACACGTCGGTCTGCGGGTAGAGCCAGCACGAGGCGCCGACGAGTTTCTGGAAGTCGACGCGATGGCTGACGCCGTCGAAGCGCAGGTCGATGCCCTGGTGCTCGTGGCCGTCGGTGAGGACGCGGTCGCCGACCCCGGATTCGACGAGCAACCGGACGCTGTCCCGCTCCAGGATTCCGGCGCGATGGGTGGTCTCGATCTGCTCGTAGGTCCTGGTGTCGAGGACGGTGCTCTCGATTCCGGCCCGATGCAGCAGGTGCGAGAGCATCAGGCCGGCCGGGCCGCCGCCGACGATCGCGACCTGCGTGCGGGTGGTGCTGGTGAAGGCGGACATGTGACTCCTCTGGTTGAGCACACGGTAGAGAGGGCGCTGTCACAGCCGCCACATCAGACTTTCACTCAGTGAAAGCTCATGCCGATGTGCTGCAGAAGCGGGTGTCGCCGCTCGGCGGCTACGGCACACTGGTTTGTGACCCGCAGCACAGGGAAGTGAGTGCTGGGACATCTCAAGAGGCGTGAATGATCACCTACGACAAACTCTTCATCGGCGGACAGTGGGTAGCCCCGGCATCGGGTGAACAGATCGAGGTCGTGTCGTCGAGCACCGAGGAACAGATCGGTGTGGTGCCGGCCGCGGTCGAGGCCGATGTGGACGCCGCGGTCGCCGCAGCGCGAGCGGCGTTCGACGATCCGCAGGGCTGGGCACGATGGGAACCGTCGCGCCGGGCCGATGCGATGGAACAACTCGCCGACATCCTCGAGACCAAAGGCGAGGAGATGGCCCGCCGGGTCTCGGCGCAGAACGGCATGCCGATCGCCATCTCGAGTCAGCTCGAGACCGGCGTGCCACTGACCCTGCTGCGCTACTACGCGGGGCTGGCCCGCGGGTTCACCTTCGAGGTCGAGCAGGATCACCTCTTCGGTGGAACGACGCTGGTGCGTCGGGAACCGGTCGGTGTGGTCGGGGCGATCGTCCCGTGGAACTATCCGCAGGCACTCGCCGCGTTCAAGTACGGTCCGGCGCTGGCCGCCGGCTGCGCGATCGTGCTCAAACCGTCACCGGAAACGGTGCTCGACGCCTTCTTGTTCGCCGAGGCCGTCGCCGAGAGCGACATCCCCGACGGCGTCGTCAATGTGGTGCCCGGTGGCCGGGAGACCGGCGCCTACCTGGTCTCGCACCGCGACGTCGACAAGGTGGCGTTCACCGGGTCGACCGCGGCCGGCCGGCAGATCGCGGCCACCTGCGGGCAGTTGCTGCGACCGGTGACCCTGGAACTCGGCGGCAAGTCGGCCGCGATCGTCCTCGACGACGCCAATCTCGACCTGTCGGTGATGGGCGAGCGACTCTTCGAGAGCCTGCTGGTCAACAACGGCCAGACCTGCTACCTCGGAACCCGAATCCTGGCTCCCGACAACCGATATGACGAGGTCGTCGACACCCTGGCGGCGTTCATGAGCAGCTTGTCGGTCGGCGATGCGCTCGACGAGTCGACGATGATCGGCCCGATGGCCAGCCGCACCCATCGCGATCGGGTGGAGGGCTACATCGAGAAGGGCAAGGGTGACGGAGCGCGCGTCGTGGTCGGCGGTGGTCGCAGCGAACGCGACCGAGGCTGGTTCGTGCAACCGACCCTGTTCGCCGACGTCGACAACCACTCGACCATCGCGCAGGAGGAGATCTTCGGTCCGGTCCTCTCGGTGATCCGCTACTCCGACACCGACGACGCGATCCGACTGGCCAACGACTCCGACTACGGCCTCGGTGGTTCGGTGTGGACCTCCGATCCCGACCGCGGCAAGGATGTGGCGCGGCGGGTGCGCACCGGAACCATCGGCATCAACCGGTACATGCCCGATCCGGGCGCGCCGTTCGGTGGCGTCAAGGACAGCGGCATCGGACGTGAACTCGGGCCCCAGTCGATGGAGGCCTACCTGGTGTACAAGTCCATCTACGCCTGAGACCGGCACATCCGGCCGAGTACGAATACAGATTCCACAAAGTTGGCCCGAAAACCCCGATTATCGGGGTCGGTGAGCCGCTCACGTGGAATCTGTATTCGAATGTCGCGGGCCCGAGTCGCCTCGATGGCTGCCTCAGTGGTCGCGGAGCGTCTCGATCAGTTCGTCCTTCTTCATCGACGAGTATCCGGAGATGTCGAGTTCCTTGGCGCGCGATCGGAGTTCATCGACGGTCCAGTCCTCGTACGAGCCGGAGCGACCGCCCTTGGAGCCCACCGATGAGCGGCCCTCGTTGGCGGCGGCATTGGCGATCCGCGCGGACTTCTCCTTGGAGTTGCCCTCATCGCGGAGCTTTTCGTAGAGCTCGTCGTCCTTGACCGACGGGCCGGGATCCTCTTGCTGCGGCATGATCTTCTCCTCTCGTGTGATCCATGCTGGTGACGGGAGCGGGCCGTGATGCCCGGAAAGTTCGGGTCCCGGGCGTGTGAGTCCACTCCGTGAGGGTGTTTCCCACTTACCCTGGTCCCCAAACAGCTGGTTGACGAGGGAGGACAGCGGGCGTGAGCAAGAAGGACGGGGCAGGTAAGAAGGATCGGGCGATCAAGCGACTCGAGGCGGAAATCGGTCGCCTCACCAAGGAGCTGGCCAAGGTCGAGAAGGCTGCGCGCAAGCGGATCAGCCGCGCCGAAGGTGATGTGGCGGCACTGCGCGCCGAGGTGTTGAAGGTCGTCGGCCTGGGTGGCGACAAGCCGGAGCCGGACAAGCCAGAGCCGGCAGCACCCGCAAAACCGCCGACAGCGCCCGCCACGACCGCGACAGCGCCCGCCAAACCACCGACGGCGCCCGCCACGACCGCGACAGCGCCCGCCAAACCACCGACGGCGCCCGCCAAGAAGTCTGCACCAGCCAAGAAGCCGGCAGCGCCGACCAGGGCGCCTTCACCCAAGTCGTCCGGTCGCGGCCCGACGGTCGCCGAGCTGCGGGCACAGGCAAAGACCAAGGGCATCAAGGGCTATTCGTCGATGACGAAGGCCCAACTCCTCGAAGCCTTGAAGTAGCACAGGGCACAGTGTCTTTCAGGGCACTGGAGCAGTGCTCGGCCTTACATCCCGGAGATGCCGTACGCGTGGATCTTTCGGTACAGCGAGCTGCGCGAGAGTCCCAATGACGCGGCTGCGCGGACCCTGTTGCCGTCGCATTCGGTGAGTGCGGCGATGATCGCGTCGCGTTCGGTGGCCTCGAGGGTCGTCAGCGCGCGGGTGGTGTTCGCACGGCAGTACCCGGGCAGGTCGTCGGGCTGGATCTCGCCGACGGGTCGTCTGCGCAGGGCCTCGGCGAGCGCTTCGCGGAGTTGTGGGATGTTGCCGGGCCACGAATAGGCGGCAAGGATGCGCATCGCCTTCGGGCTGATCCGGCTGTTGCGTTGTGGTGCAAGGGCCTTGACGACTCGCACGACGATGGTGTTGAGATCGGTGCCCCGCAACCGCAGCGGTGGGATGGTGACGGACTGGCCGATACCCGGCAGCGTGACCACCGACGGATGCTCATCGGTGGGAGGTTCGATCGTGACCGCGAGAAGGTAACCCGCGTCGGTCGCGGCAGCCACCAGGTCTGTCACGGTGTCCACGGTGGTGGCCGAGACCTTGTCCAGATGTCGGATCACCAGCAGTGCGCAGTCGTCGACGGCGTTCTCGGGTCCGGCGACCTGCTCGCCCCGTTCCACGCGCTGCGCGTCGATCACGACCACCGGGGCGTCGCCGTACACCTCGTGGAAGGCCTCGGCGATCAGGCTCAATCGACCCGAGCCCGGCTCGCCGATGACCAGTACACCGGTCCCCGATTCGAGGGCGGCAAGTGCCTCGGCTCGGGCGGCCTGCCACGCCGGGCTGCTCGCCGGCTCGCTCCGCGCGATCGGCGTCGACAGTGACCGAAGCGCTTGCAGCCGAACCGAACCCGACGGCACGTCATGGTCTTCGTCGAGCAACAACACCATGCCCACGGTGTCGCCGTTGTAGGTGATGGAGGTTGATCGCAACCGGATGCTGCGCCCGTCGTCGAGGGTGACCCGACGGGCACCGGGATCGTGGCGGGACATCAAGAAGCGGGTGAACTCCACCACGCGTTCCTGGTCGGCAGGTGAGAGCATCTCTCGCGCAAGCTCATTGGCCATGACGGTATCGGCCCCGGTGAGCTGGGGGGTGGCACTGCCGACGGCCATCACCGCTTGGCGAGGACGGGAGTCGGCGCGCAGGTAGGTCTCGAACAGTGCGCGTTTGGCCTGGCTGCGGTCGAGTAGCAGATTGCGGCCGATGTCGGCGGCGGCCGAGCGAATCAGGGCGTCCACCAAGGGATTCCAGGTGTCGGCGAGCATGCTGGCGTCGAGGACCCCGGCGACGCGTCCGGTCAACGGGTCGAAGACCGGGGCGCCGGCGCAGGCGAACTGTACGAGCGACTGGTTGAAATGCTCGCTGCCCACCACGGTGACGGGTGCTCCGACCTCGAAAACCGTTCCGACGCCGTTGGTTCCGACGCCGCTCTCGTCGAAGCAGAACCCGCGCTGGAAGTCGACGCGGTCGAGCACGCGGCCGACGGCCGTGGAGCAATCGCGCCGGTCGACGATGCGTGCCTTGGCGTCGGTCAGGGCGATGGTGACCGGGACGTCGGACATGTCCCGGGCGAGGCGCTCGATCACCGGTTGCGCGCAGCGGGCCAATCGGGAATCGAAGTCGATGTCGGAGGAGAACGCCACGGTGTAGCGATCGGCGTCGACGCCGGCATCGTGGCTGCGCTCCCAGGATGCCGCGACCACGTCGTCGACACCCGCGGCACCTGCGGGCCCGTACTCGAGAAAATCTGCCCGGGCGGCTGCGATGCGGAGCTGCCGCTCACGGATATCGGTCATCGTCGCGCGTCCTCCTCTCGTTGATCCCCCTCTATTGTGACCTGCCGCACAAAGCCGATTATGCAACGCCCTCAACTGCGACGACACCGTCCGGTGGGTCAGGAATGGTGTCCCAATTTGGGACACCCGGGAGTGCCCGGACACTCTCGACACTGGCCTTCGAACGTGAGCACCATCACAATCAGGAGGAACAATGGCAACAACCACACTCGACGCGGCCGTGATCGGCACGGGAGTCGCCGGCCTGTACGAGCTGCACATGCTGCGCGAGCAGGGACTCGAGGTGCGGGCCTATGACAAGGCGTCCGGCGTCGGGGGCACGTGGTACTGGAACCGCTATCCGGGCGCCCGCTTCGATTCGGAGGCCTACATCTACCAGTATCTGTTCGACGAGGACCTCTACAACGGGTGGAGCTGGAGCCAGCGTTTCCCCGGGCAGGAGGAGATCGAACGGTGGCTCAACTACGTCGCCGACTCGCTCGACCTGCGCCGTGACATCTCGCTCGAAACCGAGATCACCAGCGCCGTCTTCGACGAGGACCGCAACCGGTGGACTCTGACCACAGCCGACGGCGACACCATCGACGCGCAGTTCCTCATCACCTGCTGCGGGATGCTCTCGGCGCCGATGAAGGATCTGTTCCCCGGACAGTCCGACTTCGGTGGTCAGCTCGTGCACACCGCGCGTTGGCCCAAGGAGGGCATCGACTTCGCGGGCAAGCGCGTCGGCGTGATCGGCAACGGCGCGACCGGAATCCAGGTCATCCAGTCCATTGCCGCCGACGTCGACGAGCTGAAGGTGTTCATCCGCACCCCGCAGTACGCGCTGCCGATGAAGAATCCGTCCTACGGCCCCGACGAGGTCGCCTGGTACAAGTCGCGATTCGGTGAACTGAAGGACACCCTGCCGCACACGTTCACCGGATTCGAGTACGACTTCACCGACGCCTGGGAGGATCTCACCCCCGAGCAGCGTCGGGCGCGGCTCGAGGACGACTACGAGAACGGTTCGCTGAAGCTCTGGCTCGCCTCGTTCGCCGAGATCTTCTCCGACGAACAGGTCAGCGAAGAGGTCTCGGAGTTCGTCCGGGAGAAGATGCGCGCCCGTCTCGTCGACCCGGAGCTGTGCGACCTGCTGATCCCGAGCGACTACGGCTTCGGCACGCACCGGGTGCCGCTGGAGACCAACTATCTCGAGGTCTACCACCGCGACAACGTGACCGCGGTTCCGGTGCGCGACAACCCCATCACCCGCATCCGGGAGAACGGCATCGAGCTCGCCGACGGCACCGTGCACGAGCTCGACGTCATCATCATGGCGACCGGATTCGACGCCGGCACCGGTGCGCTCACCCGCATCGACATCCGTGGTCGCGACGGCCGCAGCCTCGCCGACGACTGGAGTCGCGACATCCGCACGACGATGGGCCTGATGGTGCACGGCTACCCGAACATGCTGACCACCGCGGTCCCGTTGGCGCCGTCGGCGGCGCTGTGCAACATGACGACCTGCCTGCAACAGCAGACCGAGTGGATCAGCGAGGCCATCCGGCACATGCGCGCCACCGGCAAGACGGTCATCGAGCCGACTGCCGAGGGTGAGGAAGCCTGGGTCGCCCACCACGACGAACTCGCCGACGCGAACCTCATCTCCAAGACCAACTCCTGGTACGTCGGGTCGAATGTGCCCGGCAAGCCACGTCGGGTCCTGTCCTACGTCGGCGGCGTCGGCGCCTACCGGGACGCGACGCTCGAGGCCGCTGCGGCCGGCTACAAGGGTTTCGCACTGTCCTGACGGACAGTGTGATCCAGATCATATCCGTGAAAGGATAAAGCTATGACCAGCACATTCTCTTCACTCGATGTCTCCGCGTTCACCAGTGCCGCCGATCGGATTCTGGCCGAGGCCGTCACCGGGGACGCCCGCGTGCCCGGCGTGGTGGCGATGGTGACCGATCGTGACCGCACCGTGTATTCCGGAGCTGCGGGCCAACGCAGCCTGGGCGGGTCGGCTCCGATGACCACCGACGACGTGTTCGCGATCTTCTCCACCACCAAGGCGATCACCGCGACCGCGGCGCTGCAGCTGGTGGAAGAGGGCCTGCTCGACCTCGACGCGCCGGCGAGCACCTATGCGCCCGCCATCGGCACCCTGCAGGTGATCGAAGGCTTCGACGACGCCGGCGAACCGATCCTGCGGGCACCGAAGTCGGTGCCGACCACCCGCCAATTGCTCACGCACACCGGAGGATTCGGCTACGACTTCTTCGACGAGATCTATAGCCGGCTCGCCGAGGAGAAGGGGCAGCCCAGCGTCACCACGGCCAGTCGGGCGGCGCTGATGACACCGCTGCTCTTCGATCCGGGCGAGCGGTGGCAGTACGGAACCAACATCGACTGGGTCGGTCAGGTGGTCGAGGGGTTGCGCGGAAAGCGGCTCGGTGAGGTGTTCGACGAACGCATCTTCGCCCCGCTCGGCATCGAGAACATGAGTTTCATTCTGCGCGAGGACTTCCGGTCGCATCTGACCGAGATCCACGCGCGCAACGCCGACGGCTCGCTGACCCCGATGGGTCTCGAACTACCGTCGCCGCCGGAGGTGGACTTCGGTGGACACGGCCTGTACGGGACCGTCGGTGACTACATGAAGTTCATCCGGATGTGGCTCAACGGCGGTGTGGGCGAGGGTGGTCGGGTCCTCAAGGCCGAGACCGTGGAGATGGCGCTGCGCAATCATCTCGGTGATCTGCCGGTCACCATGCTGCCGGGCGTCATCCCGTCGCTGTCCAACGACGCGGAATTCTTCCCGGGACAGTCGAAGTCGTGGTCGTTGCCGTTCATGATCAACAACGAGACGGCGCCGACCGGCCGCCCGGCAGGTGCCCAGGGATGGGCGGGGCTGGCCAATCTCTTCTACTGGATCGACCGGCAGAACGGATACGGCGGGTACTGGGCCACCCAGATCCTGCCGTTCGGCGACCCGACCTCGTTCACCAAGTACATGGAGTTCGAGACGGCCTTCTACGACGCCCTGAAGAGCTAGCCCCTGCACGGGCCGGCCCCGGGGGCCGGACGTCCGAGGAGTAGCGGTGCGGGATCATCCGCACCTCGGCCCGCCATGCCGCCCCCCGGCATGGCGGGCTGATCACTCTTGCCCGCATCCGGGTACTGCCACACCTTCTTCGCTTTCCGAAACCACTTCTCTTTTCCCGAAACCAAAGGATGAGCCACATGTCCGCCTTGATGAAGACCTTCACGATGCTCGAGATCGGTAAGACCGCGATCGTCGAGAAGCCCATACCCACACCGGGCCCCAACGAAGCCCTGGTGAAGACCACCGCCGCACTGATCTGCACCTCGGATGTGCACACCGTCAAGGGTGCGCTGCCCGTCGAGAACGGGCGCACCCTCGGACATGAGTCGGTGGGTGTGATCGCCGCACTCGGCTCCGCGGTCACCGGTTTCACCGAGGGCCAGCGCGTCGCGGTGAACGCGGTGACGCCGTGCTTCGAATGTTCCTACTGTCAGCGGGGTTTCACCAGCCAATGCGGTGGGCTCCTCGGCGGCTACAAGTACACCGCGCAGGTCGACGGCAACATGGCCGAGTACTTCCTGGTGCCGGCGGCGCAGGGGAATCTCGCCCCGATCCCGGACGAGTTGAGCGACGACGCCGCGGTGTACGCCTGCGACATGCTCAGCACCGGACTGATGGGGGCCGAGCATGCGCAGATCGAGATCGGGGACACCGTGGCGATCTTCGCGCAGGGTGCGGTCGGATTGTGTGCCACCATCGGGGCGAAACTGCGGGGTGCGGGGCGGATCATCGCCGTCGAGTCACGTCCCGAACGCATTGCTCTGGCAAAGCGTTTCGGTGCCGACGACATCGTCGACTTCACCGACGGTGATCCCGTCGCGCAGATCATGGACCTCACCGGTGGCGTCGGCGTGGATGCCTCGATCGAGGCGCTCGGCTTCCCGCAGACCTTCGAGGCCGCGTTGGCCTGCCTCAAGGCCGGTGGCACGTTGTCGAACATCGGGTATCACGGCGAGAATCCGGCGCCGCTGCCTCTGGCTCTGACGGCGTGGGGACTGGGCATGGGCGACAAGACCATTCGGACCGGACTGTGTACCGGTGGCAGTGACCGGATGTCGCGGCTGTTCACCCTGATGACGACCGGCAAGGTCGACCCGACGGTGATGACCACTCATCGCTTCGGCTTCGACGACGTCGAGGACGCGTTCGTCATGATGGCCGAGAAGCGCGACAACATCGTCAAACCGTTGATCACCTTCTGACCGGGCATCCGGGTACGGGAGAAGCCGGGGCGCGGTCGTTGTCACCCCACCGCGGTCAGCCAGAATGGGAACGTGACGAGCGACCCCGACGGCTGGCAACGACTGCGCACCGTCATCGACGGACCGCTGCCGGAGATCGCGGCCCGGTTCTCCCGGTTCCTGACGTCGCAGTGTCCGCACGACGCGCTGGTCATCTTCACCCGCGAGTGCACCGGGCGTCCCCGCAAGGTGGCCGGCGACCCGGCGATCGTCGATCGGGTCACCATCGCCGAACTCGATGCGATCAAGGACGAGACGGTCGTCGGTGAGGTGATCGAGCGCGACGCGGTGGTCGGGGGCGCGTCGCGTCGGGTGCGGGTGGTGCGCGACGAGACCGACACGCTGCTCGTCCTGGTGCCCAAGCGGGCGTTGTCGGGGTCGCCGAAGCTGTTGCGCGCCTGGTTTGCGATCGTCGCGGTCTCGATCCGCCAGCAGGTCGCCCAGGCCAGCCCGGATTATCTCGCCGAGTCGCGGGCGGCGTCGAGTGAGCGGGCGCGCACCATCACCCAGCTGACCGAGACCCACGAGGACACCCTCGCGGCGATCCTGACCACGCTGCGTGCCCGCGACCTCGACGATCGGACAGCCCGCACTCGCGCCGCCGACGCCGCGTCGTCGGCGCTGATCGCATTGCGCACGGTCGGCGATGCCGACCACAAGCTGGCGACCGAGGCGTTGGCCACCGCATTCTCCCGGTTGCAGGCCGAACTCGAACCGGTCCTGCGGCACGTCGACGCCGAGGTCGACTTCGGTGGACCGACCGCCGCCGGCCGGTCGTTGCCCGGGGAGATCGCGCACGCCGCGCGGGCGATCGTTCGTGCCGTTGCGGTGGCGGTCGTCGCCCAGGCGCACCTCGTGCGGGTGCGGATCTCCTGGGATGCGCAAGGTGACGATCTCGTCGTCGACGTCCGTGACCAGGGCAGCGGCGAACTCGATGGGGACGCGTTGCGGCGCCAGCTGGCCGGACGGCTGCAGGCGCTCGACGGTCGCCTCGAGGTCGAGACGATCCCCGGCTGGGGCAGTCGGGTGTCGGCGCACATCCCGCTGCAGACTCCCGACGCGCGGCCCTCCGAGGATCTGCTGTCGTCGCTCAATCCGCGGGAGGTCGAGGTGCTGGGGCATCTGGCCCTCGGGCGACGCAACAAGTCGATCGCCACTGATCTCGGTGTCAGCGAATCCACGATCAAGTTCCACGTCACCTCGATCCTGCAGAAACTGCAGGTCTCCAACCGCGGGGAAGCCGGTCTGCTCGCGGCCCGGGCGGGTATCACGGCGCAGTGATCATTCTCGACGGGTCGGGGGCGGCTGTACTTTCGTCTAGGTAGAACCATCCATTCGGGCGGATGCATGTGTTCGTCGGCGCCGTGAGACTGGGACGGGACTACTACGACTGCATGGCGCAGTCCAGCGTTGTCCCCAACCAGAGTCGTATCGAGAGGATCGAGAAGCGGATATGTCGGAGCAGACGGTCAAGGGAGTCATCTCGCGGAGCAAGGGTGCTCCGACGGAGCTCGTCGATGTGGTGGTCCCCGATCCCGGGCCCCGCGACGTGATCGTGAAGATCCAGGCATGCGGTGTCTGCCACACCGACCTCGCCTACAAGCAGGGCGGGATCAACGACGAGTACCCCTTCCTGCTCGGGCACGAGGCGGCGGGCATCGTCGAGACCGTCGGGTCCGACGTCAGTCACGTCGAGGTCGGCGACTTCGTCGTCCTCAACTGGCGTGCGGTGTGCGGTGAGTGCCGCGCCTGCAAGCGGGGCCGTCCGTGGTATTGCTTCAACACCTTCAACGCGTCGAAGTCGATGACGCTGACCGACGGCACCGAACTCACCCCTGCCCTGGGCATCGGCGCGTTCATCGAAAAGACGCTGATCCACGAATTGCAGTGCACCAAGGTCAATCCCGAGACCGACCCGGCGGTGGCCGGACTGCTCGGCTGCGGTGTGATGGCGGGTCTGGGTGCGGCCATGAACACCGGCAACGTGGGCCGCGGTGATTCGGTGGCCGTCATCGGCTGCGGTGGTGTCGGTGACGCCGCCATCGCCGGCGCGCGGCTGGCCGGTGCCACAACCATCATCGCGATCGACCGCGACCCGGCAAAGCTGGAGTGGGCCACCGATCTCGGCGCCACCCACACCATCAACGGTGCCGAGGTCGACGACGTGATCACCGCCGTGCAGGATCTCACCGACGGCAACGGGGTGGACGTCATCGTCGACGCCGTCGGCCGACCCGAAACCTACAAGCAGGCCTTCTACGCCCGTGACCTCGCCGGCACCGTGGTGCTCGTCGGCGTGCCGACCCCGGAGATGACCCTCGAGCTCCCGCTGGTCGACTTCTTCTCTCGCGGTGGTGCTTTGAAGTCCTCCTGGTACGGCGACTGCCTGCCCGAGCGGGACTTCCCGATGCTCATCGACCTCTACGAGCAGGGTCGTCTCCCGCTGGAGAAGTTCGTCACCGAACGTGTCGGACTCGGCGACGTCGAGGACGCGTTCTCGGCGATGGAGGCCGGTAAGGTGCTGCGTTCGGTGGTGGAACTCTAATGCCCCTGCAGATCGAGAACGTGGTCACCTCAGGCACTTTCAGCCTCGACGGCGGCACCTGGGACGTCGACAACAACATCTGGATCGTCGGTGACGACAGCGAGGTCGTCATCATCGACGCGGCGCACAAGGCTGCGCCGATCCTCGACGCGGTCGGCGGTCGCACCGTCAAGGCGATCCTGTTGACCCACGGGCACAATGACCACATCACCGTCGCACCGGAGTTGTCGCAGGAGACGGGTGCACCGATCCTGCTGCATCCCGGTGACGACATGCTGTGGAACGACACCCATCCCGACGTCGGCCATGGCGATCTCGCCGACGGCCAGGAGATCGAGGTCGCGGGCACCGCGCTGACGGTCATCAACACCCCGGGACATTCGCCGGGCTCCTCGGTGATCTACGCGCCGGAGGCCGGCGTGCTGTTCAGCGGTGACACTCTGTTCCAGGGCGGGCCGGGGGCGACGGGGCGCTCGTTCTCGAGCTTCCCGACGATCATCGAGTCCATCAGGACCAAGATCTTCACCCTCGATCCGGAGACCAAGGTCTACACCGGTCACGGCGACGGCACCACCGTTGCCGCCGAGGCACCGCACCTGGAGGAATGGATCAAGCGCGGCAACTGAGTCGGGGTCTGCGGGGCCAGATGATCGCGATCTATGGAGTGGCTCACAGTTGATTGCCGGACTATTGGTTGCATACGCAAACACTGTCACTATTAGGCAATGCTAACCTCACTTGAGAAACTCTCCCCGTGGGCGATCGGGATCTTCCGGATCGTCGTCGGCTTCCTGTTCTTCTGCCACGGCACGTCCACGCTGTTCGCGTGGCCGGTGGCGCCGTACAGCGGTCAGACCGCGGACTTCGGTGCCTGGCCGTCGTGGTGGGCTGCGGCCATCCAGTTCGTCGGCGGGCTGCTGATCATGCTCGGGGTCGGGACCCGCGTCGCGGCGCTCATCGGATCGGGATCGATGGCCGTCGCCTACTTCTGGAAGCATCAGGGCGACGGCCTGCTCCCCATCCAGAACGAGGGTGATTCCGCAGCGCTGTTCTGCTGGGCGTTGCTGCTGCTCGTCTTCGTGGGTGCCGGTCAGCTCGCACTGGGATCGGTGTTGTCACGCAAGGATTCTGCGTCGCGAGAGGCAGGGGTGGCCGAGCCGGCCTGAGGCGTTTTGCCTGACGGCCGGAACCAGCTGCGGCGCAGGTGGCCTCGAGGCTCGCCGCACGCGGCTCGCACCTCGACCAGCGAGTGGGGTGTTGCTCGCGTGTGGGTGAGGCCATCCCCGGGTGGCCGAGCGGCGTTTTGCCTGGTGATCGGAACCAGCTGCGGCGTAAGTGGGTCTCGAGGCTCGCCGCACGCAGCTCGCACCTCGACCAGCGATCAAAGTCGCAGTCGGTAGGTCGGTTGCGTTCGGGGAAGTCGCCGTCGATCGGTTGCGGTTGGCGAACCCGGTTTTCCCCCGATGGTCGAGGTGCTCGGCGCCCCAGGCGCCGAGCCTCGAGACCCGCCGCACCGATGGGAATCCGGGCCCACCGACGACCGGCGTCAGCCGCGGAAACCGAAGCGTGCGTTGAGTTCCGCGGCGGCTCGCTGCACAGTGGCGGCGAGGGTGGGGGCGTCGTCGGGATCGAGGCGGTATCTCGGTCCCGACACACTCAACGCGCCGATCACGGCGCCGCTGTGATCGCGGATGGGTGCGGCGACCGCGACGAGCCCGAGTTCCAGTTCTTCCTCGGCGATCGCCCACCCGCGGTCGCGGATACGGGCGAGATCGGCGAGTAGGGCGTCGATCTCGGTGATGGTGTGTTCGGTGTAGCTCGGCAGTCCGGCGGCGAAGGTGGCGCGCACCTCGTCGTCGGATAGCGCGGCGAGTAGGGTCTTGCCCGACGACGTGGCATGCGCCGGAGAGGTCTGACCGATCCAGGTCTGCAGCGCAACACTCGAGGTGCCCTGTGCCTCAACGATGTTGACCGCCTGTGTGCCGCCGAGTACGGCGATGTTGGCGGTCTCGCCGAGTTTCGCGGCGAGCATCTCGCAGATCTCCTGTCCCTGTTTGGACAGGTCGAGCGTGGCGCTGGTCGAACTGGCCAGTCGCACCACGGTGAAGCCGATGCGGTACTTGCGGCCGACGGGCTCCTGTTCGACGAAGCCGCGTGCCTCCAGCGAGCCGATGACACGCGAGACCGTCGACTTGTGCACGCCGAGTTCGGCGGCGAGTTCGGTGACGCCGGCCGCGCCGTGCTGCCCGATGAGCTCGAGGATCTGCAGGGCCCGGTCGACCGACTGGACGGCGCCGGAGCCGGGGTTCTCGGACGGGTTGCTCTCCTTGGTGGGCATGACCCGACCAACTCTAGCCGACCACCCCAGTGGGGGATCGAACACCGAGGTCACGGCGATTACTTCCGGATGCGCGACATCGCGGGGTCGACGGAGACGTCGGGGCCGAGCACGGCCCGATAGGTGGTGCGTTGATAGGCGACGGACACCTCGACGCCGTCTTCGAGGTCGGCGGGCAGCCACGCGTAGGCCAGGCACGCCCGCTGCGTCGGCGACCAGCCCGCGCTGGTGATGTAGCCGACGACCCCACCGCCCACCGATACCGGCTCCTTGCCGAGGACGACGGCCGCGGGATCGGTGAATCGCAGGGTCCGCAGGCGAGTCGTCGAGACGCGTTCGGCCACTGCGCTCTTGCCCACGAAGTCGTCCTTGCTCATGCGGACCGCGAAGCCCAGACCGGCGGCGTCCGGGGTGTGCTCGGTGGTCATGTCGGTGCCGGCCGACCGGTAGCCCTTTTCGATCCGCAACGCGTTGAACGCGATTCGACCCGCGGGGATGATCTGGTGCTCGTGCCCGGCGCTCATCAACAGATCCCACAGGCCGCGCCCGTACTCGGCGCCGGTGTAGATCTCCCAGCCGAGTTCGCCGACGTAGGACACCCGCATCAGCGTGACCGGAATCGGTCCGATCGTCGTCCGTACACACCGGAAGTACTTGAGCCCCTCGTTGGTGAGGTCGGTGGGTGTCAGTGGCGCCAGCACCTCCCGCGCCGAGGGCCCCCAGAGGCCAAGACAGCAGTTGGCGCCGGTGATGTCGCGCAGGGTCACCCCGTCGGTGGGCAGGTGTCGGGCGATCCAGTCGAAGTCGACGGGACCGTTGGCGCCGACCTGGAACACATCCTCGGAGAGCCGGGCGACCGTCAGATCCGAACGCACACCGCCCTTCTGGTCGAGCATGAGGGTGTAGGTCACTGATCCCACCGACTTGTCGAGATTGTTGGTGGTCAGCCGTTGCAGCAGATCGAGAGCGCCCGGCCCGGACAGTTCGTAGCGGGTGAGTGGGGTCATGTCGTACAGGGCGACGTGACTGCGGGTGTGCGCGGCTTCGGCGACGGAGATCGGCGACCAGTGCCGTGCCGACCACGAATCACGTTCCGGTATCCCGAATCCGCCGGCGACGAGGTCGTCGAGCAGACCCTGGTTGGCCTCGAACCATGCGGGCCGCTCCCAGAAGCCGGCCTCCCAGAACTGCGCGCCGAGCGCGACCTGACGATCGTAGAACGGGCTGGTCCGCACCTGCCGCGGCGCAGTGCGCTGATCGTGCGGGTGGATGACGTCGTAGACCTCTACGAACGACTGTGAGCTCGTGGCGAGGATCGCGTCGTCGGTCAGCCCGGCCTCCTCGAACCGGTACAGATCGAACTCGTGGGTGTCGACGGAGGCGGCACCGTCGATCATCGACTCGGCGACGGTGCGTGCGATGCCCGCGGAGTGGGTCACCCACACGGCCTCGGCCACCCAGAAGCCGTGCAGTTCACGGTGTTCGCCGACCACCGAATGTCCGTCGGGGGTGAATGAGAAGATCCCGTTGAATCCCTCCTCCACCTTGCCGCCGGCCAGCTCGGGGAGCAATCGCGTGCTCTGCTCCCACGCCTGCGCGAAATCGTCGGGGGTGAACATCACCTTCGACGGCATCTCCTCGAGGGAGATCGTCGACTCGTGGTCGAGGGCGGAGACATCGGTCGGCATCGGCCGGTGACCGTAGTAGCCGATACCCAGCCGGTCACCGTGCTCGCGGTAGTAGAGGTCCTGATCCTGGTGACGCAGGATCGGCAGCGACGCCTCGGCGACAGCCGAATTGACGCCCTTTCGCGAGGTCAGCGGAGTGGTGTAGGCGTACTGGTGGGCCATCGGTACCAACGGGATCGTCAGGCCCACCCGACGGCCGAACTCCCGGCCCCAGAATCCGGTGCAGCACACGACGATGTCGGCGTCAAAGGTCCCGGTGGTGGTGCGCACGCCCCGAACAGAGCCATTGGACTCGATGACGTCAACGACCTCCTGATGGCCCACGAACCGTGCGCCCCGCTCGGTGGCGCGAGCGGCCTGCGCCTCCACCGCACGCAACGCCTTGGCGAGCCCGTCGCGCGGTGTGTACAGCCCGCCGAGGATCAGGTCGGGGTCGAGCAACGGATACTTCGCGACACATTGTGCGGGGGTGAGCAACTCGTGGTCGACGCCACGGGATGCGGCCCACCCGGCCTTGCGGTGCAGATCGCCCCACCGCACGTCGGTGGTCGCCACCTCGAGTCCGCCGACGTGGTTGAAGCACCATCCGTCGGGATGGGTCAGCGCCGAGAACTTCTCGCACGTGTAGGACGCCAACTCGGTCATCGTCTTCGACGGGTTGGTCGCGAAGACCAGTCCCGGTGCGTGCGAGGTCGATCCGCCGGTGGCGAACAGCGGACCGCGGTCGACGACGGTGACGTCGGTCCAGCCGCGCCCGGTCAATTCGTCGGCCAGCGAGGTGCCGACGATCCCGGCGCCGACGATCACGACTTTCGGTGTGCTCATGGGAGGGTTCTTTCGGGTCGGGGTCAGCTGAAGACGACGGTGCTGGTGCCGTTCATCAGGACGCGATTCTCGCTGTGCCAGCGCACGGCTCGCGAGAGCGCGAGTGCCTCGGCGTCGCTGCCGACGGTGGCCAGGCGGCGCGGGTCGTGGGTGTGGTCGATGCGGATCACCTCCTGCTCGATGATCGGTCCCTCGTCGAGGTCGGGGGTCACGTAGTGCGCGGTGGCGCCGACATACTTGACACCTCGCTGGTGTGCCTGGTGGTAGGGCTTGGCGCCCTTGAAGCCCGGCAGGAACGAGTGATGGATGTTGATCGCCCTGCCACGCAGCGCGGTACACGTCTCGTCGGAGAGGATCTGCATGTACCGGGCAAGTACGACGAGGTCGGCGTCGTACTCGTCGACGAGTCCGAGCAGTCGGGATTCGGCCTGCGCCTTGGTATCCGGGGTGACGGGCACGTGATGGAACGGCAGGCCGGCCGAGACCGCCATCGGTTCGAGAGCCGTGTGGTTGGACACCACCGCGACCAGGTCGCCGCCGAGGGTGCCCGAGCGCCAACGGAACACGAGGTCGTTGAGGCAGTGGCCGAGCGTCGAGACCATCACCAGGATGCGTTGCGGCGCTTGATCGGTGATCGTGAACTCGGCGTCGATGCCGGCTGCGAGGTACTCGAAGGCGCGCGTCATGTCTTCGGCGCCGGCCTCGCGCGCGCACACGAACTCGGTGCGTACGAACAACGTGTGGGTGAGCGGGTCGTCGAACTGCCGGTGATCGGCCACCTCGCATCCGTGACTGTAGAGAAACGACGAGACCGCATGCATGATGCCGCTGCGCGACGGACAGCGCAGGGTGAGGATGAACGTGTCAGACATGGCCGGGTCCTTCTGTGCGGGTGCGGTCTTCAGCTACCGCGGGGTTCTGGCAGTACTCCGCTGCCGCGTCGAGCAGCCAGTGGGCGAGATGGTCGGCGAAGGACGAACGAACCAGCAGGGCGAAACCCGACTCCGGGTCGTCGCCGGTGCGGTGCAGGATCACCCCGGTCTGCGCGAGCAGTGTCTGTGCGGCCTCGTTCGCACCGAACGAGGTCGGTGCGAGGTCGATCGCGCAGCCGTGTGCGAGGACGGTGTGCGCATGCTCGCCCGCCAGGAGTACGCGGGTGCGCTGGCCGGTGGCATCCATCAGATAGGTGCCGGGTCGGGTGTCGGCGAGTCGCCCGGTGACCTCGGCGAGATATTCGTGCCCGGGGATTCCGGGCCGGTACAGCAGCCATTCGTCGGGGCCCAGCCAGATAGCCACCTCGCCGTCATCCGCGCCGTCTCGACGGACCTGGCACGCAGACGGCAGATCCAACCGCGTGATCGCGTCCTCGTCGGTGGTCCGCACCACCACCTGGGCAACGGGTGACTCGCATAGCCGCACCGCAGGGGCGAGGGCGTCGAAGGCGCTCGCCCAGCCGTGCAGGGGCGAGCGGGAGGTGCAGGTGTGCTCAGCCATCACGACGAGCTCCTTCCGGATCGACGAAGACCGTTGTGGTGACCTCGACTTCGATCAGCCGGTCACCGATCGGCACGTCGAGGAGGGCGCCGATCCGCTCACGTCCGCCCTTGACGAGTGCGAGGGCGAACGGCCGTCCGAGTTCGGCGCTGCGGTAACTCGAGGTGACGTGCCCGAGCATCCCGACCGGCGGTGCCGGCAGCGTGCGGTCGGCACGGTGGGCGATGATCTGCGATCCCTCCGGAAGCTTCGTGGCGCTGTCGGTGGGCAGCAATCCCACCAGGTGCTTGCGGTTCGGGTCCTGATTCGACGGCCGGTCGAAGGAGCGTTTGCCGAGGAAGTCGGCCTTCTTCTTCGACACCACCCAGCTCATGCCGAGATCGTGCGGGGTGACGGTGCCGTCGGTGTCCTGCCCGATGATCGGGTATCCCTTCTCGGCGCGCAGCACGTGCATCGTCTCGGTGCCGTACGGGGTGATGCCGTACGGTGCGCCCGCGTCGATCAGTGCACGCCACAGGGTTTCGGCGTACTCGGCGGCCACGTTGACCTCGTAGGCGAGCTCGCCGGAGAAACTCACCCGGCCCAACCGCACCGGGACCCCGCCGAAGGAGGTGTCGCGCCAGTCCATGAAGCCGAACGCCTGATTGGTGACGTCGAGGTCGGGGAATACCGCGCCGACGACCGCACGCGAGTGCGGCCCGACCACCGGGAACGTGGCAACATGGTCGGTCAGCGACGTCGTGAACACCTGCAGATGCGGCCACTCGGTCTGATGCCATTCCTCCATCCAGTCCAGGATCGTCGCGGCGTTGCCGGTGGTGGTGTAGACGGTGTAGCGGTCCTCGGCGATCCGCATCACCGTGCCGTCATCGAGGACCATCCCGTCCGGCCCGCACATGACGCCATAGCGCACCTTGCCGACCTTCAGGGTGCTCATCAGGTTGGTGTAGAGCAGATCGAGGAAGACCGGTGCGTCCGGGCCGGCCACGTCGATGACCCCGAGGGTGGATCCGTCGAGGATGCCGACTCCCGAACGGACGGCACCACATTCGCGCAGCACCGCCGATTCCATGTCCTCGCCGCCGCGCGGGTAGAACCGCGGACGTTTCCACTGCCCGACGTCCTCGAAGATCGCACCACGCTCGATGTGCCACTCGTGCAACGGGGTCCGGCGGATCGGATCGTAGAGGTCGCCGCGGTTGCGTCCGGCCAGCGCGGTGAACGACACCGGCGTGTAGGGCGGACGGAAGGTGGTGGTGCCGGCGTCGGAGACGTCGACCCCGAGGAGTTCGGCGACGATGCCGGAGGCGACGATCCCCGATGTCTTGCCCTGATCGTGGGCGGTGCCGATGGTGGTGTAGCGCTTGACATGTTCCACCGAGCGCATACCCGCGCCGACCGCGCGCCCGATGTCGGCGACGGTGGCGTCGCGCTGCAGGTCCACGAAGGACAACGTCGGCTCCGACTGCGGCACATGCCAGTACACGGCGGTCGCGGCCGGGGTGCGGTCGGCGGTGCGCGGTACACCGCGGTACTCGGGTAGGACCGCGCCGAGGGCACGCAACGCGGCGAGGCCGGCGCGCCTGCCGTCGGTCAGGCAGGAGCCGGTGGTCAGCAATCCCGCTGCGGCGCCGGCGATGTCGGTGGTCGGCAGGGTGCCGGTCGGCAGGAAGGCTGCTGCGTCGGCGTCGAAGGCGATGGTGCCCCGCATCTGGCTCCACAGGTGCGCGGCGGGGTTCCAACCACCCGAGACCAGCACGGTGTCACAGCGAATGATGGTGCCGTCGAGCAACTCCACGGCCTCGACGCACTCGTCGCCGATGGCTCGCACCACCGCGCCGGAGGTGCGAACGTCGATCCCGAGATGGGTGGCGCGCTCGAGAAGATCCGACGAGACGTGCGCCCGAACATCGACGAGGGCCGCGATGTGCACACCCGATTCGGCGAGGGCGAAGGCATCGGCGTACGCGGAGTCGCCGGCGGTGAACATCACGGCTTCGCGACCGACGAGTACGCCGTATCGGTGGAGGTAGTCGGCGGCGGCGCCGGCGAGCATCACGCCGGGAAGGTCGTTGCTGCCGAACACGATCGGGCGCTCATGCGCGCCGGTCGCGAGGACGATCCGTTTCGCCCGGATGCGGTGTACGCGTTGCCGCGAGATCCGGGTCGGTGCCCCGAGTGGACAAGCTTCGCCGAGATGGTCCGTGCGACGCTCCACCGCCAGCACGAATCCGTCGTCGTAGCCGCCGAATGCGGTGGTGCGGACGAGGCGGGTGGTGTGTGGGTGCGCGTCGAACTCGGTGACCGCGTCGGCGACCCACGGGGCGTCGGGCGTGGCGCCGCCGGGTTCGGGGCGTTCGTCGACGAGCATGACCCGCACGCCGGCGCGGGCGGCCATCACCGCCGCCATCAGACCGGCGGCACCCGCGCCGACGACGAGCACCTCGGGATGGTGGTGCAGCGAATCGTAACGGGCGGTATCGATGTCGGCGGACAGCTTGCCCCATCCGGGGACGCCGTGCGCGGTGAGTCCGGGACAGAGTTCGATCATGGTGGCCGGCACCATCGGTTCGCTGTAGGGGGCGTCGATACCGACCTGGGCGGTGGCATCCTCCGACCAGGAGCCGGTGATCCCGCGGACCCGACCGAGATTGACGCTGCTGGTGATGGTGCGGACGCCGTTGGCCAGCAGTGCCGAGGCCAGGGTGTCGCCGGCGTAGCCGGTGTAGGTGACGCCGTCGAACACGAAGTCGATGGGCCGGGTGCGGTCGATGCGGCCACCGGCGGGGGTGCGGAGATCGGTGAGTGAGTGGGTCATCGGCGTGGCCCGGGAACTGAGGTCGACACCGGGGCGGCCACCGGCGTGCCGGTAAACCGGTAGGTCACGGTGTCCCGGGTGATGGTGAACCACCGTCGGCAGCCGGCGCTGTGGCACCAGCGTTCGGCGAGAACACCTTTCGGGTTCGGACGGAAGAACAGATAGTCGGCCCACTCGTCGTCGTCGAGGGTCTGCGGCTGCGCGGGATACTCGACACCCGCGGCGGCGCCGTAATGGAACTCGGTCTCCTCGCGCGGCCCGCAGTGCGGGCAGGGAATCAGTTGCATGGGGTTCTCCGGGCTTGGGTGGAGTCGATGATCTGCACTGGTGGGCCGGTGGACTAGTGCGCCACGGCGGCCGCGCCGTGCTCGTCGATGAGTCGGCCGGTGGTGAACCGGTCGATGGTGAACGGGGCGTTGATCGGGTGGGGAGCGCCGGTCGCGATGGTGTGGGCCAGGCACCATCCGACGGCTGGTGTCGCCTTGAATCCACCGGTGCCCCAACCGCAATTGACGAAGAGGTTGTCGTAGGGGGTGGCACCGAGGATCGGGGAGGCGTCGGGGGTGACGTCGACGATGCCGCCCCAGGTCCGCAACAGCCGGGCGCGGGCGAAGATCGGGAACAGCTCGACGGCGGCGGCCATCTGGCGTTCGATGATGTGGAACGCGCCGCGCTGGCCGTAGCCGTTGTAGGAGTCGACGCCCGCACCCATCACGAGTTCTCCCTTGTGCGCCTGGGAGACATAGACGTGCACCGCATTCGACATGACGACGGTCGGGTGGACGGGTTCGAGGAGTTCGGAGACGAGCGCCTGCAGCGGATGGGATTGCAGCGGCAAGCCGAAGCCCAGTTGATCGGTGAGAGTGGAGGTGTGCCCGGCCGCACACAGGGCGACGGTGCCCGCCCCGATGCGCCCGCGCGAGGTGTTGACCGCGGTGACCTTCCCGTCGGTGGTCTCGAACCCGGTGACCTCGCAGTTCTGGATGATGTCGATGCCCGCGGTGCTGGCGCTGCGCGCGAATCCCCAAGCGACCCAGTCATGCTTGGCGATCCCGCCGCGCGGCTGGAAGGTCGCCCCCATGACCGGGTACCGGATGTCGGCGGAGGTGTTGACGATCGGGCAGATCTCGGCGACCTGTTTGGGGTCGAGCCACTCGGCGTCGATTCCGTTGAGCCGGTTGGCCTCGACCCGGCGAACGGAGTCGCGGACGTCCTGCTCGGTGTGTGCGAGATTGAGAACGCCCCGCTGGCTGAACAGGATCGGATATCCGAGCTCTTCCTCGAGACCCTCCCACAGCTTCAGTGCGTGCTCGTAGATGCCTGCGCTCTCGTCCCACAGGTAGTTGGACCGGATGAGCGTGGTGTTGCGGGCCATGTTGCCGCCGGCGAGCCAACCACGTTCGAGGACGGCGACATTGGTGATGCCGTGATTGCGGGCGAGGTAGTGGGCGGTGGCGAGCCCGTGTCCGCCGCCGCCGACGATGACGACGTCGTAGGTGGGTTGGGGGTCGGGGTTGTGCCAGAGGAAGTCTGGGTGCTCGGGGAGCCCGGCGCCGGGAGCGGAGCGAGCGGGCCGAATTGTGTCGGCGCCGGGAGCAGGGTCGGATGTCATGGTGTCCTCAGAAATCGATGACGACGGGGGTGATGGGTTCGGAGCAGCAGAGCAGGATCTTGCCCTGCTCGATCTCGCGGTTGCGGATGCCGCCCTGATGGTTCATGACGACGTCGCCGGAGACCTTGGTGACCTTGCAGGAGCCGCACAGGCCGACGCCACAGGTCGAGGGCAGGGTGACGCCTGCGGCCGCGGCGGCGGCGAGGATGCTGCTGCCCGCGGTGACGTTGACGCGGCGGGCGCGGCGGGTGAAGTCGACGGTGATGCCGGGGCCGTCGTCGTCGGTGGGCGTGGGTAGGACGAAGCCGAAGCTCTCCTCGTGGATGTGGGCGAGAGTCGCGCCGGAGGCGACCAGTGCGGATCGGACGCCGCTGCGGAATTGGCCGGGGCCGCAGAGGAATACCTCACGGTCGGCGAGGTCGGGGCACATGCGTAGGAGGGTGTCGGCGTCGAGGCGCCGGGGAGCGGTTGCCGTCGGGTCGTCGAGATGTGCGCGGGTGAGCGCGAAGGCCACGTCGAGTCCGGGATGGGCGACGGAGAGTTGTTCGAGTTCGGCGCGGAACGGGATGTCCTCGAGGGTGCGGGCGCTGTGGATGAACACGATGTCGGTCTGCTCGCCGGAGCGGTACGGCCCGGACGTGGTGCCGTCGGTGGCGGCGCGGATCATCGACATGATGGGGGTGATCCCGCTGCCCGCGGAGATGAACAGGTAGCGTTCGGCGCCTTTGCCCATGTAGCTGAATCGGCCGAGGGGGCCGCTGGCGGTCATCGTCATGCCCGGTGTCATGTTGTCGTGCAACCAGTTCGACACGTGGCCGCCGGTCTTGCGTTTGACCGAGATGGACAGGGTGTCGGGGCGGGTGGGTGGTGAGGAGATGCTGTAGCAGCGTTGCACGGTGCGGCCGTCGATGGTGACCCCGATGGTGAGGAACTGCCCGGGGTTGAACACGAAGGTGTGGGGTTCGACGGTGCGGAAGGTGAATGTCGTCATGTCGTGGGTGGCCGGGGTGCGTTCGACGCAGACCAGCAGGTGTTCGTCGCTCATCAGGCGCTCTCCGGAATCTGTGACACCGCTTGCGCCACTGCAGGTGTGGTGCCCAGTGTGGTGCGCAATGTGGTGATGTACCAGTTGATGAAGGCCTCGACCTGGACCTCGGACGGGCCGTACGGGCCGGGAAGGTAGGCGGGGTCGGCGATGCCCTGATGGGCGAGCGCGACGAGGTCGGCGTCCTGCTGGTTGGTGATCTCCCAGACGCCGGTCAGCCGGTCGAGGTCGTAGTCGATGCCTTCGACGGCGTCGGCGTGGACCAGCCACGTGGTGCGCACGAGGGTTTGGTCGGGGGCGAGCGGGATGGCCGAGAACAGCACGGCGTGGTCGCCGGTGATGTGTAGCCACATGTTGGGTTGCAGGTGCATCGAGAGGCGGCCGAGTCGGCGATCGGGAAGGGCGTCGGCGAGTGGGCGGGTGCAGGCGACGGTACCGTCGAGGGTGAACGATTCCCCGGCAAGATCCATCGGCTCACGCTCGATGTGGAATCCGGTTGTGCGCGTGTCGAGTTGAACGATCCGGTCATAGGGAAGTCCGCGTTGTCGCCACAGGTCGGTCATCTCGTCGGTGGCCTGACGATATCGGGCGGTGGCGGGACGGAGCCGTTCGGGGATGGCGTCGGAGTCGGCGAAACCCCAGATCGGGAAGAACACGTTGAGCAGTTCCGGATGCCCACCGCAGTGATAGCACTCGCGGTTGTTCTCCATGGTGAGTTTCCAGTTGCCGTTCTCGATGAGATCGGTCTGTTTGGCGACCTTGGCGTTCGCGAGGCCGTGGGGTTCGAGGTAGGGCGTGACGATCGCGGCGACCTCGTCGATGTCGGCGGGCGGCTCGTCGGCGAGGCAGATGAAGATCAGCCCGGCGATCGTGCGGAGCGCGACCGGCCGGAGTGAGAAGCATTTCTTGTCGAAGCCGGGCGCCTGCGCGTCGGCGAACATCAGCCGACCGTCTATGCCGTATGTCCAGGAGTGGTAGGCGCAGACGATGGTGCCGGTGCTGCCGTGGTCGTCGGTGAGCAGCCGGGCGCCGCGGTGCCGGCAGACGTTGTGGTGGGCACGGACGACCTGCTCGTCGTCGCGGGCGATGATGACCGAACTTCGGCCGAGATTCACCGTGAGGTAGTCACCGGGCTCGGCGATCTCGGCTTCGGTGGCGACGAAGATCCACCGCTTGGCGAAGACCTCGTCGAGGTCGCGGTCGAACCACTCCCGGTCGACGTAGAACGGGGCGGGCAGGCTCTCGCCGACGACGCGCTCGTCGAGGAGCGCTCTGGCGGCCGGGTCGAGTCGGTCGGATTCGGCTCCCGCCTCGGCGGCGCCCGCGACGACGTGTGCGGTCATGGGAGATGAATGCCTCTCTTGGCCAGTGATTTTCACGTGGTAATCGATATGTGGATATGCGTACCGGGTGGGCGGGCTCCGCGAACCACCCCAGCGACCGCATCGGCGTCTGTAGTTGCACTATGCGCAACACCGCGCACGTGATGCAACAAGTGTGAAGTCTATGTCGGGCGATGTCAACCGGATCGGGGGCTGCTGTCGTGGCGCCGTCCGACTTGTCGGATCGACGAGTATTTCACCGGATGCTTGCCGCCGATTCCGGTGGACAAACCACTAGCCTGGCGGGATGAAGCGGGGAGCGCTGACGCGGCTGGTTCCGCCGGCATTGGCCGGCTATCAGCGCTCGTGGCTGCGGACCGACCTGGTCGCGGGATGCACCCTCGCGGCCGTGGCGATCCCCGAATCGATGGGATACAGCGCCATCGCGCATGTGCCGGTCGTCGCCGGGCTGTACACGATCATCCTGCCGACGATCGTGTTCGCGCTGATCGGCTCGTCCCGGCTGATGGTCGTCGGCGCGGACTCGGCGACCGCGGCGCTGCTGGCATCGGGTATCGCCGGGCTCGGCGTTGCGGGGCTGGTGCCGGACTCGCAGGCATGGCTGCAGTGGGCGTGCCTGATCGCGATCGTCACCGGTGGACTGCTCGCGGTGGCCCGACTCCTGCGCCTGGGATTCCTCGGCGACTTCTTGTCCACCTCGGTGCTCGTCGGATTCCTCGCCGGCACCGGTGTCACCGTCATGACCGGCCAGGTCCCGGGAATGCTGGGAATGTCGAGCACCGACGGGTCGATCTGGTCACGGTGGTGGGCGATCCTCAGCCACCTCGGCGACATCAACTGGGGAGCGGTCGGTTTTGCCGCGGTGACCCTGGTCGCGCTGCTGGCTGGCGGGCGCCTGATGCCCCGTTTCCCGGCCGCCGTCGTCGTGGTCATCGGGTCGATCGTCGCCGTTGCAGCCTTCGGGTGGTCCGAGCGCGTTCCGGTGATCGGCTCGGTCCACGGTGGCCTCCCGGACTTCGGGTGGCCGGGCGGAATGGGCTCGGGAGGAATGGGATTGGGGGAGATCGCCAAGGCCACCACCGTCGCATTCGGTTGCGCGCTGGTGATCCTCGCCCAGAGTGCCGCGACCGCTCGCAGCTTCGCGCAGCGGCACGGGCAGAACGCCGACATCAACCGCGACGTCCTGGGTCTGTCGGGGGCCAATTTGGTGGCGGGCTTCTCCGGCACCTTCGTCGTCAACGGCAGCCCCACCAAGACCCAACTCCTCGACGACCAACGCGGGCGGACCCAGGTCGCGAATCTGACGATGGCGGTGATCGCGCTGCTGGTGGTGGTGTTCGCCACCGGCGTGCTGGCCCGTCTGCCGCATGCCGTGCTGGCGGCGATCGTGTTCCTGATCGCGCTGCGCCTCATCGACGTCCACGGCTTCGTCCGGATCTGTCGGGTCCGGCGGGTCGAGTTCGGTATCGCGGTACTCACCGCGGTCATCGTCGTGGTGTTCGGTGTGCAGGTCGGTATCGTCGCGTCCATGGTCGTCTCGCTGCTGGAACTGGTTCGACGCCAATACCGGCCCGAACGTTTCGTGCTGGGCGTCAGCGGTGGCGGCCGGCCACGGTACGAGTCGGCGACGCCGGGCAGCCAGTCGTTACCGGGCTTGATCGTGTTCCGGTACGACGCGGAGCTGTTCTACGCCAACGCCGGTCGCTTCTCCGACGACGTCATGCATCTGGTGAAGCAGGCGCCGGACCCCGTGCGGTGGCTGGTGCTCGACGCGTCGGCGATGACCGACGTCGACTATTCGGCGTCGACGGTGCTCACCGACCTGATCGGCTACATCCATTCCCGCGGTGCGCATTTCGCGCTCGCCGGCGTCGATCCCGAGTTGCAGCAGACATTGCGCACCGACGGGATACTCGCCGAGTTGAATCCCGACCACGTCTTCGCCTCGCTCGAGGATGCGCTGCGCGCCTACCTACAGGCACATCCGGATTCCGCGCCGCCCGGATACGATCCGTCCGCGCTCGACCTCCCACCGGAAACCCGGGGACACTGATGCGTTTCTCGTCGGTGGTGCAGGCGTCGACCGCGGTTGCGGCGACACGCTCCCGCACCGCGAAAACCGCTGTGCTGCGCGAACTCCTCGCCATCGCCGCCGACGAGGTGGGTCTTGTGGTGGCGTGGTTGTCGGGTGAGATCCCGCAGGGACGCCTCGGAATCGGCTGGCGCACCGTCCGAGGAATCGATGCGGCGCCGATATCCGACGAGGAGTCGCTGCTGACGGTGGCAGAGGTCGACGACACCTTCACCCGGTTGGCGACGACGTCAGGTGCCGGGTCGGTGCCCGCCCGAGCGGAGTTGCTGGGCAACCTCTTCGGCCGCGCCACCGCCGACGAACAGAACTTCTTGCTCAGGCTGCTCACCGGCGAACTGCGGCAGGGTGCGCTCGCCGGGGTGATGGTGGAGGCGATCATCGCGGTGTCGGATCAACCCGCACCACTGGTCCGTCGAGCGCACATGCTCACCGGGTCCCTGTCGGAGACCGCGACGTCGGCGATCGACGGTGGCCGTGCCGTCTTGGAAGGCATCGGCCTGCAGGTGGGGCGGGCGGTGTCGCCGATGCTGGCGACACCCGCGGAGGATCTCGACTCGGCGTTGGCGAGTCTCGGACCGGATCTCGTCGTCGACCACAAACTCGACGGAGCCCGCATCCAGGTGCACCGCGACGGTGATGAGGTGGCCGTCTTCACCCGTACCCTCAACGACGTGACGGCACGGGTGCCGGATCTCGTTGCGGCAGTACGAGAACTGCCGCTGCGCTCGGTGATCCTCGACGGGGAGACCCTGACCCTGTTCGACGACGGCCGGCCTCGCCCGTTCCAGGAGACGATGAGTCGGTTCGGGTCGATGGTGGAGGAGGACGCCGGGGTCGACAGTGGTCCGCGGTTGTTGCGCCCCTTCTTCTTCGATTGTCTCCACCTCGACGGCGAGGATCTGATCGACCGGCCCCTCGTCGAGCGGCTCGACGCGCTGGATTCGTTTGCGCCGCATCTGCGGATCACATCGGTACGCAATCCGACGCCCGAGCAGGCCCGGCAAACCCTCGAGGCCGCATTGGCCGCCGGTCACGAGGGCGTCATGGTGAAGTCGTTGTCGGGACCGTACGCGGCCGGTCGACGGGGCAAGGCCTGGCAGAAGGTGAAGCCGGTGCACACCCTCGACCTCGTCGTCCTCGCCGCCGAGTGGGGGTCGGGGCGCAGGACCGGATACCTCTCGAACATCCATCTGGGGGCACGTGATCCCGATGGTGGACCCCCGGTGATGGTCGGCAAGACGTTCAAGGGGCTCACCGACAAACTGCTCCAGTGGCAGACCGAGGAGTTCCCGAAACACGAAGACCGCCGCGATTCGTGGACGGTCTACCTGCATCCCGAGATCGTCGTCGAGATCGAACTCGATGGTGTACAACGCAGTTCGCGGTACCCGGGTGGAGTGGCGCTCCGATTCGCCCGCGTGCTGCGGTACCGCCCAGACAAGACCGCCGACCTCGCCGACACCATCGATGCGGTGCGCGGGCTCCTGCGGTGAGGGTGTGGTCCGATTCCAGCTTCGGCGCAAGCGGTCTCGAGGCTCGCCGCACGCGGCTCGCACCTCGACCAGCGGGGGAAAGACGACTCGCCTTTGAAGGATGCTCCGCGCTTCCCGCCCGATGGCCGACCCACTCCGGTGGTCGAGGTGCCGAGGAGCGTTAGCGACGAGCCTCGAGACCTGGTGTGCCGACGGGTATCCGGGCCACGGTGGTTCGATTCTAGCTTCGGCACAAGAGGTCTCGAGGATCGCCGCACGCGGCTCGCACCTCGACCATCGAGGGGAGCCGTCTCATCCCGGTGGTCGAGGTGCCGAGGAGCGTTAGCGACGAGCCTCGAGACCTAGTGTGCTGAAGGGATTCCGGGCTACGGTGGTTCGTTTCCAGCTTCGGCACAAGCGGACTCGAGGCACCTCGACCATCGGGAGGGGACGGTTCTCGATCATCGGGGGAAGGTTGTCGACTATCGGGGCAGGCCGCTCGATCGCGAAACTACTCGAGTGTTTGGAGCAGGCGCCGCAAGTCAGTTGAGGGGCACCGTGATTCGCGTGCGGACCCGGCGCTGGATGTCGCTGATCTCGCGAACGCCTTCGCTGAGCATGCTGCGTTCCAAGGGGGACAGGTCGCTGAGGACGATGACGTCTCCGGGGGTGTGGCCGGCGCGGAGTTGGGTGATCTGGTGACGAAGCCGCAGGCGCTGGGTCATCGCGAAAACCTCGTGCAGCAGTGAGGCTTCCGCGGAGGTGAGGGTGCCCACGTCGACGGCGCTGTGCAGGCGCGCAGGAGTGGGGGCGGAGGTGATGCCCGCAGTCAGGCCGGCCCAGCGCGCGAGGTTCACGATGGGTGCGATGACGTGCGCCTTCAGGTCGACGGTGCCGCCGCGTCGGGACAGGACGTCACGCAGGCTCCGTACGCGGGGCCGCAGCGACAGCGCGTTGAGTAGTTGCAGGCGTAGGGCTTCGGGATGGTCGGCGGGCATCGACGAGAATGCCGAGGGGGCTGTGTGCAGACTCTCGGGGCCGAGGATGACGCGCCCGTCGATCAGCAGTGACGACATGATGAGACCGTGGTCGGCGAGTGGTGCTGTCAACCATCGGCGTGCCGCGAGCAGCCAGTCGTCGCAGGATCGCGAGAAGCTCGGGGAGAAGGCGACGGCACCGTTGGTGTCGGCGGGTAGACCGCAGTCGTCGAGGATCGTGTGGGTGCGACGGGCCAACGCGCGGAATTCGTCTGCCGAACGGTCGCCGTCGTCGATCCAGCTGAGGGCGGAGTCCACGTCGGAGGACGGCATGGCCTCCCGGCGCGCCACGCTACCCAGGGTGATCCAGGCGAAGCCCGACAGCTCGGGGTGGTCTTCGAGGGCGAGTTCGACGGCACGGCGGGCTGTGGTGTCGATGATCAACGACAGCACACCGCAGGTGGATTCGGCGTCGAGCCCCGCGCTGACGAGGTCATCGGCCAAGCGTGGCATGGCCTGGGTTGCCGATGCGAGTGCGGCGACATCGGTGGAATGAGCGATTCGTCGTTGCAGTGAGCCGCCACGGCTCGCGGCGACCAGCAGATCGGTCTCCTCGAGTACCCCGATGGCGCGGCCGCGCGGAGAACACACCGGCATGTGACGAACGCCGGCCTCCAACATCTCCAGCCAGGTGGTGATCGCGTAGCGCCCGGCGTCGACGGAGCGCGCCGGTGCGGTCATCACCTCGGCGACCGGCACACCCGGTGATCGTCCGGCACCGACGACGCGGTGGGTGACGTCGCCTTCGGTGACGATTCCCAGTGTGCCGTCGGGCAACTCGACCAGCACACATGACTGCCCGGCCGCACCCATCGCACGCACCGCCTCGACCACGGGCGTGTGGGGAGCGACGAACACCGGAGCGTCACGGATCAACGACGACACCCGCGTCGTCGACGACCAGCCTGCGGTGGGTGCGGGCCGGGCGGAGATGGACTGCCAGGCCGACTCGGCGAGAAAGGTCAATCCCGACCGTCTGCCGAGCACAACGCGTACCTCGTCGGCGGGCAATGCGATGGCCGACGCCGGCTCGGCAGCACGTGCGACGAACCGAGCCTCGCCGCCGATGATGAGCGGTATGTAACCGAACAACGCTCCTGGGCCGAGTGATTCGAACACGTCCGGGTGGTCGAGATCTGCTCCCGGAGCCGTCAGCTCCACCCGCCCGGAGCGGACCATGAACACCGCATCCGCGGAGCCGTCACCGTATTCGGCGATGACCTCGCCGGAACGGAATCGACGGATACTCGCGCCGGCGGCGATCCGTGCCAGCTCGTCGTCGGCCAGCTCCTGGAAAGGTGAATGGGCTCCCAGGAATTCGACGGTGTCGGAGTCCTCGGACCCGGCCATCACTCAGGTACCGGACCGGATCAGGTCGGCGCATTTCTCGGCCATCGTCATCACCGTGATGTTGGGGTTGACGATCGGCAGATTGGGCATCGCCGACGCGTCGACAACCCGTAAACCGCTGACCCCCTTGACCTTGAGCGTTGGATCGAGCACCGCCATCGGGTCGCTGACGGCACCCATTCGCGCGGTGGCGGCCGGGTGGTAGACGGTGTTGTGGGTCTTGTGGAAGTAGTCGATGATCTCGTCGTCGGTGGTGACGTCGGGGCCCGGGGCGAGTTCGCGGGCCACCCATTCCCGCAGCGGTGACTGCTCGGCGATCCGGCGGGCGAGCTTGACACCGGCGAGCATGACGCGTTCGTCGTGGCCGTCCGGATCGGTGAAGTAGCGCGGGTCGACCTTGGGCCGGTCCCGGAAATCCCGTGACCGCAGACGTACGGTTCCGCGTGATCGTCCCTGGGTGACGTTGGGGGTCAGGCAGAATCCGTTCTCGGTGGTCGGATAGCCCCAGCGCAGGGTGTTCATGTCGAAGGGCACACTGCCGTAGTGCATCATCAGATCCGAATGGTCCAGCCCCTCCTGGGTGGTGGTGAACAATCCGATCTCCCACCACTGGGTGGAGTCGGTGACCATCGGGCGGGCGGCCTCCCAGAACACCAGTCCCTCGACGTGGTCGTCGAGATTCTCCCCGACGCCGGGGGAGTCGACGCGCACGGTCACGCCCATCTCGCGCAGATGCTCGGCCGGTCCGATCCCGCTGAGCATCAAGAGTTTCGGCGTATCGATGGCACCGGCGGTGACGATCACCTCGTGGTTGGCGGTCACCTCGTCATAGCCGGTGAGGTCGGGGCGTTGGAATCGAACTCCGGTGGCGCGCAACGAATCGTCGATTAGGATCTCGCTGATCCAGCTGTCGGTGAGCACGGTGAGGTTGGGGCGGGTGCCGAGAATGGGATGCAGGTACGCGTGCGAGGTCGACATGCGCTCGCCGGCCTCGTTGGCGTTGATCTGAAACCATCCGGCACCGTTGAGATGCCACTGGTCGCGATTGAACTGCACGGTGGGCAGACCGACCTTCGCGGCGGCGTCGAGGACGGCCTGGCCGCACGGGTCCACCGGCGGAACGTCACGCAACCGGACCGGTCCGTCATGGCCGTGCGGATAGCCCTGATAGTCGCCGTCGGCGACGTTGTTCTCGACGCGGGACACGTAGGGCAGCACGCCGTCGGGCCCCCAGCCGGTCGCGCCGGCCGCCTCCCAGTTGCGCAGTCCCTGGGCCAACGGCCAGAACGCGATACACGAATTGTGTGAGGAGCACCCGCCGAGCACCTTGGCGCGGGCGTGACGCATGAAGCTGTTCCCGCGCTCCTGTGGTTCGACCGGATAGTCCCAGTCGTACCCGGAGTCGAGTAGATGCATCCATTCCTTGAGTACCAGGATGTTCGGATCGTCGACGTCGCTGGGCCCGGCCTCGATCAGGCAGACCGTGACCGCCGGATCCTCGGAAAGGCGTGCGGCGAGCACACATCCGGCGGTCCCGCCACCGGCGATGACGTAGTCGTAAGAGGTCATGAGCGTGCTCAGATCCTTTCGGGGGTGAGGTGGCGAGGCGGGATACGACCGGCAGGACAGTCGCTCACAGTCCGCCGCCGATCTCGTCGGCGGTGGGCAGCTTTGTTGCGGTGGAGTGGGATTCGAGCACGCCGATGTGGCGACGGCCGACGGTGAGGTACCAGAGGAAGCCGACGCCGAAGATGATGCCGATGTAGACGAAGGCGCCCCAGGTGTTGTACCAGGGTTCGCCATAGATCTCCGAGCGTGGCCACGCGAGGTTGAGCGCCATGCCCACACCCCAGACCACGGCGACGATGTTCACCGGCAGGCCCCACCGGCCCATGGTGAAGTATCCGCCCTCGGCCAGGTCCTTCGGCGGCCACTCCCCGCGAAACCGCTTGGCCAGCAACGGCCCGGTGACCAAGAGGTAGGCCAGGTAGATCATGATGATCGCGATGGAGGTCAGCACGGTGAAGATCTTGGGCTGACCGACATTGATGACCAGAATGAGGACGGCGACGACCCCGATCACCAGCGACGGGATCACCGGAGTCTGCCGGACGGGATCGACCTTGGCGAGTTTCTCACCGAAGGGCAGGGCATTGTCGCGGGCCATCGCGAACATCAGCCGAATGGCCGCGGTGTGCACGGCCAGTGAGCAGACGAAGACCGCGACGACGATCGCGACGAGGAAGACCTTGCTCGCCGGCCCCCACATCACCTGCTCGACAATGTACTGCAGGCCACCGGAGGCGTCACCGAGCTTCGGATCCGACAGGTTCGGCGCGGCCATGATCGCGAATACCAGGATGGCACCGCCGATCACGAACGAGGCGAGAATGGCCCGCAGGATCGCCTTGGGTGCGGTTCGGCGGGGTTCGACGGTCTCCTCACCGAGCGAACTCGCGGTGTCGAAGCCGTACATCACGTACCCGGAGGCCAGCGACGCGATCAGGAACGCCCCAAGATAGCCGCTGCTCTCGCCCGCGCCATAGCCGTTGGTGGAGAAGAAGATCTGCGGACCACGAGTGATGTTGCAGGCCAGAATGATCGCGATCAACACCGCCGCGATCAGCTCGACGAACACACCGACGGAATTGATCAATGACATCAGCCGGACGCTCCAGGCGTTGATGGCCGTGGTCAGAGCGATGAGGATCGCGCCAAGGATGACCGCATTGACCGCATAGTCGGTGGCATCGTCACCGCTGCCGTAGATCTGGAAGCCGCTCCACAGTCGGGGCAGATTGAGCTGCATCGCCAGGGCGACCGCCGCGAGAGTGACCACCGATGCGGTGAACATCAGCCAGCCCGCCGACCATCCAACGCGTTGGCTCCCGAGTCGCTTGGCCCAGTTGTAGACCGATCCGGCCACCGGATATTTTGCGGCGAGCTCCATGAAACACAGTGCGACGCAGAGCTGCCCGACGAAGACCATCGGCCATGACCACAGATAGGCCGGGCCGGCGTTGCCGAAACCGACGTAGAACAGCTGGAAGGTGCCGGTCAGGATCGAGATGTAGCTGACGCCCGCGGCGAAGCTGGCGAACTTGCCGATGGAGCGGTCGAGGGACTCCTTGTAGCCGAAGTCGGACAGGCCGTACGATTCGTCCGCCGAATCCTTCGGCGCACCAGTGGGAGCTGTACTCATTGATCGTCCTTCTGTTGATCATCCTCGCGCGGAGTGAACCACTGCGACGCCGACGGCGCGGTGTTGTGCCAGATATGTTTGTTCTCTTGGTATTCCGCGAGACCGGTGGGGCCGAGTTCACGTCCGTTGCCGGACTTCCCGAATCCGCCCCATTCGGCTGCCGGGGTGTAGTAGCCGAAGTCGTTGAGCCACACCGTGCCGTGGCGCAGGCCGCGCACCATGCGTTCGCCCAACGCGGCGTCGGAGGTGCGCACCCCGGCCGCCAGCCCGTAATCGGTGTCGTTGCCCAGGGTGAGTGCCTGCTCCTCGGTATCGAATCGCTCGACGGTGAGGATCGGTCCGAAGGTCTCGTCGCGGACCACCGACATCGTGCGATCGCAGTGGTCGAAGATGGTGGGCGCGAACCAGTATCCGCCGGGTGCGAGTCCCTCACGTTCGGGATGTCCACCGCCGCAGCGCAACTGTGCGCCCTCGGCGATGGCCGACGCGACGTGGGCGGTCATCTTGTCCAACTGGGCCTGCGACACCAGGGGACCGGTCTTGGCGGCCGGGTCGAGTCCGTTGCCCATGACGATCTGGTCGGCCCGGGCGACGAGGGCGTCGACGAAGTCGTCGGCGATCGATTCGTGGACGATGAGCCGCGTGCCGGATGAGCAGACCTGGCCCGAGTGCAGGAACACCCCGGCGAGTACCTGTTCGACCGACGAGTCCCAGTCGGCGTCGGCGAAGACGATGTGCGGATTCTTTCCGCCGAGTTCGACGGCGACCTTGGTGACGTGGCGCGCGGCGGTCTCGGAGATGATCCGCCCGGTGGCGAGCCCGCCGGTGAAGGAGATGAAATCGACCTCGTCGGTGTCGGTGAGGGCGGAGCCCAGCGAGGAGCCAGCTCCCTGAACGAGATTCAGCACACCTGCAGGCACACCGGCCTCCTCGCACAACCGGACGAACGCAATGGTGCTCAGCGGGGTGACCTCGCTGGGCTTGGCGACCATTGTGCAACCAGCGGCCAACGCAGGGGCGATCTTCCACGAGATCTGCAGAAGTGGATAGTTCCACGGTGCGATCAGCACACAGACCCCGATGGGTTCGCGCACCACTCGGCTGATCACCCCGGGCACCCCGGTGTCGACGGCCCGATCGGCCTCGGTCTCCACCAGACTTGCGTAATAACGGAAAACCGATTCGACGTCGTCGATGTCGATCTCGCTCTCGGCCAGCGTTTTTCCGGTGTCGAGTGTCTCGATACGGGCGAGTTCGGCCTTGTCCCGAACGAGTAGATCGGCGATGCGGCGTAGCAGTGCGGCGCGCTCGGCGACCGGGGTGGCCGGCCACCGGCCGTCGTCGAAGGTGGTGCGGGCCGCCGCGATCGCCGCGGTCACATCCTCGGAGGTGGCCTCGTCGACTCGGATGAAGCTCTCACCGAGGGCGGGGTTGATGATCTCGCGGGTACCGCCGTCGGCGGCGTGATGCCACCGCCCGGCGGTGAACAGTTGGGCCTCGCCCAAAAGCGGCGATGAAAAGGTGTTCGACGAGACGGACTGATCGGTGGTGCTCACGTGAAGTGGCCTCTCCGCGATGGTGGATGGTGTTCTCACGACTGGTGACGAAGACGGGGGTGACGAAGACGGGATGAACATGACGAGACAGCGAACACGAACGAGTGCGTGGGACGCGCCCACGGTGGCGGTCAGGGCTCGCACGGGCGCGTGGACGTGCGCGAGCGCCTACGGACGACGGTTCTCGGTGTTGCTTCGTGCGCAACTCTGCGCATCTGTTGCAACAAGTGTTGTGCCAGCCCGGTGTTCTGTCAATAGGTGAGGAGCTCATGGCTGCGCCGGCTCCCGTCACCGAGAGGACGTGAGCCGGTCTGGGCGCCATGATCAGCGCAGCGGGAGCTCGGCGACGATCGAACCGGGAGACGTTGCGCCGGCGGCGGGTTCGACGCTGAAGCCCAACGCCGTCGCGTCGCCGATATGGGGGATGACCGCAGTCGTCGACGGCGCGATGTCCTTGTCGGTCATCGTGCCGGCCAAGGTGGTGCCCTGCGGGCCGAGCAGCCACATCTGGTAGACGGTGCCGGGCTGGGGCGGCGGCACATCGTTCATCACGAGGACCGCTGCGTCGGCGCGCTCGGAGTAGGTCACCGACGCCCGACCGGTGGCCACCGACCCGGAGCTCGTCCGAACGTCCTTGGCGCTGAACACCTTGGCTGCGGTGGGCTGTTCGGTGGTGGTCTTGCTCGACAGTCCACTGCCGATCGCCCATCCGATGGCTCCGACCGCGACGGCGACCACCGCGGCAGCAGCGAGATAGGCGATCCGACGTCCGGTCCGGGTGCCGTCGGGAACTGTCGCGGCACCGCCCGACGCCCCGGCCCCCGGGGCATCCGAGCGTGCGACGTCGTCGGTCGATCGCGGGCGGATCTCGCGGACCCCGGCGGTGGTCGGGCGAGCGGTGTCGCGGGCCTCGGCCGTGGCCGCAGCCAACAGCCGGGCACGCAGCTCGGCGGGCGGGGTCATGGCGGTCGACGCGCTGACCGAGGCCATCGTCTCCCGGGTCGCGGCCACGAGCGCGTCGAACTCCGCGCGCACCGCGTCGTCGGCCTGCGCACGCCGGCGTCGGACCGAGTCCAGTTCTGCCGGCGACAGGGCATCGAGTCCCATCAGCGGCGCCATCGCGAGCAACTCGTCGTCAGACATCCCGATCCCCCAGGCATTCCCGCAGACGCGCCAAACCGTCCCGGATGCGCGACTTGATCGTCGGTAGGGCGACCGAGAGCTGCTCGGCGACCTCCCGGTACGTCAGCCCGCGGTAATACGCCAGCGACACCGACTCGCGCTGGATGTCGGTGAGACTGCCCAGGCAGTTGATGACACGTTCACGTGCCTCACGGACCTCAACGGCGTCGGCGACCTGATCGAAGGCGATCGACGCCGTGGCCTGGCTGTAGGTGGTCTCCCGCCGATCGCCGGCGACCTCGGAGCGCACCCGATCGACCGCGCGTCGGTGCGCCAGGGTGATCAGCCAGCTCAACGCCGACCCGGCCGCCGGATCGAACTTGTCGGCCGACCGCCACACCTGCAGGAACACCTCCTGCGTGGTCTCCTCGCTGTATCCCGGATCGCGCAGAACGCGAAGAACCATGCCGTACACGCGATCCCCGGTCCGGTCATAGAACTCGGCGAAGGCCGCCGAGTCGCCGTCGGCGATCCGCGCCAGCAGATCCGGCAGTGCCGCATCCTCGCGGCCGTCGGTTGCCGTCACCTCGACGCCTCTGATCTCATCGCCGATCACCCTAACCCGCGGCAGGGGGGCACTCAACGATTCGGGTGCCCGGCTCGCCCGGAGAACACCCGGTGCGGTCGTCGACGGGCCGATCAACGGTGACACCGGGCGGCCTGCTGGCTGTGTCATGGTGCGGCCTGACGGCCGGGCCACCGCCAACCCGGCGGTCATGGCGTAGCGCGGGAGTCGGCCGTTGGCGTCGACGAGGGCGGCAGCGGGAAGAAGTACGAGGTGCGTTGCTGGTACTCGGGATAGCCGGGTCGCGTGCTCATCGACTTCTCCAGCAACCGGGCGCCGGTGGCGAATACGAGGAAGTAGGTCATCACCACCGGTGACAGGACGGTGAGGACGCCGGGACACGGGACGAGTGTGGGGCCGGTGGCCATCGCCCCCGATGTCGCCGCGAGCAGCCAGATTCCCCACCACACCGACGCGTCGCCGAAGTAGTTGGGGTGACGCGTCCACGCCCAGAGCCCGCGATCCATGATCGCGCCCTTGTTGGCGGGGTCGGCCTTGAAGGCGCGCAGTTGCGCATCGCCGATCGCCTCGAAGCACAGCCCGAGCGTGAACAGTGCGATGCCGAGGCCGCCGACGATCCATGCGAGTGCGGGTGTGGGGCCGGCGACCGCCGACACCTGGATCGGCAGCGACACGAACCACTGCGCGGCCCCCTGCGTCGCGAAGATCTTGCGGGCGACGACCGCGAAACCGTTGCCGCCGGAACGTTCCAGCATCTCGGTGTAGCGCGGGTCCTCGCCCTTGCCCTTCGATTTGCCCACCATGTGCCACGCCAGTCTCAGCCCCCACACGCTCACGCCGAGCGCGAGCAGCCAACGGCGCGTGGGGTCACCGCCGCCGAGAATCAGTGACAGCCAGGCGACCGCGACGAATCCGAGGCCCCACGTGACGTCGACGACGTTGAAACGCCCGATGCGATAGCCGATCGCGAAGGTGATCGCCTGCATCACCGCGAGCAGGATCAGCGACGACAATGTCAGGATGAGGAATCCCGTCCAACCGGTCATGACCGCTCCCGGGAAGTCGTGTCGGCCGAGCCGCGGGTGAACAGCAACTGGTGGACGTCGAGGTATCCCGCCCGGAATCCGGCCTCGGAGTAAGCGAGATAGAACTGCCACATCCGCATGAAGGTGGAGTCGAAGCCGAGGTCGGCGATCCGGCGCCGGTGGGAATCGAAGCGTTCGCGCCAGAGCCTCAGCGTCTCGGCGTAGTGCGCGCCCATCGACAGCGAGTCGGTCAGCCGCAGCGTCGTGTGCTTGTCGGTGACGGCGCGTAGCGCGGGCAGCGAGGTGAGCTGACCGCCGGGGAAGATGTACTTGTGCACCCAGGTGTAGGTGTGGCGGGACGCGCGCATGCGATCGTGCGGCATGGTGATGGCCTGGATCGCGACCTTCCCGCCGGGCGCGAGGATGCGGTCGATGGTGGAGAAGTATGTAGGCCAATACTTTTCGCCGACGGCCTCGATCATCTCGACCGACACGACGGCGTCGTAGGTGCCGTCGACCTCGCGGTAGTCGAGGAGATCGATCTGCACCTTGTCGGCGAACCCGGCGTCGGCGACGCGACGCAACGCCAGCTCGCGCTGCTCGGAGGACAGGGTGACCGAACGGACCGTGGCCCCGCGGGCCGCGGCGCGCAGGCACAGTTCGCCCCAGCCCGTTCCGATCTCGAGTAGGCGCGTGCCCTCCCCGACGCCGGCGAGGTCGAGCAGCCGGTCCACCTTACGACGCTGGGCGTCGGCGAGATCATCCCAGAGTGGGTGCAGCACGGCATGTTCGGCCGAGACCGCGGGGTCGGCGAACAGTGCGCTCGAATACGTAATCGTCTCGTCGAGGAAGGTGGCGAACAAGTCGTTGGACAGGTCGTAGTGGCGCGAGATGTTGGAGCGGGTGTTGGCCGTCGTGTTCTCTTCGTCCTCGGGGTGTTTCGGCAGCACCACCCGGCGCAGCGCCTGTAGGGGTCGGGGGACCAGTCGCGCGACCCGGGAGGCGAACGGGGTGAGGACGCCGACGAGGTCGTCGGTGCTCCAGTCGCCGGCCATGAAGGACTCGCCGAATCCGATCAACCCGTGGCACCCGACCCGTCGCGCGAAGTCGTTGGGGCGCCGAATGATCATGCGCGGCTGCACATCGTCGGTGCGGCGGCCGCCTCTAGTGCCGTCCGGATACTCGATGCGCACGTCGAGCCCGGCGGTGGCGTGCCGGAACAGCCAGGACGCCGCGGCGCCGCGGACCCGCGCGGATCGGCCGGTGGGGATCGCGGCGGCGTCGGGCCAGCGTCCGGCGTCGGGTGGGGTGACCTCGGAGTCGTCGGGCCGATGGATGGGGGTGCTCATCGGTGTCCTTTCGTCGCGGTGGAGGCGAGAGTGGAATGAACGAGATGATCGGGACGGGGTTGGACCGGGAGTCGGCGGGCCCATAATCCGATGCCCTGCAGTCGGATTCGGGCGGAGACGACGAGCGGGGCGAGAGGCGTGCGCAGTTGGGCTCCGACGATCGCACGAGCCGTCGCCGGGCGGGCGTGCCCGGTCAGGGCGGCGACGAAGGGCCCGGCTCCCGGACGGTCGAGGATGATCGAGACCGACACGCGGCCTTGGTCATCCGGCTCGGGGACACGTAGCCGATAGCGGCCGGAGACGTCGTGGAACGGTGAGACGTAGAACTCCTTGTCCACCTCGGCCCGGCCGTCGGCGTCGGGCGTCACGATGTAGCAGTGACGCTCGCCGTAGGTGTTGTGCACCTCGGCCACCACATGTGCGAGGGCGCCGTCGGCATCGTGGCACCAGAAGACGCTGAGCGGATTGAACGTGTATCCGGCGACGCGAGGCGAGAGCAGGGCGCACACCGGGCCGTCGGCGGGTGCGACACCCGCGCTGCGCAGATGACCGTCGAGACGCTGCCGCAGCGACTGTCCCGGCCGCATCGGCTCCGGGAAATGGTCGGCGGCCCGGACATCGGCGGCCAGGCGCAGCGGACCACGAAACCGGGGTGGTGCGTCGACATCGATGAGCCACGAACTGCTGCGGTAGGTGAACGTATGGCGCAGCGGTGAACGCCGGGTGTGGGTGATGCGCGTGGCGACGACGGCCGGAAACCGGGTCGCGGGCGATGCCGGGCCGGTCATGTCGGATCATCCTGGAGAACAACGGATTCGGTGGCCACGCGGTGGAGGGAATCGGCCAGCCGCCGGGCGGCACGCTCGCCCGACGCCGCGCCGTCCTCGTGGAATCCCCACCCGTGGTAGGCGCCGGCGAATACGATGCGGTCGCTCCCGATGTCGGGGAGGAGTGCTTGTGCAGCAACCGATTCGGTGGTGTAGATCGGATGCTCGTAAGTCATCTCGGCGAGAATCGTCGATTCGTCGACGAGGTCGGTCCGGCCGAGGGTGACGAGCATGCGGGGGTCGGCGGTGGGCAGTCGCATCAGACGAGTCATGTCATAGGTGACGGCGACGCCGGAGCCGTCGAGCGCGTCGGTCGGTGCGTGGTCGGCGCGGATCTGGTAATTCCACGACGCCCAGGCCCGGCGGGCGCGCGGCAGCAATGAGATATCGGTGTGTAGGACAGCGGGTTTCGCGCAGTAGGAGATGGCGCCCAGGACGCGTTGCTGTGCGGCGGTCGGGTGGTCGAGTGCGGTGAGGGCCTGATGCGGGTGGGTCGCGAGGACGACGGCGTCGAACTGCTCGGTGGGGTGACCGTCGGCGGTGACCGCGACATCGGTACCGAGATCCTCGACGGAGCGCACCGGCGCGCCGAGGTGGATGCGACCGCCATGGGCACGGAGGTGGTCGGCGACGGCGTCGACGTAGGTGATCGAACCGCCGACGACGGTCCGCCACGTGGGTGACCCGAATACTGACAGCATCCCGTGGTGGGAGAGGAAGGTGAACAGGTAGCGCGCCGGATAGGCCTGCGCGGTGCGCGCGTCACACGACCACACCGCGGCGATCAGCGGGAGCAGGAAGTTGTCGACGAAGTAGTCCGACAGTTCCTCGCGGGCGACGAACTCGGTGATCGGCTCGTCGGAGTCAGGGGTGTCGAGGACCTTGCGTGCCGCGCGATGGAAACGCACGACCTCGCCGAGCATCCACAGATAGCGGCCCCGGGTGAGGGTGCGCACTGTCGGGATGAGCCCCGAGAGACCCAGGGCTCCCGCGTACTCCAGACCGGTGCGTTCGGAGTGCACCGACATCGACATGTCGGTCTCCTGCGTCGGCACCGCGAGCTCGTCGAAGAGCCGTAGCAGAGTGGGATAGGTGCGGTCGTTGTGGACGATGAACCCGGAGTCGACGGCGACGGTGCCGCCGGCCCCGGGCGGCGTGATCGAGTGTGTGTGGGCGTGGCCACCGAGACGGTGATCTGCCTCGTACAGGGTGACGTCGGCGTCGGCGGAGAGTCGGTAGGCGGCAACCAGACCCGCGACGCCACTGCCCACCACCGCGACTCGGTGGGGACGGCCGGTGTGGGGTACCGGTGGACCCGAGGTTGTCATGCCCGAGGTTCGGACTCGACGGCCGTTTGGATGGGTCAGTACCGCTGCGGTGGGGGTGGGGCGGCGATGTAGCCGGCCTGCGGCTGGTCGGCGTCGACGATCTCGGCGCCGAGTGGCAACAGTGACAGCGGCACCATCTTGAAACTCGCGATGCCCAGCGGGATGCCGATGATCGTCAGGCACATCGCGATGCCGGAGGTGATGTGCCCGATGGCCAGCCAGATCCCGGCGAAGATCAGCCAGATGATGTTGCCGATCGTCGACGCCGCACCGGCCTGTGGTTTGCGCACGACGGTCCTCCCGAACGGCCACAGGGCGTAGTTGGCGATGCGGAAGGATGCGATGCCGAACGGGATCGTGATGATCAGGATGCAGCAGATGATTCCGGCGACGACGTATCCGATCGCCATCCAGAACCCGCAGAGCACCAACCAGATGATGTTGAGGAGTGTGCGCATACGCCCATTGTCCGCTGTCGTGGATGATCGTGGTGCAACGTTGGGCAACCGTCGGCCGCCGTCACGCCGAACAGGGGGCCGCGGGGTATGCCCGATTTCATGCGTGGTGTCCTCGGCCCTGGCTAACCTGTGCGCATGGCCCCGGACGCCGAGCGTGCACGTGTCACCGTGTGGTGGGTCATCACCACCGTCGTCCTGGTGATCCGCCTGCTCGCGACGATCGCGCTGATCCTGCTCGCCATCGGTTGGGCGGTCGCGGCGATCCGGGATTCGATGAACAACATTTTCTTGTGGCCGGCCGTCGGGAGTGCGGTCGCACTGCTGATCAGCACGTATCTCTACAGTTACCTGCGGGCGAGGTACCCGCGCCGCAACGCCTGGCTGCCCTGACCCCTCGGGTCGCGGTGACCCCTCGCGGGTGCATTCGACGTCGTTCGGGCTGATGACAAGGCCACCTGTAGCCCGCGTCACACCAGAGTTGGCATAATCGACCGCACAGAGGCAATTGAGAGAAGACCTATGACCGAACTCGGCTCGTCGCGCATCCGGCGTGCCTATGAGGATTTCCTCTCCGGCATCACACCGCCGTCCGACGCGGTGCGTTCGGTGGTGCGCGATTCGTGGTCGAGGTCGTTGTCGCGAGGGGTCGATCCGATCGAGGCGCTTCCCGAGGACGACACCAGCGCGAGCATGACGATGGCCGAGTTCACGCGATACCGCGAGGCCCATCCGATCACGTCGGTGCGCCCGCTCGTGCAGTCGTTGATGCTCGACGACATCGCCGACTCCGGCGTCGTCGTCGCCCTCACCGATCAGGTCGGCCGACTGCTGTGGGTCGAGGGCAGCACCGACGCCGTCGATCGGGCGAGCCGCATCAACTTCGTCGAGGGTTCGGTCTGGAGCGAGGACGTTGTCGGCACCAATGCCCCGGGCCTGGCGCTCGCGGTCGGCAAGGGTGTGCAGGTGATCGGCCCGGAACACTTCGCGGGCTCGGTGCAGGATTTCAGCTGTGCCGCCGCGCCCGTCCACGACCCGGTGACCGGACATGTCATCGGCGTCATCGACGTGACCGGCGGTCGTGAGGTGGCCGCACCGTTCGCCCTGGCCGCCGTCCGATCGGTGGTGGCCGCAGTCGAGCGTGAACTGCAGTCCCAGGCGGTCAACCTGGCCGACCCGGCGACCTTCGCATCTGCGGACAACGGCGATGCGCGGCTGACGGTGTTGGGCGACGACGGTTATCGATGGCATCGGGAGGGCGATCCGGCCGGTGAGCGGACGCTCTCGCGCCGTCACGCCGAGATCCTGTTGCTGCTGCAGGAGTATCCCGAGGGTCTCAACACCGAACAACTCGCCATGCACCTGGCCGGCGACGGTATCGACCCGGTCACCGTGCGCGCCGAGATCTCGAGGCTGCGCCGTGATCTCGGCAACGACGTGGTCACCTCACGGCCGTACCGCCTGACCGTCGACATGACCTCCGACGTCGCCGACCTGCGCCGGCGTATCGCCGAGCGCGGCGAACTGTCGTCGGTGATCGACGAACTCGGCCGCGGTGGACTGCTGGTGGAGTCGACGGCGCCGGGCATCGCCGAGATCTTCGAGGTGGTCCGTGAGGATGTGCGGTCACGGGTGATCGCCGAGGGAGATGTCGGGGCCCTGCGGACCTGGACGTCATCGATCCACGGTCGCGATGATCTCGTCGCGTGGCGTCGACTCGAGCACCGTCTCCCCGTGGGACATCCCGACCGTGCCGTGGTCGGCGGGCGAATCAGGTTGCTGGACAAGCGGTACGGGGTCTGACCCGGCCTATGGCGCGAGGCGTCCGAGGATGTGGCCACTCCGCGTCATGGCGCCTTGTACGAATACAGATTCCACGTGAGCGGGCCACCGACCCGAAAATCACGGCGTGTCGCGCCGGATCCGTGGAAGTTATATTTCGCGTCGGCGTTGCCGCGCCCTCAGGGCTGCGCGTCGGGCATCGAACCGATGAGTAGCAGCGCTGCCGAGATGGTGGTGACGATGCACAGCACCACGAGCAGCAGCCCGACGCCCAACGTGACGAGCGGGCGCGGTTCGGACTCGTCGCGAGCACCGGCCGTGCTGCGTTGCGCGGGATCATGTTGCGCGGGCTCATTCTGAGCGAGAACCATCGTGGCACCACCCTCTTGGCGACTCGGCCTGGCATATTTCGAATAATGAATCAGATTGCTAAAAATGGATAGTATCGGTTGCGGGCGCTGTCCACGACTTGAGTACCGCGAATTGCCCCTTGCGCACCAGGGAATTGCCGCGAATTAGTCTTTTCGGCTGACCCAACGTCGGGCCAACGGCTAGTGGATCGGGCCGGCTGATCACGGGACCTGACCTGCTGTTTCGTGGCGATCCAACGTTGCGAACGCATCTGCAACGTGGCTGCAACCACAGCCCTCCTACTCTGTGGAACAGATCACACCGACTGCCGTCGCGGCTCGGTGTGGCATCCCGCAACTGGCCGGACGCCTGTTACTGCATTGAGGAGCTGGACACACATGACTGTTTACGCGAAGCCGGGTACCGAGGGTTCGGTGATGAGCTTTGAGTCGCGTTACGACAACTGGATCGGTGGTCAGTGGACCCCGCCGGTGAAGGGTCAGTACTTCGAGAATCCGTCGCCGGTCGACGGCAAGACCTTCTGCGAGGTCGCCCGATCGACCGCCGAGGACATCGATCTCGCACTCGATGCCGCGCACAAGGCCGCACCGCAGTGGGGCAAGACCTCGGTCGCCGAGCGTTCGCTGGTGCTGCTGCGCATCGCCGATCGTCTCGAGGAGAACCTGGAGAAGATCGCCGTCGCCGAGACCTGGGACAACGGTAAGGCGGTCCGCGAGACCCTCGCCGCCGACATCCCGCTCGCCGTCGACCACTTCCGCTACTTCGCCGGCGCCCTGCGCGCCCAGGAGGGCTCGATCTCGGAGGTCGACGAGGACACCGTCGCCTACCACTTCCACGAGCCGCTGGGTGTGGTCGGTCAGATCATCCCCTGGAACTTCCCGATCCTCATGGCCGTGTGGAAGCTCGCCCCCGCGCTCGCCGCAGGTAACGCGGTCGTCCTCAAGCCTGCCGAGCAGACCCCCGCGTCGATCCTCTACGTCATGAGCCTGATCGCCGACCTACTGCCCGCAGGCGTGATCAACGTCGTCAACGGCTTCGGCGTGGAAGCGGGCAAGCCGCTCGCATCGAGCAACCGCATCCGTAAGATCGCCTTCACCGGTGAGACCACCACCGGCCGCCTGATCATGCAGTACGCGTCGGAGAATCTGATCCCGGTCACCCTCGAGCTCGGCGGCAAGAGCCCCAACATCTTCTTCAACGATGTGATGAGCGCCGACGACGGCTTCCTCGATCGTGCGCTCGAGGGCTTCTCGATGTTCGCACTGAACCAGGGTGAGGTCTGCACCTGCCCGAGCCGCGCGCTCATCCAGGAGGACATCTACGACGACTTCATCGGCAAGGCCGTCGACCGTGTCTCGAAGATCAAGCAGGGCAACCCGCTCGACACCGACACCATGATGGGCGCCCAGGCCTCCAACGACCAGTTCGAGAAGATCAGCTCCTACCTGGCCATCGGCAAGGAAGAGGGCGCGAAGGTCCTCATCGGTGGCGAGCCGGCCGACCTCGGCGGCGACCTCTCGGGCGGCTACTACATCAAGCCGACGGTGTTCGACGGCCACAACAAGATGCGCATCTTCCAGGAAGAGATCTTCGGCCCGGTGCTGGCCGTGACCACCTTCAAGGACTACGCAGACGCCATCCACATCGCCAACGACACCCTCTACGGACTCGGTGCCGGCGTGTGGAGCCGTGACGGTGCCACCGCCTACCGTGCGGGCCGCGAGATCCAGGCCGGTCGTGTGTGGACCAACACCTACCACGACTACCCGGCCCACGCCGCGTTCGGTGGATACAAGCAGTCCGGCATCGGACGCGAAACCCACCTGATGATGCTCGAGCACTACCAGCAGACCAAGAACCTCCTGGTCGGATACGCTCAGAGTGCGAAGGGATTCTTCTAAACCGAAGAAGAGGTGCAACGATGACCACCGAACAGAACGTTCCTGATCGGGTGGTCGCCACAGACGCCGCCGTGCAGCTCCTGACCAAGTTGTCGGAGCTGCACGGCGGACTCATGATCCACCAGTCCGGTGGATGCTGTGACGGTTCCGCCCCCATGTGCTACCCCGTCGGGGAGTACCGAGTGGGCCAGCGCGACGTGCTGGTCGGCGAGATCGATCTGCCCGAACCCATTCCGGCGGTACGGGTCTGGATCAACGGCGACCAGTTCGAACTGTGGAAACACACGCAGTTGATCCTCGACGTGGTACCCGGACGTGGCGCCGGATTCAGCCTCGAGTCCCCCGAGGGAGTGCGATTCCTCTCGCGGGCAAGGGCTTTCAGCGAGGATGAGAATGCCGTGCTGTCGGCGAACCCGCCGTTGACCGGCGCGGCGGTCGGCGTCTGATCGTTCCCACGAGGTCCAATCGACACGTGCCCGTTGGCTCGCTCGGCGAGCCGGCGGGCATTCGTCGTGTCGAGGGCGCCTGTCGTCTCATCGGGGGAAATGTCCGAAACCGTGGGTAGCCGATATTTGCCGCGTTACCGTCGAGTCTGTTGCGTAGTGCAACCAAGTCCACCAATGGTGATGTGACGGAGGCGAATACCTGATGAAACGTGTGATGACCAGTGTGCTTGCGGCCGGAGCGGTTGTGGGTGCCGCATCCCTGATGGTCCCGGCAACGGCGTCGGCGGCGCCGGTGTCGTCGGCGAACTGCGCGCGGATCGCGACACCGACGGCTCCGAACGGCTGGGGGAACAGCTTCCCGGACGAGACCGGTCTGGCAGGCAAGATCACGGCCACCAACGTGAACGACGACGACGGATCACTGCAGTTCACGACGAGTCCGCAGGTGCCGCGGCAGGCGTCGTACCACTCGGCGGGTGATCTGCCGTTGACCCAGCTGGCCGGAAAGCCGTTGACCTTCCACAAGTCCACGGGCAATGCGAACTGGCAGATCCGGGTGACCGGCGCGAACACCGGTGAAGGGAATGGCTTTGCGACGCTGGTCTGGTCGGCTTCCGACGTAGCGGGTGCGCCTGACGCCGCGTCGTCCGATCAATGGCGGGCAACCCGCGCCCTGGGCACGATCCCGCGGGGCCAGACCGGCACCCTCGCCGAGCTGACCACCGCCGCCAACTCCGGCGGAAAGACCACGGTCGTCGAGTATTACGGGATCTCCAGCCAGCCCAACAGCGGCAGCGGCACCGTGCACGTCGACAACGTGACCTTCAACGGCTGCACGACCAACTTCGCGGTCCGGAGTGGCAACGGCTCGCTGGGCGGCCTCGAACTCCCGAGCTTCGGATCGTCATAGCCCGGGAGCCGCGTAACCCCGGATCGTCGTAACCCGTTGTGATGCCGGGGTGTCAGCCCGCGTCGAGCCACCAGCCCCGCACCATGCCGGGTGGCCGGCCGGGTTCGATGTAATGCTCGGTGCCGAAGGCGAACGGGAACGCCTCGACAGGTATCGCCAGTAGCTGACGAACGTCGCTCTGGCTGGCGTGGCAGGCCAACGCTTCGCGTTTGGCCGCCACGTCGTCGCCGAGATCGACGGCCCAATGCAATTCGACTTCCGGTGTGCCGATCGGATTGCCGTCGTCGCCCGGGGCATCCGGGTCGAATCCGCCGGCGTCGTTCTCGCGGGCAGGGTCGTTCTCGCCGGCGGACTCCTTTTCGCCGAACAGGCCCATCTCGGCGGCCAGGACGAACATCTGCCGCATGAGGTCACGATTCATCGTGACCTCCAGATAGCGTGGTCGCCTGGCGGCGAGTTCTGCTGCGGCGCGGGTGGTGTGGTGCAGCATCACGTGATCGGGGTGACCGTAGCCGCCGTGCCAGTCGTAGCCGATGACGACGTCGGCGTCCTCCTCGTCGAGGATGTCGGCCAGACGTCGAGCCGCTTCCTCGACGGGCGCGCGGGAGAAGACGCCGTCGGTGCCGTTCTGGGTCCATCCGGTCATCCCCGAATCGGCGTATCCGAGCCACGCCACGCGGGCGGTGCCGGTGATCGCCGCCGACGCCTCGGCTTCACCGCGCCGTCTCATCGCCACCGTTTCTCCGGGAGCCAGATCATCGGGCACGTCGCCGTCGCCGTGTTCTCCCGGGTCGCCGTCGGTGCAGTAGACGACGACCACCCGGTGCCCCTCGCGTGCGGCGCGGATCATGCTGCCTGCAGTGGACGTGGCCTCATCGTCGGGATGGGCGTGGACGAAGACGATGGTGCTCATGCCCTACAGCATCTCAGGTCGGGATATCCGGGGCGGTCGTGGCAGTACGCTGCTTGCAGCACTGTCGTGAACGCACGCCCGCAGCGCATGCCGGTATGCGCACGGATTCGGAAAGTTGTCACCATGCCCAACTCCCAGCCGCCCGCGGCGGTGGATGCCATAGACGGGAGCATCCTGGCCGCGCTCGCCGAGGATCCACGAGCCACCGTGCTGGCGATCGCGGATCGGACGCAACTCTCGCGGAACACCGTGCAAGCCCGGCTGTCGAAGCTGGAGCAACGGGGAGTGTTGCGCTCCTTCGAACGCAGCATCGATCCGGCGGCGTTGGGTTACCCGCTCACGGCGTTCATCCTGACGAATGTCACCCAGAGCCAGCTGACGCCGATCGGTGAAGCGCTGGGTGATGTTCCCGAGGTCGTCGAGGTCCATGGGCTCAGCGGGATCAGTGACCTGCTCGTGCATGTCGTCGCCCGCGATGCGGATGATCTGTATCGAATCGCCGGCCAGATTCTCGACATCCCCGGGGTCACCCGGACGACCACCGCACTCGTGATGCGGAAACTGGTCGACTACCGGATCTCCGGGTTGCTGGAACGGTTGATTGCCGAGTGACCCCCGACCGGCACCGGCGCCGGGAGCGCAGAGCGGGCCGACTGCCACAGCGGCCGCGCTGGCACACAACCGGTTTCGGCGCCGTTGCGCAGACTGCTCACCGATGATCCGGCCTTCGGAGGGATGGTGTGCACAATGCTGAGATCTCCTGGCACCGTTTGATTGATCTGCGGGCCGGTGGTCGACTGAGAGGTGAGTTCTGCACACAGAACCGGGTAAGGATGCCTCCCATGAAGTCAGCACAGATACTCGATCCGTCCGAGCGCCCCGCCGACACCGTCACGCCGGACGCCCTCCGCAGCATCGAGGAGCGTGTGCTGTGGTTGTCCACGGCCATCATTCATCACGCGAATCGCGTTCGCCCCAACCCGTCCGGGCTGAAGGTCGGCGGCCACCAGGCCTCGTCCGCGTCGATCACGTCGATCATGACCGCACTGTGGTTCGAACATCTCACCGACGCCGACCGGGTGTCGGTGAAACCGCACGCATCGCCTGTGCTGCATGCGATCAACTACCTGTTGGGCAACCTCGACGAGCGCTATCTCACGACGTTGCGTGAGTTCGGCGGGCTCCAGTCCTATCCGAGCCGCACCAAGGATCCCGATCCCGCCGACTACTCCACCGGGTCTGTCGGGATCGGTGCCACGGCACCGATCTGGGGTGCCATCGCTCGTCGCTATGTCGACGCCAAGATCGGCCCGGCCGGTACGGGGCGTCAGTACTCCTTGGTCGGCGATGCCGAACTCGACGAGGGAGCGGTGTGGGAGGCGATTCTCGACCCGTCGGTCCGTGATCTCGGCGAGATCGTGTGGATCGTCGACCTCAACCGACAGTCGCTGGATCGGGTGGTCCCGAACATCGCGGCCGGGCGTCTGGCGAGCATGTTCGACGCCGCCGGCTGGCAGGTGATCACCGTCAAATTCGGCAGGCTCCTCGAGACACTGTTCACCCGTCCGGGCGGAGATGCGTTGCGCGAGCGCATCCTGGGCATGCCCAACGCCGAGTACCAGAGGCTGTTGCGTTGTACCGCAGAAGAATTGCGGGCGCGGATGCCCGGTGACGGGGAGCGGGCGCCGGAGATCGCCACTCTCGTTGCGGGACTCGACGATGCGACCCTGACGGCCGCAATTCGCAACCTGGGTGGCCACGATCTCGACGCGTTGCGTCAGGCGTTCGCCGACATCGACGACACCCGGCCGACGGTCATCATCGCGTACACGATCAAGGGACACGGTCTGCCCACCGAGGGACACCCGCAGAATCACTCGTCGCTGTTGACGGTGGAGCAGTTCGACGAGTTGGCAGCGGCGATGACGATGGATGCCCGACATCCGTGGGCCCGATTCGACCCCGAGACCGACGCGGGACGGATGTGCGCGCAGACCGCACGCCGACTGGCCCGCGCGCCGATTCAGATGCACACTCCGCCAACGGTTCCTGATGATCTCGGCCGCACACCGGGCGGGACGTCGACCACGCAGGCCGCTCTGGGTCGGGCGCTACTCGCCCTGACCCGCGACGCCCCGGAGGCGGCCGAACGCATCGTCACCGTGAGCCCGGACGTCAGCTCGACGACGAACCTCGCCGGGTGGCTGAACAAGGTGGAGATCTGGTCGCCGGCCGAGCGACGAAACTGGTTCGACGACGACGCCGAGACGATCATGCACTGGCGGGAGAAGCCGACCGGTCAGCACATGGAGCTCGGGATCGCGGAGACGAATCTCGTTGGGCTGATGGGTGAGCTGGGGGCCACCTGGAGCCGCTGGGGCCAGCCGCTGTTTCCCATCGGCGTGATGTACGACCCGTTCGTGGAGCGAGCTCTGGAACCGTGGTCCTACGGCATCTATGCCGGCGGTCAATCGATCCTGGTCGGTACGCCGTCGGGGGTCACCCTTGCCGCGGAAGGCGGCGCCCACCAGTCGATCACGACTCCTTCGATCGGTCTCGAACAACCCGGCTGCGTCAGCTGGGAACCCGCGTTCGTGATCGAGACCGAATGGACACTGCTCGCGGCGATGCGTCTGCTCGGACGCCCCGATGGGAGTTCGGCGTACCTTCGCCTGTCGACCCGGCCGGTCGATCAGACGCTGGCCGCGGTGCCCACCGATCCCGCGGCCCGGGAACGTCGGCGCCGTCAGGTGGTCGCCGGGGCCTACCCGCTGCGCAGGGTTGCCGATCCGGTGGTCACCCTCGTCGGTATGGGCGCGTTGATGACCGAAACCCTGGCGGCTGCAGATCGTTTGGCCGCTCAGGACATCGCGGCAGACGTCGTGTGTGTCACCAGTCCGGGCCTGCTCTTCGAGGCGCAACAGGCACGGCGTGGTCTCGCCGAGGCGCCCACCTGGATTCTCGACCAGGCGTTCCCGGCCGATCGGGCCACCCCGATGGTCACCGTCCTCGACGGCCACCCGCACACCTTGGCATTCCTCACCGGTATCCGCGGAGTCGCCGGTGCCGCGCTCGGCGTCAGCCACTTCGGCCAGGTCGGATCACTCGATGACGTCTACCGCCACCACGGCATCGACACCGACAGCATCGTGCGTGCCGCGCTCGACCTCGTCGGCGCAGCGGGGAGCTGACCATCTGATGACAATCGCACTGCATACCGCGACGCCGATTCCGTTGCCGGCCCTCGGTGAACACGTCACCGAGGCCACGGTCACCCAGTGGCTCAAGCAGCCATAGCCACGATAGACATCATCACGGTCGATCAGCACCACGCCGATCCGGCGGCGAGTTCTGCTGCGGCGCGGATCATGCTGCCTACAGTGGACGTGGCCTCGTCGTCTGGATGGGCGTGGACGAAGACGATGGTGCTCATGCGCTACGGCATCTCAGGTCGGGGCATGTGGGGTGGTCATCGCAGTACGCTGCTCGGACCGGTGATCACCGCAAGGCCGGCCGTACCTCTGCCTGCCCCGCGGACACCGAAGCGTCGGTCCGAACCGTTGGATGCGGGCGGAGAAAAGTGAGGTGCGAGCCGGTATCCTCGACTGATGGCGCCGACGGCCACGTCGAACTCGGCGACCCGGGACACGCGATTCTGCCGCAGCGCGGACGGTACTCGGATCGCCTACGCCGTGCACGGCGCGGGTCCGCCGCTGCTGTTGGCCTCGTGCTGGCTGAGCCATTTGGAATTCGATTGGCAGAGCCCGGTCTGGCGGCACTTCCTGATCGATCTGGGGCAGATCGCGACGGTGATCCGTTATGACGAGCGCGGTTTTGGCATGTCGGACTGGGACGTCGAGGATTTCGGATTGGACGCGCGTGTCGACGATCTCGCCGCTGTCATCGAAGCGGCCGGTCTGAACCGATGCGCGATCCTGGGCATGTCTCAGGGCGGTCCCGTCGCGATCGCCTACGCCGCACGGTGTCCCGAGCGAGTGAGCCGGCTGATTCTCTATGGCACGTACGCCGCCATCGATCGCGATGACGGCGAGATGGAACTCGAACGCACGCTCCAACAGCTGATCAAGGTGGGATGGGCGCGGCCCGACAGCACTTTTCGGCGGGTGTTCACCCAGCTGATGATCCCCGGGGCCACCGAGGAACAGGCCTCATGGCTCGACGACCTGCAGGCCCGGGCGACGACTGCCGACAACGCCACACGATCACGATACGAGCGGGGGATTGCCGACGTGCGTGCGTTGCTTCCGGCGATCACACAGCCGACCTTGGTCGTTCACGCGAGGGGCGACCGAGTCAATCCCTTCGCCGAGGGCCGACAGCTCGCCACCGGCATCGCGGGCGCCCGCCTGATGACGTTGGACAGTGACAATCACATCACTCTTTCCGACGAGCCGGTCTGGACCGATGTGGTCCATGAGATCCGATCGTTCATCTCCGCCGATGCGGTGTCCGCGGTTGACACGCCAAGCGCGGTGCGCAGTCTCAGTCACCGTGAACTCGATGTCATTCGGCTTGTCGGCCGCGGTATCGACAACTCGCAGATCGCGCGGGAGTTGTCGATTTCGGTGCGCACCGTGGAGCGGCATCTCACCAGTATTTACACCAAGTTGGGCCTGCGTGGACGGTCGGCGCGAGCGGCGGCCGTCGCGCGTCTGTTGGGCGGCTGAGCGTCGTCGAACCACCGCATTGTCCGCCACCGTCCCGACCGATTGACTCACTGACATGGCGGTCGGCACGGATTCGTCGGGAGGAGGTTGAGCAATAGCGTCGGTGGTGTCGAAAACGCTTGACACACCGAAGGAGCGGACATGAACGAGAACAAGGCTGCCATCAGCCTGACCACCGGCCTCGAAGACACCGAGAAGGTGACCGTGGCGTTCCTCGTCGCCGTTGCCGCAGCGGAAAGCGGCCGTCCCACAACGATTTTCCTCACCAAGGAAGCGGTCCGGCTGGTGGTGAAGGGGGTAGCCGTCGGCACTGCCTGCGCTGGTTGCCCGCCTCTGGAAAGTCTGATGGAGCGTTACGAGACGGCAGGTGGCCGCTACCTCGTCTGCCCCATCTGCGTGAACTCCAAGAAACTCGACCCGGGCACCTTCATCCCCGGCGCCGAGATGGGCGGCACCGTCCAGCTCTGGGAGTGGATCGGCGACGGCGCTACCACGTTCAGCTATTGAAGCGCCGATGGCCACGGCGACCACGGTGAGGTCCCGTGGCCAGTCGCGCCATATTGCTGACAGTGGGAGGGATCGCGCGGTCGCAGGTCGGCGGCGATACCGTTCACGGACGATTGTGGCCACCTCGTCGTAAACGACATCCAGCTCGTCCGGTCCGCGAGGAATCAGACGTCAGCCCTGCCCGGTCTCGTCGTCGGTGGTCCCGGACCGCATCATCGCCAGTCCCAGGCCGGTGATGCCCAGCACACCGACGAAGATGGCGACACCGCTCCAGCCGAACGACGAGAACACCAGGCCGCCAACGGCTCCCACCACGGAGCTGCCGAGGTAGTAGTGGAACAGGTACAACGACGACGCCTCGGCGCGATGGGTGGTGGCCCGCGCCGACACCGCGCCGCTCGCCACCGAGTGTGCCCCGAAGAAGCCCGCGGTGAACAGGAACATGCCCACCAGTACCGACCAGAGATGTTCGGGGACAGTGATTCCCAGGCCGGTGAGCATCACCACGATCGAGGCGGCGAGCACCGGACGGCGGCCGATGCGGTCGCCGAGCCGGCCGGCCAGCGCCGAGGAAGTGGTGCCGGCGAGGTACATGAAGAAGATCGACGCGATCACCGCCTCGCCGAGGTCGAACGGACTCTGCAGCAGCCGATAGGTGAGGTAGTTGTAGACCGTCACGAAGCCACCCATCAACACGAAACCGATGAAGAACAGCGGCAGTAAACGGCGATCGGCGAGGTGTGACAAGAGGTTTCGCGCGGTGGCCGACGGGGATACCCGACGCGGGGTGAAGAATCGGGACGCCGGGATCGTCCGCCAGAAGAGCAGCGCGAAACCGAGTGAGGCCAGACACGCGATCTCCAGTGCCCACTGCCACGACATCACGTCGACGGCGAACCCGGGGATGAGCCGGCCGACGAGACCGCCGATGGTGGTGCCCGCGACGTAGCGGCCCATCGCGGTGCCCAACGAGCGGCCCTCGACCTCCTCGGCGAGATAGGCCATCGCCACCGCAGGCACCCCCGCGCACAGAACGCCTTGGAGGGCGCGTCCGGCGAGCAGGATCTCGATCGACGGCGACCACGGCAACACGACGCCGATCGCTGACGCAGCGACCGCCGAGATCACCATGACCCGCACGCGCCCGAAACGCTCCGACGCGACACTCGCCGGGATGATCGCGATCGCGAGGAAACCGGTGGTCAGTGAGATCGCGAGCGCCGACGTCGTCGGCGATGTCCCGAAGTGCTCCGACAGATGCGGGAGCAGGGCCTGCACGTAGTACAGAGCCATGAACGTCGTCATACCGGCCGCGAACAGGGCGACGGTGGCGCGCCGATAGCCCGGCGAGCCGAGGGCGTGACGGGTCTCGGGAAGCGCGGGTGCGGCGATGCCGTCTGCTGTGGTGCTCACTGTTCCAGCGTGAGCCGACTCTCCACATGCTCAAAATGAATCTTTGTGCACTGGTCTATTCATTACTGAATAAGCGCAGCTAGCATGGCATGGTGCATGACGAGATCGAGTGGTTCATCACCATTGCCGAGGCCGAGAACCTGACGGCGGCCGGTGAGCGGCTCGCCGTCTCGCAGCCGACCCTGTCACGGTTCGTGGGCAGGCTCGAGCGAGAGATCGGCGTTGCCCTGTTCGATCGGCGTGGCCGGCGACTGGCGCTGAACGCCTACGGCCGCGTGTATCTCGAACGGGCGCGACGTGCGCACGCGCAACTCGACGCCGCGCGCCGCGAGATCGACGACATGCGACGACCGACCCGCGGTGTGGTTCGGCTGGCGTTCCTGCATTCGTTCGGCATCACCCTCGTGCCGCAGCTCATCCGGGCGTTCCGCGAGCGCAATCCGGGTGCGGGATTCACCCTTGCGCAGGACTCCGTGGCCACCGTCGTCGAGCACATCGAGACCGGTGACGCCGATCTGGCCATCGTGGCGCCGCGGCCGATGCGGACCGACATGGCGTGGCAGCCGATCGCGCAACAGAATCTGGCACTCGTGGTGCCGCGCGGGCATCGCTTCGCCGGTCGGGCGGGTATCGGTCTGGCAGAGGCCGCCGACGAGGAGTTCATCGTCATGCAACACGGATTCGGCATGCGCCGGATCTTCGACGAACTGTGTGCGGCGGCCGACATCACCCCGACCATCACCTTCGAGTCGGCCGAGCTCGCAACGATCGCCGGGCTGGTCGGGGCGGGTCTGGGCGTGGGTGTGGTCCCCGTCGACGATGCGAACCGGGTCGCCGACGTCGTGTTCGTCCCGCTGGCGGGTGAGACACGTGAGATCGGGTTGACCTGGTTTAGGCCGCGCCCACTTCCGGTGGCGGCCGAGCGGTTTCGGGCTTTTGTCGGAGAGTATGCCGCGGGTGGTGTGGGATCGGCAGCGGAGCAATAGGTCTCGAGGTCCGGTACATCCGGGTGGTTTATCCGATAGGTTCGGATTGACTGGTGGGCAAGGTAATTCGGTCAACCGAGCTCCATCGGCCGAGCGGCGCAATGGTGTCATACTCGCGTGGTGGGGTGAGTTCCCCGCGAGGTGATCAGGGAGGTAAGGCCAGTGAATGCTCCGTTGGACCCCGTTGCGAGTGCGCGGCTCGCCGAGAGTGGTCGGCTCTTCACCTCGGATCTGTCGATCGACGAATTCGTCCTACTCGAATCGGCGGGATTCGAGCCGCTGGGTCTGGTGATGGGGACGTCGGTGTATCACGTCGGCATCCAGACCGCGTCGATCCGGCAGAGCACGGAGATGCAGGTGCTCACCTCGGCGATGTACAACGTCCGCGAGAACGCAATGGCGCGAATGCAGGCCGAGGCCGACGCACTGCACGCCGATGGGATCGTCGGTGTCCGACTGGAATGGCGCCCTCACGGCGCCTCGCCGGAACACATCGAATACCTGGCGATCGGCACCGCGGTGCGGTTCACCGCGAAGCCCGGCGCCTATCGTCGTCCCGACGGGCGGGCGTTCAGCTCGCATCTGTCGGGTCAGGACCTGTTCAAACTCTCGCAGGCTGGGTACGCGCCCGTTGCATTCACCTTGGGTAACTGTGTGTATCACGTTGCGGTGCAGGGCTTCATGCAGACGCTCAAGCAGATGGGCCGCAACGTGGAGATGCCGCAGTGGACACAGGCCTACTATGAGGCACGCGAGCTCGCGATGACCCGCATGCAGGCCGAGGCCGAACGTGACGGGGGCACGGGCATCGTCGGGGTGCAGTTCTCGGTGTCCGAATGGGTGTGGGGACCACACACATTGGAGTTCTTCGTGATCGGCACCGCGGTACGGCGGACCGGAGAGCCCACCCCGGTGCGTCCCTCGCCGGTCCTGTCCTTCTGATCATGACCATCCCAGAGTCCGGGAAGTTCGACGTCGATTCCGCGACGAGGGTTCTCGCCGCGGTGCTGACATCGCCGGCGGGCGCGCGTACGGCCATCGGCGCGTTCGCCGACGTACCCGGACTCGTCTATCAGGCCGAACAACCCGCCAGATTGCTCCGTGCCGCGAAACCGGCGGTGCTACGTGCAGGGGAGTGGGAGTTCGTGGCGACGGGCCCGGGCGCGGCACCGATGGAACTGCGCCACAACGTACGCGGCATCACATTGCAGACCGAGCGACCCGCACCGTCGGACGCGGCGCGTCGACTCGCCGTCGAAGTACTGTCCGCCGCACAACAACTCGGCTCGGAAACCGACATCGCCGTGCATTCGGCGCTCTACGGTCTCGCCGCGATCGTCTGAACGCCGCGGCGGGCGGCGAGGACCTTGTCGGCCAAATCGTCGGGATGGATGTTGCGGCGCGGGCGCACCGCGTCCATAGTCCGCAGACGCCCGGCGAAGCGCGCGAGCGCCCGGCGGTCGGTCGCCGAGACCGTGATCCCCAACATCTGCGCGGCGACCGGATGCTGCATCGCCCGCATCGCCCGCGTTGGAAGTTGTTGGAACAGCCAATAATCCGGGCGTGGCAACTGATCCCGATACCAGCCGAGGCCCGGTACCGGATCGAGTTCGGTGGCCAGCGCGTGGGTGAAGTAGTCGCCGAACTCGTCGAGCGAGGCGGGCATCTCGCGCGCCGATATCCCGTACCGCCGATACCACTCACAGGTCTCGTCGTAGAGCCGACGCTCATCGTCGGCGTCGAGACCACCGAAGAACACCTCGACACAGGTGAACAGGGCATCCACGTAGGTGGCGTGCTCGAAGAAGAACACCGACGGATTCAGTGCGTGATACGCCCGTCCGTCCGGTCGGTGTCCGCGAAACGAGTCGTGGCTGTAGCGGATGAGGCGCACCTCGTCGAAGTCGGCGTCATACCCCGACCGGATGATGCACGGCACCGTGCGTTGCTTGTGCACGAACACCCGGCGCGGAACGATGGAGAACTCGTGTGTCGCCGCGGCGATCGAAGGGTGCAACATCTGCAATGACACCGCTCGGCAGATCGACATCACGAACCGTCGATCGGCGAGAAAACGCCACAGCAGCGATGTCTCGTCCAGTCGAATGCGTGCGGCACCGGAACGTGCTGACGTCATCGTGGCCCCCGACCTCATGTGAGTGGGTCCACGATAGCGCGAGACGGGGCCGTGATCGACGATGTCCGGCAATCGGGACCCGGCACGGCGGTAAGCTCACCGGCATCGACCCGGGTGTACCCGAGACCGACACGCCAACCGAGACAGGGCACGACGATGACCCACTGGTTCGACCACGCCATCGTGGCCACCGGTCGTCTACCGCTGTTGCTGTTCCTCCTCGCGTTCATCGCGACATTCCTGTTCATCCGGATCAGTGTGCGGCTCATCCGCGCGCAGGTGCGCTGGTGGCCGGGCAACGTCACGCCAGGCGGGATGCATCTGCATCACGAGTTCTTCGGTGTCATCGCGATGCTGTTGTCGGGGTTCGGTCTGGTGGCGCTCTCGCGCTTCGACACCCCGATCGCCGACTGTGTGCTCGCGGCGATCTTCGGGATCGGTTGCGCGTTGGTGCTCGACGAGTTTGCGCTGATCCTGCATCTGCGAGACGTGTACTGGGAGAAGGAAGGCCGCTCGTCGGTCGACGCGGTCTTCGTCGCGATCGCGATCGGGGTGCTGTTTCTCCTCGGGTTACGGCCGCTCGGCTTCTCCGATGCGGCCACCGAGATCGCCGCCGGCCCCGACCCGGGTACCCGGATCGTTGCCGCGGTGATCGTCACCGCCAATGTGGTGCTGGCGGTGATCACCCTGATGAAGGGCAAGCTGTGGACCGGGCTGATCGGGATGTTCATCCCGTTCCTGTTGCTGTTCGGGACCTTTCGCGTGGCCCGGCCCCGATCACCGTGGGCGCGCTGGTTCTACGGAGGTAAAGAGGGCAAGCTCGACAAGGCGATCCGCCGTGAGATCCGCTATCGAGAGCCGCTGATCCGCTGGAAGATCGTGGTCCAGGAGGCGCTCGCCGGCCGCTTCGGCGTCCCCGATCTCCCGCCCGTGCTCCCGGTGACCCCGGCTGCGCTGCCGCCGAAGGTGGCCGCCCCCAATGCGGTGGCGACAGCCACCCGATGGCGACGGACCCGTCGCGAACTGCGGGCGGTGCCGACCTGGCGTCTGCCGGTGATCCTGGTGGTGCTGGCGGTGATTGCCGCGATCCTGTGCATCACCCTCGACGAATCGCTGGGGCTGCAGGTGGATTCGGGGACCTTGGCCACGGTGTTGGGGGTCATCGCGGGAGCAATGGCCACGCTGACCGGTCTGGTGTTCACCGCGGTCACCCTGGCGATGCAGTTCGGGGCGTCGCAGATCTCGGTGCGTGTCATCCCTCGGCTGCAACGCGAGCCGGTGATGCGCTGGTCGATCGGGTTCTTCCTGGCCACCTTCGTGTTCAGTGTGATGGTGGCGATGGACCTGGCGCTGGCCGAACCCGACGACACCACGCCCGGGGTGTCGACGGCGATCGCCGCACTGCTGACCGTCGTCTCGGCCTTCCTGTTCATCGCGCTGGTGGCCAAGGTCGGCACCGTCCTCAACTCCGCGCAACTCATGCGCTGGATCGCCGCAGACGGCCGCTCGGCGATCCGCCGCCAGTTTCCCGGCGAGGTTGCCGCAGGGGAGGTTGCCGCAGAGGAGGTTGTTGCAGAGGAGGTTCCGGAACACGCTACGCACGCCGCTGTGGTACCCGTCGGCCCACCCGCCGTGGACTCCGGGCATCCCGACGATGCGCGGCGCATCATCCACCTCAAGGAGACCGCGACCCGCGGCCGGGTGCTGCTGGCGGTCAACGTCGCGAAATTACAGCGATACGCCGTTTCCGGGAACGTGCGATTCGACCTGCTGGTCGCCGTGGGCGATCACGTCCCGCACGACGTCGGGGTGATCGCCGTCAGCGGTGAGCACCGCGACTCGATCGCCGCCCACAAGGTGTTGCGCTGCTTACTCTTCGGGGATATCCACCAACCGTCGGTGAGCCCCGCGGCTGCGCTGCAATCGATCTCCGACATCGCCCTCAAGGCGATCTCCAGTGCGGGCAACGACCCGAGCACTGTCGTCCTCGCGCTCGACCACACCGAGGATCTGCTGCTGATGCTGGCGCCCCGCGTGCGTGCGGACCTGCTCTCCACACGAGCCACCCTGGTCGGTGGGTACCGACGGAGCTGGGCCGACTACGTCGCCATCGGCACCGACGAGATCCGCCGACACAGTCACGGGCAGGCGCAGGTCCACCGACGTCTGCGCGCGCTGTACGAGACACTCGCGCGCCGCTGCCCGGCCGATCAGCTGCCACCGATCACCGAACGTCTTGCGGCGCTGGACCAACAGATAGACCTCGAGTGGCAGGTCCCGCTCGACCGCAGGCTCGCCCGCGCGCCTGATCGACAAGGCTCCGGGTCGGAGCGGGGGTCGGTGGGCTGAGGAGTTGGCACTGCGCGCTGGGCCCCTTGCGCTGCGCCCGATCACAGCCACATGCGGCTGCCGGAACTACTTGCGGCCGCCCAGGATTCCGCCCAGCAGATCGCCGAGACCGCCTCCCTTGCCGCCACCGCCGAGCACGCCGCCCAGGATGGAGCCGAGGCCGCCGCCCGCGCCGCCACCCAGCGCGCCGCCGAGGATCGATCCGAGATCCCCTGCACCGCCACCGGATCGGCCCTCTCCGCCCTTGAGTAACTTCGACGCCAGGTAGCTCATCACGATGGGCGCGAGGATCGGAAGGAGCTTCTGGATCAGCCCCTGATCGACGGCCGCAGCGGGCACCTGACCACTGACCGCCGACGCGACGTTCCCGGTCTTGTTGCCGAAGATGTGCGAGACGATCTTCTCGCCGTCGGCGGTGTCGACGTCGCCGAGGCTGATCTGGCCCTGCGCGAGATCGTTGTCGTGTTGGGCGAGAGCCCCGGTGATGTTCCGAGCGCCCTGCTCGTCACCGGCGTGGTGTTCGAGACCGCCGACCAACGCCGGAAGCGCCTGTGCCACCGCCGAGTGGGCGGTCGCCTCGTCGACACCGAGCCGACCGGCGATCTCGGACATGGGTAGGCGGGACATGAGGTCGTCGATGTCGGACATGGTCGCTCCTGACGGGAATCGATGTGGGGGAGAGGATTTCAGAGTGCGGTCACGGATTCGGTCAGGAATGCGGTGGCGCGTCGGACAGCCGGGCGGGCGTCGGGCGTGAGTCGGCCGAACATCTGGAAGACGTGGCCCTGTCCGCGCCAGGCCTCGATCTGTGCGTCTGCGCCGGCGCGCACCAGTGCCTGGTGGTAGTCGCGGGCGTCCTGACCCATCACCTCGAGGCCGCCGTACTGGATCAGAGTGCGCGGCAACGTGATCCCGTCGTCGAGCGGGATGCGCATCCGGGGGTGGTCGGGATCGGCGTCGCCGGTGTAGAGGCGCAGGATCTTCTGCGCCGCAACGGCATCGATGATCGGATCGCGCGCCCCTGAGCGTTCGTGTGCGACGGCGGTGGCGAAGCTGGGATCGTAGAGCGGGGAGAACAGCACCATGGCGCTGGGTTGCGGGGTGCCGGTCCGGTGATTGTCGGCGAGCAGATCCAACGCGAGATGACCGCCCGCCGAATCCCCGGCCACGACGATCCGGTCGGCGTCGATGCCCTGGTCGAGCAGCCAGTGATAGCCGCGGATGGTGTCGTCCCCTCCGGTCGGCCACCGGTATTCGGGACCGAGGCGATAGTCGAGGCTGAACGCGAGGAATCCGGTCTGCCTGCTCAACCGCGCGACCAGACCCCGATGCGTGCGCGGCGAACACACCACGTACCCCGAGCCGTGCAGGTAATAGATGATCGGCCGATCACGCCCGCGGGTGAGGCCGGGGCCGTGGGCGTCGACTGTGCCCACCCACTCGCCGCGCACCTGGCCGTCGCCGTGACGGGTGGCGATCGGGAGCACCGCGGTGCCCACCGGGACCGGGCACATCGCAGCCAGCGAGCGGTTCACGCCCGGCCGCGTGGCCCGCAGCAGCCGGACCGCCAGTGGCGACGGGCCGTAGCGGGTGGCCGCCATCAGCGGTCGGCTGACCCGGCTCAGATAGCTGTTGAGTGCGTGCGACCGGCGTGAACCCGGACCGATGTGGGTGGCGGGGTGCGGGGGTCCCGCAGGATCGGACAGTTCAGGGGCGGCGGCGTTCACGAAATCGACAGTAGGACGACGGGCGGCCCGGCATGAGCGAATTGGGCGCTGTCGGCGTAGGGAAAGCGCTGTCGGTGGTGAGAAGAGCGCTCTCGGCGTCGGGGAGAGCGCTGTCAGCGAGGAGAAAGGCGCTGTCGGCATGGAGAAAGACGCTGTCGGCATGGAGGAGGGCGCTGTGGGCGGTGAGAAGAGCGCTGTCGACGAGGAGAAGGGCGCTGTCGGCGAGGAGATAGAGCGCTGTCGGCGGCGGGACCACGGACACACTCGTTGTGCGCCATACGCTGCGACGTCGGCGTCGATGTGGTAGCCGGATTTCGATACTGGGCACCGCGCGTGAGAAAATACCTGACAATGCTTAGCGAGCAGGGTGGTTCCTGCCTGGCAACGACTGCCGGGTCCAGGTGTCAGCAACGGCGCTGACCTCGGGGACGCCACCGTCGGATCGTCGGAAGAACCAGGTCAGCCCATGGTTTCGGTTCTTCCGAGGGCACAGGTGACGGTGTCGCGTCCGCACAGACGTATACGGGTCAATCGGTGCGCAACGTCGCGCGCGAAGTGAGGCAGATTATGAAGCATGCTCCTGGTCCCACAGGGCTGTACGACCCCATCCACGAGCACGACGCCTGCGGTGTCGCCTTCGTCGTCGACATGCACGGTCGACGCAGCCGGGACATCGTGGACAAGGCCATCACCGCGCTGATCAACCTCGAGCACCGCGGAGCCGCGGGTGCCGAACCGAACACCGGTGACGGCGCCGGCATCATGATCCAGGTTCCCGACCGCTTCCTGCGTGAGGTCGTCGACTTCGAGCTGCCCGCCGAGGGCGGCTACGCCACCGGTATCGCCTTCCTGCCGCAGGGCTCCAAGGACGCCGCCGAGGCGTGCGAATCGGTCGAGAAGATCGTCGAGGCCGAGGGGCTGCGGATGCTCGGCTGGCGCGAGGTGCCGGTCAACGAGAACGGTCTCGGCGCACTCGCCCGCGACGCGATGCCGACCTTCCGCCAGGTGTTCATCGCGCTGCCCGAGGGCACGCCCGATCCCGACGGCATGGTGATCGAACGCCGGGCCTTCGTGGTGCGCAAGCGCGTCCAGAACGAACTCGGCACCAAGGGTGCGGGCGCCGACGGCCCGGGCCGCGAGACCGTGTACTTCCCGAGCCTGTCCGGCAAGACCTTCGTCTACAAGGGCATGCTGACCACCCCGCAGCTGCGCGAGTTCTATCTGGACCTGCAGGACTCGCGGGTCGAGAGCGCACTGGGCCTGGTGCACTCGCGCTTCTCCACCAACACCTTCCCGTCGTGGCCGCTGGCGCATCCGTTCCGGCGCGTCGCCCACAACGGCGAGATCAACACCGTCACCGGTAACGAGAACTGGATGCGGGCCCGTGAGGCGCTCATCGACACCGAGTTGTTCGGTGACGACGTCTCGCAGAAGATCTTCCCGGTGTGCACGCCGGGCGCGTCGGACACCGCGCGGTTCGACGAGGTCCTCGAGATGCTGCACCTCGGTGGCCGCAGCCTGCCGCACGCGGTGCTGATGATGATCCCGGAGGCCTGGGAGCGTCACGAGTCGATGAAGCCCGAGCACAAGGCGTTCTACGAGTACCACGCCACGCTGATGGAGCCGTGGGACGGACCGGCCTCGGTCTGCTTCACCGACGGCACCGTCGTCGGCGCCGTCCTCGACCGTAACGGCTTGCGCCCCAGCCGGATCTGGGTCACCAAGGACGGCCTGGTCGTGATGGCCTCGGAGGTCGGCGTCCTCGACATCGACCACGCCGACGTCGTGCAGAAGATGCGGCTGCAGCCCGGCCGGATGTTCCTGGTGGACACCGCCGCCGGCCGCATCGTCGACGACGAGGAGATCAAGGATCAGCTCGCCGCCGAGCACCCGTACCAGGAGTGGCTCGACAAGGGTCTGGTGCACATCGACAACGTCAAGGCGTTGCCGCACCAGCACATGTCGCATCACCGGGTCACCCTGCGGCAGTTGACCTTCGGGTACACCACCGAGGAGCTCGACCTGCTGGTGGCGCCGATGGCGCGCACCGGTGCCGAGGCGATCGGCTCGATGGGCACCGACACCCCGATCGCGGTGCTCTCGGCCCGGCCGCGGATGCTGTTCGACTACTTCCAGCAGATGTTCGCCCAGGTCACCAACCCGCCGCTGGACGCGATCCGCGAGGAGATCGTCACCGCGATCGGCGGGACCATTGGTTCTGAGGCCGATCTGCTGCATCCGAGCTCGCAGTCGTGCCGGCAGATCGTCCTGCCGACACCGGTTCTCGACAACGACCACCTCGCCAAGCTCGTCCGGATCAACGACGACCCGAACCTGCCGGACTTCCGCAGCGCCCACATCCACGGCCTGTACCCGGTCGCCGAGGGCGGTGCCGGTCTGCGTGCGGCTCTCGACGAGGTCCGCGCCAAGGTCAGCGCTGCGATTGCCGACGGGGTGAACCTGATCATCCTGAGCGACCGCGAATCCGATGAGACCCTGGCCCCGATCCCGTCGCTGCTGCTGACCGCGGCCGTGCACCACCACCTGGTGCGCGAGCGCAAGCGCACCCGCGTCGGCCTGATCATCGAGTCCGGTGACTGCCGCGAGGTCCACCACGTCGCCACTCTCGTGGGATTCGGTGCGGCGGCGGTCAATCCGTACATGGCCTTCGAGTCGATCGAGGACATGGTCGAGCGGGGCGCGCTGGGTGACGTCGACTTCGAGACCGCCCGCGCCAACTACATCAAGGCCGCGAGCAAGGGCGTGCTCAAGGTGATGAGCAAGATGGGTATCTCCACCCTCGCCTCCTACACCGGCGCCCAGCTGTTCCAGGTCATCGGCATCAACCAGGACACCGTCGACGAGTTCTTCACGGGGCTGCGCAGCCAGCTCGGCGGAATTGGTCTCGACGAGATCGCCGCCGACGTCGCCGCCCGGCATGCGTTGGCGTTCAACGACCGTCCCAGCGAGCGGGCCCACCGTGAACTGCCGGTCGGCGGTGAATACCAGTGGCGCCGTGAGGGCGAGTACCACCTGTTCAACCCGGACACGGTGTTCAAGCTCCAGCATTCGACGCGCACCGGTCAGTACAAGGTGTTCAAGGAATACACCAAGCTCGTCGACGACCAGTCGCGCAAGCTCGCGACGCTGCGCGGTCTGTTCGACTTCAACTTCGGTGACCGTGACCCGATCCCGATCGACAAGGTCGAATCGGCACGCGACATCGTCAAGCGATTCTCGACGGGTGCGATGAGCTTCGGCTCGATCTCGGCCGAGGCGCACGAGACCCTGGCGATCGCGATGAACCGTCTCGGTGGACGCTCGAATTCCGGTGAGGGCGGCGAGGATCCGCGTCGCTTCCACCACGACGAGAACGGTGACTGGCGCCGCAGCGCGATCAAGCAGGTCGCGTCGGGCCGTTTCGGTGTGCACTCGCACTACCTGAGCAACTGCACCGACATCCAGATCAAGATGGCGCAGGGCGCCAAGCCCGGCGAGGGTGGCCAGTTGCCGCCGCACAAGGTGTACCCGTGGGTCGCCGAGGTGCGTGGCTCCACTCCCGGTGTCGGGCTGATCTCGCCGCCGCCGCACCACGACATCTACTCGATCGAGGATCTGGCCCAGCTGATCCACGACCTGAAGAACGCGAACCCGCAGGCGCGCATCCACGTCAAGCTCGTCAGCGAGATCGGTGTGGGCACCGTCGCCGCGGGTGTGTCCAAGGCACACGCCGACGTCGTGCTCATCTCCGGACACGACGGCGGAACCGGCGCCTCGCCGCTCACCTCGCTCAAGCATGCGGGTGCGCCGTGGGAGATCGGTCTGGCCGAGACCCAGCAGACGTTGCTGCTCAACGGTCTTCGCGATCGCATCTCGGTACAGGTCGACGGCCAGCTCAAGACCGGACGCGACGTGGTGGTCGCCGCGCTGCTTGGCGCCGAGGAATTCGGGTTCGCCACCGCACCACTGGTGGTGTCGGGTTGCATCATGATGCGCGTGTGCCACCTCGACACCTGCCCGGTGGGTGTGGCCACCCAGAATCCGTTGCTGCGTGAGCGTTTCACCGGCAAGCCGGAGTTCGTGGAGAACTTCTTCCTCTTCATCGCCGAGGAGGTCCGCGAGTTGCTGGCCCGTCTGGGCTTCCGCACCCTGCAGGAGGCGGTCGGCCACGTCGAGGCCCTCGACACCGGAAAGGCGCTGTCGCACTGGGGTTCGGCGAAGGCCGGCAAGCTCGACCTGTCCTCGGTGCTCGCCGAGACCGAGTCGCCGTTCATGAACCAGGACCTGTACTGCTCCGGCGTGCAGGATCACGGTCTCGACAAGGCGCTCGATCAGCAGCTGATCGCGCAGAGCCGGGAGGCGATCGACCACGGAACCCGGGTGAGCTTCTCGTCGAAGATCACCAACGTGAACCGCACCGTCGGCACGATGCTCGGCCACGAGGTCACCAAGGCCTATGGCGCGCAAGGTCTCCCGGACGGGACGATCATGATCGACTTCACCGGCTCGGCGGGCAACAGCTTCGGTGCGTTCGTGCCCAAGGGCATCACGCTGCGCCTCGAGGGCGACGCCAACGACTTCGTCGGCAAGGGACTCTCGGGCGGGCGCATCGTGGTGCGTCCGGCGCGCAACGCCCCGGACGGATTCGTCGCCGAGGAGAACATCATCGCCGGCAACGTCATCGGATTCGGTGCGACGGCGGGCAAGATCTTCTTGCGCGGTGTGGTCGGTGAGCGGTTCTGCGTGCGCAACTCGGGTGCCACCGCGGTCGTCGAGGGCGTCGGCGACCATGGTTGCGAGTACATGACGGGCGGTCGTGTGGTTGTCCTCGGCGGCACCGGACGCAACTTTGCCGCGGGCATGTCCGGCGGGATCGCCTATGTGTATGACCCGCAGCAGAACTTCGCCGACAACCTCAATCCCGAGCTCGTCGAACTCGAACCGCTCGATGACGAGGATCTCGAGTTCCTCGCGGGCATCATCACCGAGCACCGCGACGAAACCGAATCACCGGTTGCCGCAGCACTGATCGAGCAGTGGGAGACCACGCAGACACAGTTCGCCAAGGTGATGCCGCGCGACTTCAAGCGTGTGCTGGCAGCCGCCGCGGACGCCGAGCGAGATGGACGAGACGTGAACGAAGCGATCATGGAGGCCGCACGTGGCTGACCCCAGAGGATTCCTCAAGCACACCGAGCGGGAGCTGCCCGACCGTCGTCCGGTCGACCTGCGCCTGCTCGACTGGAAAGAGGTCTACACCGACTTCAGCAAGGACCACCTGCAGAGCCAGGCCAGCCGGTGCATGGACTGCGGTATCCCGTTCTGCCACAACGGTTGTCCGCTGGGCAATCTCATTCCCGAGTGGAATGACCTGGTGTACAAGGATCGGTGGGACGACGGGATCGAACGTCTGCACGCCACCAACAACTTCCCGGAGTTCACCGGACGGTTGTGCCCGGCGCCGTGCGAGGCGTCGTGCGTCCTCGGCATCAATCAGCCGCCGGTCACCATCAAGCAGGTGGAGGTCGAGCTGATCGACAACGCCTGGGACAGTGGACTGGTCACCCCGGTACTGCCGACCGAGCACACCGGCAAGAACATCGCCGTCGTCGGGTCCGGGCCCGCGGGACTGGCCGCCGCACAGCAGCTCACCCGCGCCGGTCACACCGTCTATGTCTACGAGCGGGCCGACCGCATCGGCGGCCTGCTGCGCTACGGCATCCCCGAATTCAAGATGGAGAAGCGCCACATCGACCGTCGTCTCGAGCAGATGAAGGCCGAGGGCACGGTGTTCCGCACCGGTGTCAACGTCGGGGTCGACATCACCATCGCGCAACTGCGTGAGGACTTCGACGCCGTCATCCTGGCGATGGGCTCGACCATCGGCCGCGATCTGCCGATCGAGGGCCGCGAACTCGACGGCATCCACCAGGCGATGGAGTTCCTGCCGCAGGCCAACCGCGTACAGCTCGGCGACACCGTCGACGGCCAGATCACCGCGAAGGGCAAGAAGGTCGTCATCATCGGCGGCGGCGACACCGGCGCCGACTGCCTCGGTACCTCGCTGCGTCAGGGCGCCGAGATCGTGCACCAATTCGAGATCATGCCGCGCCCGCCGCAGGAGCGCGCCGAGTCCACCCCGTGGCCGACCTACCCGCTGATGTACCGCGTCTCCTCGGCCCACGAGGAGGGTGGCGAGCGGGTGTTCTCGGTCAACACCGAGATGTTCGTCGGCGAGAACGGCAAGGTCACCGGCCTCAAGGCGCACGAGGTGGTCATGCGTGACGGTCGTTTCGAAAAGGTCGAGGGCAGTGACTTCGAGCTCGAGTGCGACCTGGTGCTGCTGGCGATGGGCTTCGTCGGACCCGAACGCGCCGACCTGCTCGACAAGCTCGGCGTCGAATACGACCAGCGCGGAAACATCAAGCGGGACGACGAGTTCCGGGCCGTCGGCCAGGAGAACGTCTTCGTCGCCGGCGACGCCGGCCGCGGTCAGTCGCTGATCGTGTGGGCGATCGCCGAGGGTCGTTCGGCCGCGGCGGCCGCCGATCAGTATCTCGCCGGCCGCACCGATCTGCCCGCTCCGATTTACCCCACTCAGGTCGCCCAGCGCTGAGGCGCAACGATCACGACGACCGGTGGTCGGCGGCCCCGCCTGGGGCGCCGGTCACCGGTCGAGTCGTCTGCGGAGGGCGTGCTCAATCGGTGGTGATCAGCTCGGCGGCGATCAGTTCGACCGGCCTTCGAGGGCCTTGGTCATCTCCTTGGGCACCGAGTCGGCGAGACGGTTGAAGATGACCCCGAAGATCGGTTCGGCGATGGCGCCGAACCGCTGGAAATCGACGGTCGCGGCATAGGTGATCGAGGTGCGGCCGTTCCCGGCGTCGGTGAACGAGAGGTCGTCGGTCGTCGTGGCGGTCTTGTTGGAACCGGTGAACACGAGGTGGTCGGGGTCGTCGCGGGTGAGTTCGTAGGTGAGCTCGGTGGAGATGCCGTACAGCTTGGTCTTGTTATGCCAGCTGGTGCCGAGACCGATTGGGCCCCGGGTGTTTTGCGTGCATTCGACGGTTCCCGGATCCCATTGCTCCGCGTTGGCGAAGTCGCGGAGATAGGTGACGACCTCGTCGCGGGGACGGTCGACGGTGAAGGTGCGCGAGACGTTGACCACAGCATGGCTCCTTTGTCCGATAGGCGGTGTCGTTCACCGGTATTTCGTCGCCGAAGGGTTTGCGGACCGTCTCCCCGGTCCTAAACTCGTTCGGGTATTGGTCGGTGGTCGCCGGTTCTGCAGGACCCGGACGGATGGCCACGATTGAAGGGGAGGCGCTCGTGCGCAAGCTGTTCGTGATGGTCCTGACCCTGCTCATCGCTGCGATCGGCGCGGTCGCGACGGGTGGCACGGCGCACGCCGCCGACTGCCCGCGGCTCTATGTCATCGCGGTGCCGGGCACGTGGGCCGACGGACCCGGACTGCTCGGTGACGTGACCTCCGGTCTCGGCGCCGACACCCAGGTCGCCTACGTGCGCTATGACGCGACCGCATTCCCCTGGGAGAAGGCGATCTACGGCAAGTCCAAGGCGCAGGCGGTCTCGAACGTCACCGGCCTCGCGGTCACCATGCTGCGAAGCTGCCCGGCCACCAAGATCGCGCTGACCGGGTACAGCCAGGGCGCCGACGCCGCGGGCGACTTCGCCTCCGAGGTCGGCGCGGGCACCGAGCGGGTGCGTCCGCAGCAGGTCGCCGGGGTGGTGCTCCTCGCCGATCCGCGTCGTTCGTCGAAGGATCCTCTGGTGGGACCCCCGCTGACCGGCCAGGGCAGTGGCGGACCCCGTATCGGCGGCATGGGATGGCTGACGCCGGTCACCCGCCAGATCTGCGTGCCGAGTGATCTCTACTGCAACACCCCGCGCGACTACTACGTCACGCGCGTTGTCGGCTACCTCGCCGAGACAAGCGATCCGACGCCCAGCCAGTACGGGCAGTACCAGCTCGAGGCGGCGGCGATCGTCAACGAGATGCTCACCCAGGGCGGCCCGGGGCGGATCGTTCAGGAGCTGAGCAACGCGCGGGCGCGCGAGCAGATCATCGAATTCAACAAGTTCATCCAGTCCGGATCGCACGGCGACTATGCGACGTACCAGGTCAAGCCGGGCGTGACGGCGGTGCAATGGGCGCACGACTACCTCGCCGGGCTGGCGTGATCTTCGACACGTGGTGATTTCCCGCAGGTCACCGGGTCGCGCGTCGCTACCAGGGCGGTAACGATCTCCGTGTCATCATCGACGTACACGGGTGCGGTTGCGAGTTCGAGAACCGCCGCTACAGTAAGACAAAGTTAGTATCCGTTGTATTGATTCAGGGAAGCGTTGAGTCATGAAGTTGGCTGAGACACTCCACGGGCCCCGTCGACCCGCCCGGCTCGGGGCGCTGTCCATCCGACGGCCCCGCCGTCAGGCACGAATGTTCCCGGCCGAGGCCGAGCGACTGATCACCGCTGCCGAGCTCCGTCGACTCCACGGCTGAATCGACTCCACGGTTGAGCCGGAGCGGGCCGCTGCCGTTGGCCCCGGTCGGTGGGATTCATCCGGCCGAGACACGCGCGGACTGCCCGCCCAATTCGACGACGTCGCCGACCACGAGCTGACGGCCGCGTCGGGTCTCCACGTCGCCGTTGACGCAGACCAATCCGTCGGCGATGACCTCCTTGGCCTCCGCGCCGGAGTCGATGAGGTTGGCCAGTTTCAGGAACTGGCCGAGCCGGATGACCTGATCACTGATCGCAACGTCGAACACACCGTCATCCTGGCAGACGGCAAGCGTTCCCGGCGAGCCGAACCGCGCACTAAGGTTGTCTGTCATGGTGGTCGAGACCGGAGTGCAGCAGGCCCCCGACGACGAGAAGCAGCACGGATCGGTGCCGCCGGATCGGACAGCGGCCGAACGCCGTTCGGCGGATCTGCTCGACCAGATCCGGCATCCCCGGGGTTTCGGGCACAACGCGCCACGGATCGCCGGCACCGTCGTGGGTGTCATGGCGGCAATTGCGTTGGCGTCGAGTATCTTTCCGTTCTTCCGGCATTGGATTCACGTACCTCGCGACTACGTCGACAACTACATCGTCGCGATGCCCGAGACGAGCTTCGCGTGGGCCTATGTGCTGGCGTTGGTGGCGATCGCGCTCGCCGCCCGCAAACGCATCGCCTGGTGGATCTGCGTCATCCTGCTGGTGCTGTTCATGCTCACCAACGCACTGCTGCTGATCCCGGCCATCGGCTCCGACCTGGATATGACCCGCACCGAGCGGATCAACACCGGGGTCGGGCTGGCGATACAGGTGGCCATCCTGTTCTTCCTGGTTCTCACGTTCCGGCAGTTCTACACCCGGGTCCGCCGCGCCGCGTTGCTCCGGGCGCTCGGTGTGCTGATCACCGGGCTGGTGGTCGCCACCATGCTGGGCTGGGGTCTGGTGGTGCTGGTGCCCGGCAGCCTGGAGTCGGGGGAGCGTCTGCCGTACGCCTTCAACCGCGTCGTCGCCTTCGCGACCATCGATCAGCGCACCTTCGACGGCCATCACACCCACCCGTGGATCAACGGGTTGCTGGGACTGTTCGGAGCCGTCGCCCTGATTGCCGCCGCGATCGTGCTGTTCCGGTCGCAGCGGCTCAAATCGCTGATGACCGCGGAGGACGAACGACTGATCCGCGCGCTCATCGACCGGTTCGGCGACGACGATTCGCTGGCCTACTTCTCCACCCGTCGCGACAAGGCCGTGGTGTTCTCGCTCGACGGTCGGGCGGCGATCACCTATCGCGTCGAACTCGGCGTCGGACTGGCCGGCGGTGATCCGATAGGCGACCCGGACTCGTGGTCGGGGGCGATCGCGGAGTTCCTGACCCTGTGCGAGCGGTACGGCTGGCATCCGGCGGCGATGGGTGCCAGCGAGCGTGGCGCCGAGGCCTACGACGCCGCCGGCTTCGGCACGCTCAACATCGGTGACGAGGCGATCATCCACACCCGCGACTTCACGCTGTCGGGACCGGCGATGAAGAGCGTGCGCCAGGCGGTCACCCGTAACCGGCGGGCCGGGGTCACGGTACGAATCCGGCGGCACAGTGAATTGTCGGACGCACAGATGGCCGAGGCGGTTGCCCGCGCCGACGCGTGGCGCGACACCGACGAGGAACGCGGCTTCGCGATGGCGCTCTCGCGTCTCGGTGATCCCGCCGACGGCAACTGCCTGCTCGTCGAGGCGATCCAGAACGAGGGCACCGACGACGAGAAGGTCATCGGCCTGCTGTCCTTCGTCCCGTGGGGGCGGCGAGGGGTGTCGCTCGACCTGATGCGCCGCGACCGCAACGGCGTCAACGGCGTGGTGGAGACGATGGTCGTCGAGCTGTGCCAGCGTGCCGAACAGGTCGGCGTCACCGACATCTCCCTGAACTTCGCGACCTTCCGCGCCTTCTTCGAGCACGGCGGGCAGATCGGCGCCGGCCCGGTGATGCGGGCGAGCTACTCGGCATTGATGTTCGGCTCACGGTTCTTCCAGATGGAGTCGCTCTACCGCTCCAACGCGAAGTACCTGCCGGACTGGCAGCCGCGATACCTGTGCTTCGAGGACGCCCGCATGCTCCCGCGCGCGGGGCTGGCGAGCATCGTCACCGAGGGCTTCGTGCGCCTACCGCGCTTCGGCCGCAAGGAACAGTACGAAGCCGGCGAGCCCTCGGTGCCGCCGGGAATCGACGTCGATGCGCTCGTCGCGCAGTTCGCCGAGGAGGCCGATCAACAGGCGGTCACCGTGCATCGGCCCGAGCAGGTCCGGGTGCGGATGGCCAAGCTCGAACGGCTCGTCGCCGAGGGCTTCGACCCGTACCCGCCGGCCGACGCGCCCACCCACACCATCGCCGCGGCCCGGGAACTGCCGCAGGGCACCCAGGTCACCATCGCCGGCCGGATCACCCGGTTGCGCGACTTCGGCAAGGTGATCTTCGCCGACCTCCACGACTGGTCGGGACAGGTGCAGCTGCTCATCGAGGACTCCCGGATCATTCCGGGCACACCGGATTTCGGCTCCGACGTGGACCTCGGTGATCTCGTCGAGGTGCGTGGCATGCTCGGCGAGAGCCGCAAGGGCGAACTGTCGGTGCTGATCGACGCGTGGCGGATCAACGGCAAATGCCTGCGCCCGCTGCCCGACAAGTGGGCCGGTCTGACCGACCCGGAAGCCCGTGTGCGCCAACGCTATCTGGATCTGGCGACCAACGCCCGCAGCCGGGACCTGCTCAAGACCCGCAGCGTCGTCGTCAAGGCGCTGCGCGACTTCCTCGCCGCACGCGACTTCCTGGAGGTGGAGACGCCGATCCTGCAGCGAATCCACGGCGGCGCCAACGCCACCCCGTTCCAGACGCACATCAACGCCTACAACCTCGATTTGTATCTGCGTATCGCACCCGAGCTGTATCTCAAGCGACTCTGTGTCGGTGGGGTGGAGAAGGTCTACGAGATCGGGCGGAACTTCCGCAACGAAGGCGTCGACTTCAGCCACAACCCCGAGTTCACCAGCCTCGAAGCCTATGAGGCGCACAGTGATTACCTGAAGATGCTCGATCTGACCCGGGAGATGATCCAGTTCGCCGCGACCGCGGCGCACGGTGAGCCGGTGATCTACCGGACCGGCGACGACGGCACCGTCGAGCGCATCGACATCTCCGGCGACTGGCCGGTCAAGACCGTGCACGAGGTGGTCTCCGAGGGTGCCGGTGAGGAGATCGCACCGGAGACCAGCGCCGACGACCTGCGTCGGATCTGTGATCGGCTGGAGATCGCTCACCGCCCCGACTGGGATGCGGGGGCACTGGTGCTCGAACTGTACGAGCACCTCGGTGAGGACCGCACGACGTTCCCGACGTTCTACATCGACTTCCCCACCTCGACCTCGCCGCTGACGCGTGCGCACCGCAGCCGCGCGGGCGTCGCCGAACGGTGGGATCTCGTCGCCTGGGGCGTCGAACTCGGCACCGCCTACACCGAACTCACCGATCCGGTCGAACAACGCAAACGGCTGACGGCGCAATCGATCCTGGCCGCCGACGGCGATCCGGAGGCGATGGAACTCGACGAGGACTTCCTCGAGGCACTCGAATACGCGATGCCGCCCACCGGCGGGCTCGGTGTCGGCGTCGACCGCGTCGTCATGCTGATCACCGGCCAGTCGATCCGCGAATCGCTGCCGTTCCCGTTGGTCAAGCCCGACGAGGGGTGACCGTCGCCGACGGCGCTCGTCTCGACGCCGAGAGCGCCTGTTTTGTCGCCGACAGCGCTCGTTTCGACGCCGAGAGCGCTTGAGGACGCGTCTCGAAGGCGCTGCCGGCGAGGTGAAGGGCGCTGTCGGCTAGGCAGGGGTCATTACCTGTTGGTTGCGGTTACACCTATGCTGGTCGGCATGAGTGAGCTCACCTTCACCCCGACCGCCGACCTGGTCGACGAGATCGGTGCCGATGTCCGTAGCTGCGACGTCCAGTTCACCCAGTACGGCGGCGTGCGCGAGTTCGTCGGCCGTGTGAGCACCGTGCGCTGCTTCCAGGACAACGCCCTGCTCAAGTCGGTGCTCGGCGAATCCAACCCCGGTGGTGTCCTCGTCGTCGACGGCGACGCGTCGGTGCACACCGCACTGGTCGGCGACCTGATCGCCGAACTCGGCCGGTCCAACGGTTGGGCCGGCGTCATCGTCAACGGCGCGATCCGCGACGCGAAAACGATTGGCGGTATGCAGATCGGGGTGAAGGCACTGGGCACCAACCCGCGCAAGTCCACCAAGACCGGTGCAGGTGAGCGCGACGTGCCCATCGACCTCGGCGGCATCACCTTCGTCCCCGGCGACACCCTCTACTCCGACGACGACGGCATCGTGCTCGTCGCCGCCGTCTGACCGGCACACCCATCTCCCGATCGCTGACGAGGAGCGCACAGATCATGGCCCGACCCACTCCCGAATACTTCGCCCGCCTCGGTGCGCTCGTCGCCATCGACAACGCCGCCGACCGGCCCACCCGCCCGGTCCTCGAGGCGTTCAGCGGTGTCGAGATGGCCACCATCCCGGTCGGCACCGCCGCCGATCTGGAGACCGCGGTCGCCCGCGCCCGCGTCGCCCAGGAGGGCTGGGCCGCCCGCAGCCCGCAGGAGCGCGCCAAGGTCCTCGACAAATTCTCCGAACTGGTGCACCGCAACGCGGCGTCGCTGATGGACATCGCGCAGGCCGAGACCGGCAAGGCGCGCGTCTACGCCCAGGAAGAGGTCATCGACGTCGCGCTGACCGCGCGGCACTACGCCACCGCGGGCCCCAAGATGCTCGCCGACCGCAAGGTCAAGGGCATCATCCCGGGCGCGACGAGTGTGCGGGTGCGTTATCAGCCCAAGGGCGTCGTCGGCGTGATCAGCCCGTGGAACTATCCGCTGACCCTCGCCGTCTCCGACGCCGTGGCCGCGCTGCTCGCCGGCAACGGCGTGGTCATCAAACCCGACAGCCAGACCCCGTACTGTGCGCTGGCCCTGGCCGAACTGCTCTACGAGGCGGGCCTGCCCGCCGAGTTGTTCGCAGTCGTTCCAGGCCCGGGAAGTGTTGTCGGACAAGCGATCGTCGCCACCACCGACTACGTCATGTTCACCGGCTCGTCGGCCACCGGCGCCACGCTCGCCGAGCAGGCCGGCCGCCGTCTGATCGGCTTCTCCGCCGAACTCGGCGGCAAGAACCCGATGATCGTCACCGCGGGCGCCGACATCGACCGCGCCGTCGAGGGCGCCGCCCGCGCCTGCTACTCGAACTCCGGGCAGTTGTGCATCTCCATCGAGCGCCTCTACGTCGACTCGATCATCGCCGACGAGTTCATCGAGAAGTTCGGTGCATTCGTCCGCGGCATGCGCCTGGGCGCCACCTACGACTTCAGTGCCGACATGGGCTCGCTCGCCTCGGCCGCCCAGGTCGACACCGCCCAGGCGCACGTCGACGACGCAGTGGCCAAGGGCGCCACGGTGATCGCGGGCGGCAAGCGCCGCGCCGACCTGGGACCGTTCTTCTTTGAGCCGACCGTGCTCACCGGAGTCACCGATGCGATGGAGTGCTTCGCCAACGAGACCTTCGGTCCGGTGGTGTCGGTGTACCCGGTCGACTCGATCGACGAGGCCATCAAACTCGCCAACGACACCGACTACGGACTCAACGCCAGCGTGTGGGCGGGCAGCAGTGACGAGGCCCAGCGGATCGCCGAGAAGCTGCGGGCCGGCACGGTCAACATCAACGAGGGCTATGCCGCGGCGTGGGCGTCGACAGCAGCTCCGATGGGCGGCATGGGCATCTCCGGCGTCGGGCGCCGGCACGGCGAGGAGGGCCTGCTCAAATACACCGAGCCGCAGACGATCGCCGAGCAGCGGTTCATCGGCATCGATCGCGCACCCGGCATCCCGCAGGGCCTCTATCGCGCGGCGACGCCGTTCGCGATGCGCGCGCTGAAGTATCTGCCCGGTCGCTGACCGCGTTCTCGAGCACTCGAATACCGACGGTTCCAGCCCCTTCCGGCCCCTCCGGGACCTGAAATCCCCTGATCAGCCGACACGCGCGCAGCGTGCGAATCCGGTTGGATGCAAGAGTGTTCGCGAGTGTGCGCCGACGTTCCGGCGTCTGGCTGGTCGTGCTGATCGCCGTCGTGGTCGGGGTGGTGGCGGCCTCGTCGGCGTCGTCGTCGACGACGGCTGCACCGGTCGCGCGGGTCGTGCCCGGGCCCATGGTTGCCACGCCCCCGACGCCCCGTGCCCAGCAGCTCGTGCTGAGTTTCACCGGTGACAACATCCTGGGCACCGACGACAAGTTCTCCACGGCGACGTCGTTGCCGACGGTGTGGGCGGACAACGGGCGGCGGCCGGACTACTTCTTCCAGAACGTCAAAGCGCTGTTCGACGCGGACGACCCGACCGTCGCCAACTTCGAGGTGGCACTCACGCGCCGCGGCACCCAGCGCTACAAGGGGGAGGGCGAGGTCTATCACTTCCATGGCGATCCGGCGCTCGCGGCGACTCTGCCCGCGGGCGGGATCGACGTGGTGACCGTCGCCAACAATCACACCTTCGATTACGGCCAGGTCGGTTTCGACGACACGCTCGCCGCGCTCCGGGGTGTCGGTGTCGGGTACTTCGGCACCGGTGACGAGAGCGAGGGGTCGGGGTACGACCTGGACAACCTGACCATGATCAAGGGCGTGACGTTCGGCTTCGTCGGGTATCAGGCGTGGACCGACAGTGTGCAGATGCGTCGAAAGCTGGTGTCGGACATCAAGTCCCTGCGAGCCCGCGGCGCCGACGTGGTGATCCCGTTCATGCATTGGGGCATCGAGAGCGAACACGAACCGTACGGCGTGCAGACCGAGCTCGCCCATCTCGCGATCGACGCGGGCGCCGACCTCGTCGTCGGAACCCATCCCCACGTCATCCAGTCCATGGAGATCTATCGGGGCAAGCTGATCGCGTATTCGTTCGGCAACTTCGCGTTCGGTGGCAACAGCAGCCCCACCGACAAACGCACCTTCATCCTGCAAACCCGCTTCGACATGGCCGGTACCGCGGTGCGCGGCGTCGATTTCCGGGTGATCCCGACGCGGGTGTCACGCACCGAGTCGTACAACGACTACGTCCCGACGCCGTACCCGCCGGCGCAGTCGGCCCAGGTCCTGACGTTCATCAACGGGCTCTCCCCGACCCTGAACGGTCGCGCCGCCAACGCGTTCGTGCCGGTGGTCCCGAACCCCGTCCGAACGACTCCGGCACGGCCGAGCGGGGTCGACGGGCCGGGCTGAGGTTCAGCGCGACGCCCAGCCGTTGGCGTTGCCCGCCTGCGACCACTCGCGGTCCCACAGGACGTCGTGGGCGCGTGCGACCCGGCGTCGGACCATGGTGACGCCACTCAGTACCAGCGCGAACATCGCACACCACGCCAGCACACCCACCCACACCGCGCCCAGAACGCGTTCGGTGGGGCCGGGGTGATCCTGGAGCCGGGTGCCGTCCGGAGTGGTCCACGCCGGGGTGGTGGAGCCGTCCTTGGTGCCGCGGGGCACCGACGTCGAATCGGTGTGCACGCCCGAAGAAGTGCGCCACGAGACGGTGGCGGTGGTCTCGACGGCGGTCGGATCGGAGTCGGAGACGCTGACGACCGTGGCGGAGATGGGGATCGCGGCGTCGGCGCGGTCGGTGACCGAGCGATAGGTGGCATCGGCCGCCCACACGCTCAGTGGGATCGCCAGGAGAAGGATCATGACGGACGTGACGACCGCGGTGGCGATCATCCGATCGCCGCGCCGCATCAACGGATTGTGGGACCACGGTAGATACGCGGCCCCCCGCCGATACGACATCCGGTTGTCCATCATTACCTCGCGATCGCGAACACATTCACGTTCCACAATTCGCTTCGGTAACGGTTTTGACAAACGCGAAAGCCCAGGTAACAGGGAAGTGTGAGTAATCCAACACCGCGCACACGCTCACAGGCTTCTCCCAGTCGTCGTCCAGTCGGGCTGGAGAACCGGACATCATTCTTGAACCCGATGCAGTGCACCGCATGAACGAGGCCAGTGCACTGGCGGGGCGGATCGCCCGGCGTACGTCCACCCCGGCAACACACGCAGTGAGCAACGCCGAGACGTGAAGGTCTCGCGACAGGAGGAATGATGACCGCAATTCTGGATCGGCCGAGTTCGTCGCCGCCATCCGACGACGCCGCCCCGCCGAGCCATCGGCGCAGCGGGCGACCGATGCCGTGGAGCAAGCTGAGCCTGACCGGCCTGTTGACCGTCACCGGCGTTCTCTATCTGTGGAACCTCTCGGCCAGCGGCTACGCCAACACCTTCTACGCCGCGGCGGCCTGGGCGGGGTCGCAGAGCTGGCGTGCCTGGTTCTTCGGCGCGCTGGATCCATCGAGCTTCATCACCGTCGACAAGCCGCCGGCCTCGCTGTGGGTGACCGGGTTGTCGGTGCGGATCTTCGGGATGAACTCCTGGGCGGTGCTTGCCCCGCAGGCGATCATGGGCGTCGCGGCGGTCGCGTTGATGTACGCGACGATGCGCCGCGTCATCGCCGATCCCCGCCAGGGCACCGCGGCCGGCCTCATCGCCGGCGCCGTTCTGGCGTTCACCCCGGCAGCCGCTCTGATGTTCCGCTTCAACAACCCCGACGCGCTGCTGGTGCTGTTGATGGTGGCCGCGGCCTACTGCACGGCGCGGGCGATCGCGACCAACTCGGGCCGCTGGCTGGCCCTGGTTGGTGTCGCGCTGGGCTTCGCGTTCCTCACCAAGATGATGCAGGGCCTGCTGGTGCTGCCGGCATTCGCGCTGGCCTACCTGCTGTTCGCGAACAACGGCTGGCTCAAGCGGATCGGGCAGCTCCTGCTCGCCGCGGTGGCGCTGGTGGTGTCGGCGGGCTGGTTCGTGCTGGTCACGATCCTCGTCCCGGCGAGCTCGCGGCCCTACATCGGGGGTTCCACCGACAACTCGTTCATGAATCTGGTGCTCGGCTACAACGGGCTGGGTCGCATCAGTGGCGGTAACGGCCCGGGCGGCGGCGGTGGCCCCGGTGGCGGGCAGGCCGGTGGCTCCTTCGGCGGTTCGACGGGTCTGAATCGACTGTTCGGCTCGGAGATGGGCAACGAGATCTCCTGGCTGTTGCCGGTGGCGCTGTTCGTGGTGGCCTTCGGGGTGTACCTGATGATCCGCAGCTTCCCGATCTTCAACTACCGCAACGGTGTTGCCCGCGTCGAGTCCGGCGCCATCGTCACCTGGGGTGGCTGGCTGCTGGTGACCGGGATGATCTTCAGCTACATGAGCGGCACCATCCACCCGTACTACACGGTGGCGCTGGCCCCGGCGATCGGCGCGCTGGTCGGTCTGGGATCGGTGTTCGCGTGGCGGCGGCGGGCGCACTGGGACGGACGCATCGCGATGGCCGCCATGATCGGGCTGGCCGCATGGTGGGCCATCGTGCTGCTCAATCGCAACGACTGGGGTCCGGTCTGGTGCCGGTGGCTGATCGGTGTGGTGGCCGTCGTCGCCGTGATCGGTGTGATCGCCGGAAGCGTGCTGGGCCTGAAGAAGGTCGTGGCCGCCTCGGTGCTGGCCGGTGCACTCGCCGGATTCGGTGGTACCGCAGCCTTCTCGATCGCGACCGCGGCCACCGCACACACCGGGTCGATCCCGACCGCGGTGCAGACCTCCTCGGCCGGTGGCGGTATGGGCGGACCCGGTGGCATGGGTGGCTTCGGCGGACAAGGTGGGCAGCACGGCTCGACGCAGGGTACCCAGGGGACCCCGCCGTCGGGGACCACGTCCCAGAACGGTTCGGCCCAAAACGGTTCGGCCCAAAACGGTTCGGCCCAGAACGGTTCGGATCAGCAGGGACGACGTGGCGGTGGCATGGGTGGTTTCGGTGGCGACGTCTCGTCGAACAGCGATCTGGTCAAGCTGCTGCAGTCCACCAACACCACCTGGGCGGCGGCGACCAACGGATCGCAGTCGGCGTCGGGGATCGAGATCGCGACCGGCAAGTCGGTGATGGCCATCGGCGGCTGGAGCAACGACCCCGCGCCCACGCTCGACGAATTCAAGAAGATGGTGTCGGAGGGCAAGATCGCCTACTACATCGGCGGATCGGGCGGCGGTCCCGGCGGTAATTCGGAGATCTCGACCTGGGTGTCGCAGAACTTCACCGCGATGACAGTCGGCGGGCAGACGGTGTACAAGCTGATCTGACCGCTCGGTCTGATCACGCCCGCCAGACCACGGCAGCCTCGACCGAATCGGTCGCGGCTGCCGTGCTGGTGGGCCCGGGTGGATTGCTCATTCCATCGTGTAGTGAAAGGTGATCGGGTAGCCGTCGTCGCTGTGGCCGGCCAGGTCGATCTCGGCGTGTCCGCGCATGGCTGCCAGACCGCCGGTGCCGAGGCCCTCGACGATCTCGACCGTCTCGTGCACGCCGGTGGCGTTGTGGAAACCGTTGTGCCGCAGCACGAGACTGCCCTCGTGGCCATCGATCGAACCCTCGAACGCCTCGAAGCCCGCAGTCGGGGCGTCGGCGCCCTCGATGTAGGTGAGCAGGTAGGCGAGGGTGCCCGTGCCCGTGACGTCACCCTGGTAGGAGTAGGCGACGTCGGCGCGGCTGAACCCCCGCGCCGGGTAGGTGACGCCGCTGATCTCGACGGTGCGGTCGTCGGTGGTGTAGATCTTCTCCTCGTTCCACGAGGTGACCTGGAATGTGGCTGTGACGGAGTTTGTCCGGGACGTCGATGAGGTGCTCATGGCTCCAGGGTGCGGTTGGGGTGCGGGTGTGGTCTTGTACAAACGCGACATCGGATCGACACTGGTTGTGATGAGCGAGGACGGAAACGAGGGCTTCACCACGCAGCCCGTGCTGGGCCGCGGGCCACGGGCGATCATCGGACCTGCCGCCGCGATGCCGTTCCGGGTGTCGCGTCTGCGTGCGCCTACCGATCTCGCTCGCTGGGTCGACTACTTCTGGATCGTGCGCTGGTCCACCGTCGAAATTCATGAGCAGCAGGTCATTCCGCAACCTGTGGTGCACGTCGCCGCCGAGGACGGCAGGCTCTGGGTGCATGGCGTGGGGGAGAGCCGGTTCTCGCGGACGCTCACCGACGATGGCCAGGTGTTCGGCATCGCCTTCCGTGCCGGTGGGTTTCGGGGGTTCCTCGACGGTCCGGTGAGTGCGTGGACCCGATCGGTGCGCACGGTGGCCGACGTGCTCGGCGTCGATGACCATGAGGTCGCGCGGCAACTCCTCGATCCGTCCGCGGGCGACGACGAGTTGGTGACGATCGCCGTCCGGTGGCTCGCCGAGCGTGATCCCGTCGACGACCCGGTGATCGATGAAGTCGCCGCGCTCGCCGAGGCGGCCGAACACGACCCGTCCATCACTCGTGCCGAGCAACTCGCCGCACAGGCGGGCGTGAGTTTGCGGACGTTGCAGCGGCAGTTCGGTGAGTACGTGGGCATCGGACCGAAGTGGGTCATCCAGCGGTTCCGGATGCTCGACGTCGCGGCCATCGCCAATGCGGGCGGAGACGTCGACTGGGCCGACACGGCGGTGCGCCTGGGATTCAGCGACCAATCGCATCTCACGCGCGCGTTCAGTCGCATCGTCGGGAAACCCCCGGCCACCTATGTCCGGACCGAGCGGACCGGGGGCAGTGAACGGTGAGCGGGTTCGATGAGCGCCGGACACGCTACTGTCGATCAGTGCGCTGCCGCCGGAACGACTTCGGCGGTCATGGACGGGAGGCATGATGACGGACGACGGCAATACCGGCGAGACCGGCCGGATCAGTGAATTCGGCAGGGACGGATGTGTTTTCGATGTGATCGACTCAGGCAATGTGGGGTCGGGGGAGGTGCCGGGCGCCGATATCCCGATCGTGTTGCTGCATGGATTCCCCGAGCGCGCCTCGTGCTGGAACCTGGTCACCCCGATCCTGAACGAACGCGGCTACCGCACTGTTGCCCCCGATCAGCGCGGATACTCCCCGCGGGCGCGTCCGGCCGCCGTCCGTGATTACCGGATCTCCGAGCTCGCCCGCGACGTCATCGCGCTGGCGGATGCACTTAATGCCCCGAAAATCCATCTGGTGGGCCATGATTGGGGATCGGGAGTGGCGTGGGCCGTCGCCGCCGATCATCCCGATCGCGTCGCCACGCTGACCGCACTCGCGGTTCCGCATCCGGGGGCCTATCTGCGCGCGATGCCGCGCGGCCAGCTGCTGCGGTCGTGGTACATGGGGGTGTTCCAGATCCCGGGATTCGCGGAATGGGCGCTGAGCAAAGGCATGTCCAACCCGCGGGCGGCACGTTTCGGTCCGCCCGGCTTCGCCGAGCAGCTGCAGGCCGACATCATCGACTACGGTGCACTGACCGGCGGACTCAACTGGTATCGCGCACTGAAGTACGGCGATCGTGGTCTGATGAACCGCAAGGTCACGGTGCCGACCACCCACATCTGGAGTGACGGCGACATCTACCTGTCCCGGGCCGGTGCCCGTGGTTGTGCCCAGATGGTGGATGCCCCTTACGATTTCATCGTCCTCGAAGGCGTCGACCACTGGATTCCGCAACGCCGCCCCGAGCAGGTGGCCGAGGCGATCCTCAATCGCATCGCCTGAGGAGCCGACGCCGCGGTGGGTGGAGCTCGTCTTCATGCGATGGTCGCGGTCGATACGAATATAACTTCCACCGGAGCGGGCATCCGACCCCGTTTTTCGGGGTTTTTGACCCAATTCGGTGGAAACTGTATTCGCGGTCGCGGCTCGCACCTCAACCAGCGGGGGGAAGCCTCCCATCCCGATGGTCGAGGTGTCGAGGAGCGCTAGCGACGAGCCTCGAGACCCCTTGTGCCGAAGGGATTCCGGGCCACGGGCGGCTTGCACCTCGACCAGCGGGGGGAACCTCCCATCCCGATGGTCGAGGTGTCGAGGAGCGCTACGCGGCGAGTAGGCACCAGAGACACCGAACCGCGGCCAGGGTCGGTCAGCTCCGCCGACGCCGAAGTACCTCGATGAGGAGCAGGAGGACGGCGAGTAGTCCGCCGCCGACGACGACCGGCACACGAACGGGATAGGGGAGTTCCGTGGGGGCGCCGGCGCGCAGCTGGGCGAAAGTGGCTCGCTGAGCATCGGATTCGGCGACGACGTCGACGATCGCCGTGCTGCCGGATTCCGCGGCGCTGTCGGATTCTGCGGACGCAGGCTGCTCGGAAGCCGAGGGGGTGGACGTCACGGCTTCGGTGGTGGGCTCGGCGGCCGCCGACTCGTCGAAGGGCAGTTCGGGTTCGATAGCGGCATGGGCCGGTGTCGGTTCCGGTGACGGGGGAGCCGACTTGGGTGGCGCCTTCTTGGCCGGCGCGGTACCCGCGCTCGGTGACGGCCGCTTGGTGGGCGGTGCCTTCTTCGCCGGCGCCTTCTTCACTGGGGCTTTCTCGGCGGTGGCCTTCTTCGGAGCGGACTTCTTCGCCGCGGCTTTCCTTGCCGGTGCCTTCTTCGCCGCGGCTTTCCTTGCCGGTGCCTTCTTCGCCGCGGCTTTCCTTGCCGGTGCCTTCTTCGCGGGGGTCTTCTTGGCCGCCGGCTTGTCGGTTGCGGCCTTGTCGGCGGCGGTTTCCTCGACGTCAGAGGTCTTCGGCGGGGCCTTCTTGGCGGGTGCTTTCTTCGCCGGGCTCTTCTTGGCGGCCTTCTTGGCCGGTGCGCTGTGACCGGCCGTGTCGGAGCCCGCCTCCGGTGCACCACTCCCGGCCGTCCGCCCGTCGGACGATGGGTGCGCCTTGTTCGGATCCGGGTCGGTCATGGTGCGGTCGCTCCCTCGCGTGTCGCTGACGTGGCGAAACCAATCCTAGACACGTGCACACACCGGACACGGACACCCCGGACACAGCACGACGCCGTCACCGGGTGCCGTTACCGGGCGCCCACGTCGCTCAGGACCGGACGCCGAGCCTGGCGAGGATGTCGGCGTCGATCGCGCCGAGTTCGTCCTCGATCGCGCGGTGCGTGGTGCGTCGCTGCCCCGTGGCCATCGCCTCGGCGGCGTCCACCGCGATGGCGAGGTTGTCCAGACGCTTGCCGATCGCGTCGACAAAGGCCTTGGCGTCGGCGGTGGTGTCCTGCGCGGCCACCTTGTCCAGGGAAGTGCGGGCGGTGGCGATCCGTGCGGCGAGGCTCGCACCGTGTCCGGAGAACTGGCGCAGCACATCCGGTGCGACGCCGACCCGCTCGGCCTGCATCGACGAGAGCCGACCCCGCGCGGCCACAGCGGCGCGATACACAACCGGCGCGACGATCGGTGCGACGAGCCGTCCGACCGTCAGATAGCGACGCACGCTCGCCGGGCTGTAGGGCTTGGCATCGGCGGCAGCCTTCGCCTTCGCGGCCACCGTCTTGGCCTCGGCCTGCGCGACCTTCACCTGCGCCTTGCTCGCCTTGCGGTCGGCCTTGGCGGCTTTCTTCGCAGTCTTCTGCTCGACCTTGAGCTCTTTGCCCCGCAGCTTGTGCTCCGCCTTGCGGCGTTCCTTGGCGGCCTTGCGGCGATCCTTGGATTCGAACTTTGCCTCGAGCTTCGCCTTGGCCTTCAGTGCTTTGGCCTCGGCTCGCCGTTCGGCACGGCTTCTACCGTCGGACGAGAACACACCCATCGGGGCACCTTTCGCTGGGACTGCCGAGTCTTTGTCCACCTGTACGAGTCCACCTACACGATCGCGACATGACGCGCGCAACCGCGATGGTGAACCCACCGACACAAGCATTACATAGGCTCGGAAACAGACTGTGACGGGCGATACCGCACAACCGGGGACAGCAGGAGGTGGCGACGACGGTGCCGAGCCTGCTGCATGCCCGTGACCTCGCCGGGTGCGAACATCGCCTCGCCCTGGATTCCGCGCACCCCGACATGGCCTGGGACCGTCCGCAGACGCCCGAGGCCGCGCGTCGCACCGAGGCTGCGGCGTTGCATCGGGATCGTGTTCGTGACCTGCTGCGTGCCATCCACAGCGACCAGGAGCCGAACACGTTCGTCACCGTCGGCCAGGGTTCGTCGGCACAGCGGGCGGCGCGGACGTTGCAGGCATGCGACGAGGGTGCGCACTGGATCTGGAATGCGACGCTGCCGATCGACCCCGACCGTGGTCGTCGGGGACATTCGGAACTTCTCGTCCGCGTCGACGACGGCTATCTCCCGATCATCGTGGTGAATCATCGGGCGTCGTATCCGGCCAAGCCGCGACGCGGTGCGCCCGCCGAGGGCACGGCGGCGCTACTGACCAGCCCGCTGTGGGGCTGGGTGCCTACCCCCGACCCACACCGCACGATCCGCAACCACCGTCGTGACCAGCTACGTCTGGCCCATCTGACCCAGATGCTGCTCGATGAGGGTCTGGCCCCGACGCGTGACGAACCGGACCTGTGCGCTGGCGTGATCGGCCTGGACATCGATTGCATCGTCGTGCACCGCATCGGAACGACGCTGCCCGACTACCGGTCGGTGTTCGAGCGGCGACAGGCCATCGCCGCGGGGTCGGTGCTGACCGCACCGCGCCGGGTCTCCGAGTGCCGCAGCTGCCCGTGGTGGGAGAGATGTGGTCCCGAACTCGAGGCGCGCCGCGACATCAGCCTCGTGGTCTCCTCGGGGCAGGCCGGCACCCTGACCGAGGCGGGAATCCGGACCGTCGACCAGCTCGCCCGCTACGAGGGGCCGGCGCCGCAGTCGTGGCCGTCGAACGTGGCCTTCGACGACGCCGTGGTCAACGCGATCGCCTGGCTCACCGACGTGCCCCTGGTGCGCCGGGTCGAGCGCCCCCTGGTGCAGCGGGCCGACGTGGAGGTCGACGTCGACATGGAGAGCTACGGCGAGGACGGCGCCTACCTGTGGGGCACGCTGCTCACCGACAACGTCGACCGCGACCGGCCGGTGCGCTATCGCCCGTTCGTCACCTGGCATCCGCTGCCAACCGCCGACGAGGCGCGCTCGTTCGCCGAGTTCTGGGCGTGGTTGAACGCCGAACGGCAGGCCGCGCACGAGAGCGGGAAAACCTTTGCCGCCTACTGCTATTCGCAGCAGGCCGAGAACCGGTGGTTACTCTCCTCGGCCGATCGGTTCGCCGGCGCACCGGGCATCCCCACCCGCGCCGAGATCCAGGCGTTCATCGATTCGTCCGAGTGGGTCGACATCTATGAGGCGGTGAGCGCGAATTTCGTGTGCCCGCAGGGCAAAGGCTTGAAGAAGGTCGCTCCCGTCGCCGGTTTCACCTGGCGCGACGACGAGGCCGGCGGCGCCGCGTCGATGGATTGGTACAAGGCGGCTGTCGCGCTGGGCACCACCGAACTCGATCTCTCCCAACGTGATCGGCTGTTGGCCTACAACGAGGACGACGTGCTCGCCACCAAGGTGTTGCGGGAATGGATGGACGGCGACTGGACCGATCCCGACCTCGCTCGGCGCGTCCCCTATCAAGAAGAGTTGCTGACCTTGCGTCGACGGTCAGAGGCGCGTCGAACGCAGGGCGTCGAGGAACGGCCCGGTGCCGACGAGCGCGACGGCGCCGAGCAATAGCAACAGGCCTGGCGAGATATCGCGGAAGAAGCCGCCGACGCCGGCGAGGGTGACTTTTGGTTCCGCGGCGGGTGCCGCCTGCGGAGCCGTCGTGACCGGCCGTGGTGTGGTGGCGCGCGGTGCGGGTGCGGCCGGCGCCGGAGAACCCGTCGGAGCGGAATTCGGTGTCGATCGGCCGGTGTGCGGAGCGGATGTCCCGGGAACCCCATCGGCTCCACCCGCACCTGCGGCAGGTGGTGCGACGGGCACGACCGGCGGCACCGGTGCGGCGGGTACCGCGGGTGCCGCGGGTGCGGGCGCGGTGGCCGTCGGCGCAGGCCGCTCACGCTGCGGATTCACCACGTTGCCCGTCGACGAGGTGGACGTCGACACGGTCGGTGGGGTGTAGGTAGGTGGGGTGTAGGTCGGGACCCCAGCGCTGCCGCCGCCCGACGGCGACGACCCCGACGGGGATGACGAGGACGATCCGGACGAACCAGGCGACTGGCTGCCGCTTCCGGTCGGCTGCGTATGTGAGCAGCAGGTGAACCAGATCCCGCCGCCGGTGGGGCCGGTCCCGCTCGGCGGCGAGGCAACGGCCACCCCGACCCCGGCGCCGACCATCAGCATCAATGTGGCGAGCAGCGTGAGTAACGGCACACCTCGATGCCGACGCGGCGTCGGTGTGCGGTGCCGTCCCATCGCTGGTCTCTCCTGCTGTCGTCGGGTGGATCTCCCGATTTCCGAGTGATCCATTACTGTTCGCACGGCCGTGTTTGCCTCGTATTCACCGATCTGTGACTGTAGGATCACAGACTGATCACGGCCAATGGACCCCTGTCACATTGACTGTGACCAACACCACAAAAGCTTCAGGAGTACTGGCTGTGCGGCTGAAGTAGATCCCGAGGACGCGGTCGTGCGAAGTTTGATGATAGCTGCCGTTGCGGAATCTCGGGTTTACGGTCTTTAATGTTTGCAAATGCAAGTTTCAGGTTTCGGAGAAGGTATGACGTCACGAGGCGATGAACGGCCCGCGGGTTCGACGACGGGGGCGATCGACAAAGACAAGCCGGTCGACACCGACCCCGGCCTGTTCGCGCGCAGATTGGAAGAGCTGTTCCGCACTGTGCCGGGGCCCAATGGCCGCGCGTACAGCGCCAAGGCGATCGCGGCGCGATCGACCGAGCGCGGATTCCGACTCGGCGAGTCCTACCTGAGCCAGTTGCGCTCGGGTAAGGCCAAGTCGCCGTCGTTTCGTACCGTCGAGGGGATCGCGGCCGCGTTCGGCGTGGACGTGCACTACTTCCTCGAGGATCGGGCGGCCCAGCGCACCCGGGACGAGATCGACCTGATGCGCCTGCAAGCCGACACGAACGTGCAGCTCGCGGCGTTCCGTCTGGCCGGTCTGTCCAGCGATTCGGTGACCGTGGTCAACGAGCTCATCAAGGTTCTGCGCGAGCAGCAGGGGCTGCCGAAGGATCCGCCGGATATCGTGGCAGCGGGGTTGACCGAAGAGCAGGCCGATGCGCGGCTGCGCGTCGTCGGCGGCAAGGAGATCGAGGACTGATCTCCGTCGTCGCCGCGGACCCGCTCCGCCACGACGAGGAGGATGTCCCATGCGCAGTTCGCGCGAGATGTGGTCGCTGTGCCGCTCGGTACTCGCCCCGCTCGACCTCGATCTGCCGCTCGACGTCGATCAGCTCTGCGACCGCTTCGGTGAACGCAGGGGACGGCCGATCCGCCTCATCGCGCATCCGCTTCCGGCGGGGGTGCCCAATGGGGTGTGGCTGGCCGCCGAAGACGCCGACTACTTCTTCCACCAGGTCAACACCACGCGCTGGCATCGCGATCAGATCGTCATCCACGAGTTCGCGCATCTCATCGCCGGTCATCAGATGCTTGCGAGCATGCCGGAAGTGCTCGCCGGGCTCAGCGCCGCTGACGCCGACTCGTCACTGCGCGGCACCTGCTACGACGACGACCGCGAACGTGAGGCCGAGACCCTGGCATCGATGATCCTCACGTGGGCGGCCAAGGCCAGCGACGGCGTCGGGCACAGTTCCGCCGACCCGGAGATCCGCGGGCTGCAGCGCCTTCTCGGAGGCCACAAGGGGTGGCTGTGATGTCGGTGCATCCGTTGGCCGCCGAGGTCCTCGCCACGCGATGGCTGACGGCGCCGGCAGTGATCAATGTGCTCGCGCTGGTCATCTTCGCCGCGGCGTTGTGCTGGCGGATCGACCAACTTCGTCGGCACGGCGGTGGCTTGCAGGCCTTCGCCATGACGGTGGCGGTCACGGCGTTGACCCTGGCCTTCGTCGTCGACAACGACTCGGTCGCGCACACCCTCGACGACTGGTTGTTCGCCGGGTCTTCGAGGGTCGTCCTCTATGGTCTGCTGGCGCTGGGAGTGGCCGCCTTGATCATCGTGTTCTTCTATCCCGGACGCTCGGTGACCCGTGAGCGGCGTGCCGGCGTCGAGGCCATCCCACTCGTCGCGGCACTGATCGGGCTGCAGGTGAGCCTGTCGTTCGTGCCCGAGGAGATGCGCGATGCGTCACTGAGTCAATGGACGCTGACCAACTGGGGTTATGCGCTGTTCTATCTGATCGCCTGCGGCTATCTGGCGTATGGGTTCTTCGCCTGCGTGCGCAGCGTCGCCAAGTATGTGACGCACGCCGACGGGTACATGCGCACCGCGCTGATCCTGCTGATCGCCGGGCTGGGACTGCTGGCGATCGGCTCGGTCGTGCAGATCGTCTACGTGCTCGGCAACGCGACCGGCGTGATCGACGCGTCGTGGCTGTTGACCACCAGCCGATGGCTCGAGGTGCTCGGTGTCGTCGGGTTCCTGTTCGGTATCAGTTTCCCGATGCTGCGTTCGAAGTGGCAGGGACTCACCGCGAATCGTCGGCGCCGTCGGGCCGCGCAGGACCTGTTGCCGCTGTGGGATCTGGTGACCGACGCCGTCCCCGAGGTGGTCCTGCCTGATCCCGGGCGCATGTCGCCGACGGCGCTGCTGCATCGCCGGGTGGTCGAGATCCGCGACGCCCTCGCGCAATTGAGCCCGTTCCTCTCCGACGCCTTCGACTACGCGGGTATCGACGTGCGCGCCGGGATGGTGCGGATGGCGGTCGAGCGGCGCAAGGCAGAGGGGGTTCGATCGGGGGCGGTGCGCGCCCTGCTGCCCGCTCTCGATGACGGTCTCGAGGGCGACGCGGCCCCGCTGCTCGAACTGTCTGCGGCGGTCGCGGCGCTGCCCGACATCGACGCCGACGACGCGGACACCGACTGCGCCGATATCGACGACACCGACGCGCCCAAGGAGCCGAAACGCTTTCTCCAGGAAGAAGATTCAGAGGAACATCCCCGGGGCCGGCACGTCGCCCGTTGACCGGCCCCGAGGGTCGAACAAGTCCTCAGCGCGGCGCCATGCGCAGTGCGCCGTCCATCCGGATCGTCTCGCCGTTGAGGTAGTCGTGGGCGACGATGAACTCGGCGAGTTGGGCGTACTCGTCGGGTTCGCCGAGACGCTGCGGGAACGGGATGCCCTCGGCGAGGGTCTTCTGGAACTCCGGGGTGATCCCGGCGAGCATCGGGGTCTTGATGGTGCCCGGCGCGATCGTGCACACGCGCACGCCCACCTGGGCGAGATCGCGGGCGGCCGAGATCGTCATCGCATGGACACCGCCCTTGGATGCGGCGTAGGCGATCTGACCGATCTGACCCTCGAACGCGGCCACCGACGCGGTGTTGATGATGACGCCACGTGCACCGTCATCGCCGACCGCCGGCTCCTGCTGCATCCGATTGGCGGCCAACCGCATCACGTTGAACGTGCCGATGAGGTTGATGTCGATGATCTTGCGGAACAGGTCGAGATCGTGCGGGCCCTTCTTGCTGAGGATGCGCGACGCCCAGCCAACACCGGCGCAGTTGACCGCCACACGCAGCGGAGCGCCCGACCCGGCGATGGTGTCGATGGCTGCCGACACCTCGTCCTCGCTGGTGACGTCGGTGGCGATGAAGCTCACACCGCCCGGGGCACCGTCGGCGGTGGCCTTGTCGATACCCGCCTGCAGATCGAGGCCGAAGACCTCGGCGCCGTCCGCGGCGAAGCGGGCCGCGGTGGCCGCACCGAGGCCGGAGGCGGCGCCGGTGACGATGACGGAGGAGCCGGAGACGTCCATCGTTTCATGTCCTTTCGGGTCCGGCCTGAGGTCAAACACCCCTGGCCGATCGTTCGTTCGGTGTTTTCCCCGAACACCCTAGGACATGTCGAGGCCGACCGGCTATCGGGACCCGTCGGTCCGACTCGGCTGATCGGGTGTGTGATCAACCACGTGCTGTTCGGACCCCTGCTCCCGCTGCTCGTCCACCCGCTGCTCGTCCACCTGCTGATCGGAGCCCTGCTGATCGGGCACCGCGTTCTGATCGGACACCGCGTTCGCTTCGTTCGCCCGGCGACGCCGGTGGACGTGGCGGATGTAGACCGAGCCGACGCCGATGAGCACGACCACTGCGGAGATGGTCCCGATGACGACCGGGGTACTCGCCGCCGTGAGGCCCTCGAACAGCAGCCAGCCGGCGAAGACGAAGAACAGCACCGCGGCACCGAGGGAGATGACGCGCTCGGGCAGATGCTTGCCGAGCAGCATGCCCACCACGATCGCCAGGGCGTCGGCGGCGACCATGCCGATCGTCGAGCCGATCCACACGCCGACCCAGTCGTTGTCGGTGGCCAGGGTGATCGTCGCGAGCATCGTCTTGTCGCCGAGTTCGGCGAGGAAGAACGACGACATCACGGCGAGGAAGACCGAGGTGCCGACGCGATCGGCCTTGGTCTTCTCGTCGTCGTCGAGGTCGTCGCCGCGCAGTGTCCACAGGCCGAAGATCAGCATGGCCAGGCCGCCGCAGATCGAGAGCATGTCCGACGGGATCGACAGACCCAGGAAATGGCCGAAGAACACCGACACCGCGTGAACGGCGGTGGTCGCCACGGTGATGGCGGCGAGGACGATCCACCACTTGTAGCGCAGCGCGTAGGTCATGGCCATCAGCTGCGACTTGTCGCCGAGTTCGGCGACGAAGATCACGCCGAAGCTCAGAAGGAGGGCAGCAATCATGACGGCCACGTTAGCCATACCTCAGTGCCGCCCGCAACGTCTCGCGCAGCCGTATTTCCGCAGGTAGGGGGCTCAAAATCGAAAGTTTGGGTACCCTTAAAAATCGATCCGGCCGGCGGCGCGGAAGGCTTGGGCGGCTTACGCTGCGAGAAGCATCGCCAGCACCGCGGTGTCCGGGTCGGCGCCCGGGTCGATTCCGACCTGATTGCGCAGGTTCACCACTGTTCCGTCGGCCTCGGCCTCGGCCCACCCGGCGCGGTGCTCGAGGCCGAGTTCGGGCAGTCCGGGCAACAGCACGCACCCCGAGGCCACCTGCGAGCACTCCGGCAGCGACGGACGGGTCCGTGAGGGCGGGTGCAGCATCAACAGGGCGGGCGGATTGGTGAGAAAGCGCCCGGCCTCCAAGAAGCTGTCGTCGACCACGTTGCCGACGGCGACCATCATCCCGACGGCGTCGTCGGCGGCCTCCTCCGGGCGTTCCTCGACGACGCCGAAGATCGTGGTGGTCGGCAAGAACCCGGGTCGGCAGGCGATGCGGACCGAGGCCACCAGGGTCTGGGTCCATTCGAGGGTCGATTCCGGCCAGCGGCCGGAGATGAGGATGCCGTTGAGTTCGCCTTCCTGGTGAACCGGCGTGAGTCCGATCGCGGTGGACTGCATGGTGACTCCCTCCTGGCGAGGTATTACCTGAACCGGCCGGCGAACAACCGGTGAAAAAAATATCCACCCTTCCCAGCGCCGCGACAACTCGAATCACCGGGATGTGACGGTACTTTTACACTTCGCGTTCACAGCCTGGTGCGGACCCTGTGCGCCGACGCCGCGGCAGGCTGCCCAGCACGTCCAGGCACACTGGTGGGGTGCGAAGAAAGACCGAGACACCTTCGGCGGGGAAGCCGAGTGCACCCCGCGGACCGCTGCGCCCGGTCGAAATAGCCTCGATCGCGATCTTCGGCGGGCTGGCCGTGGCCGCCGTCGTCATCGCCGCGGTCATCCCACTCGCCAGCGCGGTGCGCGTACTGGCCCCGGTGCCGCTCGCCCTGATCGCCGCCCGGACGCGCCCGCGCGCCACCGTCGCGGCGGCGGTCGCGACCACCGGGGTGGCCTTCGCGATGGCCGGCAGCGGTGCCGCGTTGTCGGTGTTCGGCTCGGCGGTCCTCGGCGGCATCATCGGCGAACTCAAGCGACGCGGCCGTGGCGTGCCGGCGATGCTGGCCGCGGCCACCATCGTGGCGCCCGTCGTGGCCGCGGTGACCGTGCTGATCCTGCTGATCCTCAAGCCCCTGCGCGAGCTGGTGCTGGCCGCGTTATCCAACTCGCTCGAGGGCGCGGCCCGCTGGATCGGGAAGATCCCCTCGATCGGGGACGGAATTGCCCACGGGATCAACAGCTTCCGCACCAGCATCGTCGACTGGTGGTGGCTGTGGATCCTGGTGTCGGGTGCGGTCGGCACCTTCCTCACCATCGTCGTGGCCTGGTGGATTCTGGGTGCGGTGATCGAACGGCTCTCCGACGTGCCCAGCGAGGACACCCTCGACGCCGGGGACGCAGAGCTCACCGTCGGTGACGACACCGTCATCGCCCCGTTGCCGATGACCCTGCGCGGCGTCGAGTTCTCCTACGAGCCGGACGGGCGGCGCATCCTGCGCGGCATCGACATGACCATCGATCCGGGCGAGTTCATCGCCGTCGTCGGCGCCAACGGATCGGGCAAGTCGACGCTGGCCAAGATCCTGGCCGGACGACGCCCGTCGGCGGGCGCCCTGACCCGCCCGGGTGCTGCGGGCCTCGGCCGCCTCGGCGGCACCGCCATGGTGTTGCAGCGCCCGGAGACGCAGATGCTGGGCTCCCGGGTCGCCGACGACGTCGTCTGGGGTCTGCCCGCGGGCGCCGACGTCGACGTCGAGGCGCTGCTCGCCGAGGTGGGACTGGCCGGCCTCGGCGAACGTGAGACCTCGGATCTGTCCGGCGGGCAACAGCAGCGCCTGGCCATCGCCGGGGCGCTTGCCCGTGATCCCGCGCTACTCATCGCCGACGAGGTGACCTCGATGGTCGACCCGCAGGGCCGCGAGGAGATCATGGCACTGCTCACCGCCCTGCCGCGGACCCGCGGCGTCGCCGTCGTGTTGATCACCCACCGTGCCTCGGAGGCCGCGGCCGCCGACCGCGTCGTGCACATCGTCGACGGCCGGGTGGTCCCCGGGTCGCCGACGTGGTTTCCCGCCACCGGACCGGGCGGCGAGACGCGACCGGAGGCCGTCGGCGAGACCCACGCGATCGGCCACCGCGCGCCGCTGTTGCGGCTGACCGACGTCGGGCACACCTACCTCGCGGGTTCGCCGTGGGAGGTGCGGGCCCTGAGCGCGGTGTCGCTGACGGTCGATCGCGGTGACGGTCTGCTGATCGTCGGTGGAAACGGTTCGGGGAAAACAACTCTCGCGTGGATCATGGCCGGACTGATCGCGCCGTCGGAGGGCACGTGCGAACTCGCCGAGGACGGTGACTGGGCGAAGGTCACCGGCAAGGTCGGTGAGGTGGGGCTGGCCTTCCAGCACGCGCGTCTGCAGATCCAGAAGCAGAACGTCGGCGAGGAGATCATGGCCGCCGGCGGCGAGAAGGTCGGTACCGCCGAGGTGGCGCGGGCCCTGGAGTCGGTGGGTCTGCCGCGCTCGATCGCCGCCGCCCGCACCGACTCGCTCTCGGGCGGTCAGATGCGCCGGGTGGTGCTCGCCGGTCTGCTGGCCCGCCGGCCGGAGGTACTCGTCCTCGATGAGCCGCTGGCCGGACTCGACCCCGGGGCCCGCACCGAGGTCATCGGCGTGCTCGCCGGGTTACGGCGTGCGGGGATGACGATCGTGATCATCTCCCACGACTTCACGTCCCTCGGCGAGGTCTGCGATCGTCGCGTCCATCTGGTGCGCGGTGTCCTCACCGAAGGCGGCACCGACCACGTCGACGACGGTCCCGCACTCGACATCGGCCCGCACGAGCCCGAGGTGACCGACGCCGCCCGGCCGACGCTGTTCCGCGGAAAGAGGTCTCACGAATGACGATGCGTACGGTGCCTTTACGTCAGGTGCCCGGCGACTCGGTGATCCACCGGCTCTGGGCGGGCACAAAGCTCCTCGTGGTTCTCGTGCTCAGCGTGATGACCTGGGTGTTGCCGTCGTGGCCGGCACTCGGCATGGTTGCCGCGGTGCTGGTGATCACCGCACTGATCGCCGGCATTCCGTTGGGCGCGATCCCACGGCCGCCGTGGTGGTTCTGGGGGCTGCTGCTCATCGGGGCGGCCGTCAACGCCGCGGTCAGTGTTGCCGCGGTGGTCGTGTTCGCGCGGGCCACCGCGTTGGGCCTGGTGCTGGTCGCCACCTCCATCCTGGTCATCTGGACGACGCCGCTGGCCGACGTCGCGCCCGCGATCGCGACGTTGATGCGCCCACTGCGATGGCTGCGGCTGCCCGTCGACGAGTGGGCCGTCTCGATCGCCCTGTGCCTACGTGGCCTGCCGATGCTCATCGAGGAGCTACGTCTGCTGCGCGCGGCACACCGGCTGCGACCGACCGCGCCCGCCGACTCCGGACACCCGGCCGCCGAGATGGGCATCATCGACATGGTGGTCGCGGCGATGAGTTCGGCACTACGCCGTGCCGAGGAGATGGCCGAGGCGATCACCGCGCGCGGCGGCACCGGCCGCCTCACCGCCTACCCGTCCCGACCGCATCGGCGGGACTGGGTGGTGCTCGGCATCGTTGCCGTCGCCTGCGCCGGGGCGATCACGGCGACAGTGATGCTCTGATCGCCCCGCCCCGGGCGCAGGTGGATCCGATCAGTTGGGGCACTGGGCGGTGAAATGCCAGACCGTGCTTTCCGAATCTGTGGAAACCCGCACAGTGACTACCGAGGAAGAGCCCCGCGGTACCGCGACTCTGATGCTTCCCGAGCCCAGTCCCGAAAGAGGTCGATTGAATTTGTTCGCCGATTCAGAACCGCGCCATCCAGTGGTGGCGATCAGCTTGTTCTCGTAGATCACATCGAACTTGTCCGGTTCTTTCTCGGCGTCGAAGTTCAGCACGAACGACGTGGGGCCGGTCCGACCGATGCTCTTGGGGAAACTCTGCGGTTCGGCGGCGGACACCAATTGCGGCGCCATCCGACAGTTGGCGCGTCGCGCGCTCGACACCCGGCTCGAAGCGTACATGGGGTCGGCCTGCCGGGAGATCGTCGTCGGCCGGCTATCGGCGTGTGTCTGGCCATGCCTATGTTGCTGGCCAGATCCCCGTGGAGCCGGAGGGTCGCGGCGGCGTGCGGGTCATCCACATGTGGTTCGAGCAGAGGCGTCACGATGTCCTCGCCGAGTGCGATGCGGGCCTGGCTCAGGCTGAGCTGGACGGCGCGGTCACCACGTCCGAGGTGATTGACGAGCGCCTCGCCCCAGGGCGGAGGCTCCGCGGCGGGCACGGTGGCGACTGCGGCGCGCCACGCGGTCCGCGCGACCTCGTCGTCGGTGTTCGGGATGGACGCGACCACGGCCGAGTGCGTGGATACGTCCGCGATCTTCGACAGTGTGTGCAGAGCCTGGCTTCGCGCCTGGGGCGTGCCGCGCTCAACCTCGGTGAGGAGACGCGGCACGACCGCGTCGACGGGGAGTCGGGTGAGCGGCCCACGTGATCATGTCGCGGACGAAGAAGTCCGGTTCGACCACGCACTGCGCGTGGAGGGGCGTCGAGATCGGCAAGGCAAAGGTCTGCCGACGTGCCGACGGCGAGGACGGCTTGCGGCCGTGCCGAGAACGATGCGGTGTCGAGGCCGCGCTGGTGGGATCAATATGTGCGTTCATAGTTGTTTGTGTCAGTATATGTCTGTGCACGACTTGTTGAGCGTTGACGATGTGGCGGACCTTTTGCAGCTCCGCCCTCGCACCATCCGCGGGTACATCCGTTCGGGTCGGCTGCGAGCGACTCGGATCGGCAAGCAGTACCGCATCCAACTCGAGGACCTCGAACTAATGGGCCGGCCGGGGCCGTCCCCGACTGCGCGCTCGGCCGGCCTCTCCGGTGATGAAGCGACGGCCTCCGCAACCGTGGTTGTTCGGATTGAGGCCGCCGACCGCCGCCAGGAAGAACGCGTGTTCACGCTGTTGAACGTCGTCGGCGGGGCTTCAGGGCTGACGCTTCAGGTCGCCCGCATCCCAGGGAATAGTGCACTGCAGGTCGTGGCAACCGGGTCCCTCGACAAAGCGCTGGACATCCTGGCCCGCATCAGCAACGCGATGGAGGCCACCCGTGAGTGACGACCACCGGTTTCGCAACGCCGAAGGCGCAGCCGAACTCCGACGCATGTACGACGCCCTCATCGACGAGCACCTGCCCCACGTCGTCCGGCATGCCATCCCGACCACGATCGGACCTATTGGCGTGATCACTGCTGGTGCGAGCGACGGCATCCCGGTCGTCCTGCTGCACGGTTCAGGAGCAACAGCACTTTCCTGGGCCTCCACAATCGTCGGATTATCGGACGAATATCGCGTCCACGCGGTCGACCTGCCTGGTGAGCCCGGACCGAGCACCTCAACCCGCGTACCGTTCAGGGCGAACGAGCAAGCGGACTGGTCAGCACAAGTTGTGCGCGCGCTGGCCGGCCAACCCGCCATCGTCGTGGGTGTCTCGATCGGCGGCTGGATCGCGACCGCCCTAGCAGCCCGCAACCCCGAACTCGTAGCTCATCTCGTCCTCCAGTCAGCGAGCGGATTCGCACGCCGGCGGATGCTTCCGCTCGTTCTCGCCGGCGTACTCACCTCGCTCGGTGAGCGGGGGCGCCGGTCTGCCCTCACATATCTCACCGGACCCCACGCTTCCGCGCCGGAGCGTACGCCGCTACAGCGAGACCTCGACGCCTTCGCGCTCCGGACATTCACGTACTTCAGGCCACGCACCGACCTCCTTCCCGAACACGACAGCACGGACCTCGAGCGGATCCGCGCACAGGTAAGCGCTGCGTACGGGGCACGCGACCGGATGCTCGATGCCCGAGCCGCAGTCGGACGAATTCGACGTCTGCTGCCGACGGCGACCGTCGAGCTTCGACCCGGCGTCGGCCACTTGATCGGTGACCAGGCCGCGCTGACCCGCAAACAGATCAGCAGCTCGCACGACCACTGATCTCCATCCACAGAGTCGTACCGCAAACCAACAGTTCGACGGTTTACGGTGGATGACGATCGAGTCCACAGCACTGCGTCGCACAACGACCGCAGCCTGAGCGGGCCACACTTCTCAGGGTTTCGCGGACTCAGGCCCAGTGCCGACCAACTCTCATGTCTTCCTGTATTACTCTCACCCTTGCTCTGGATCGGACGAACATTTCGTCGATGGTGACTAAACTAGCTGTGCTGCAACACTGTTCGCCGACAATGTCGCGTTACGTTCCAGCAGTCTACGCAAGCTGATGCTTCGCGCGAAGCGATCGGTTCGTGTTTCACCGTGACGTCAGCATGTGTTCGGGGCGCTGGATGAGAAGCCATGCTCCAACGGCTGCGGTGGCGTAGGCGACGCCGATCACCAGGAAGGACACGGCTGCGGCGCTGTTCCAGTCGTTGGCGCTGCTGAGGATGACGCTCATGATTGCGATTCCTACGAGGGTGCCGATTTGTCGGTTGGCGTTGAGCACTGAGCCGGCGACGTTGGCGTGCTCGGTTCCTGCTGAGTCGACGAGTGCTGCGGTCATGCCTGGAGAGATGATTCCGGCCCCGATATTCGCGATGCCGACGGCCAGCGCCAGCAGCCAGTATGGCATCGAGGACGATACGGTGATCATCGTCAGTGATGCCACCGCCGCAATCACCAGAAACAGCGTCAACATCGCCCCGTTGGAGAATTTGGCGGAGATCCTGGAGTAGACGAGGTTGCCCAATGGGAACCAAATAGTCATGGGAAGTAGTTGCAGTCCTGCTTCGAACGGGGTGGCTCCGCGGGCGTGCTGCAGGTAGAGCGCGAGCATGAACATGCTGCCGTAGAGCGCGAGGTTGAACAGGAAACCGACGGAGTTGGCGCCGGTAAAAGCTTTGCGGCGGAACAATTCCCACGGCATCACTAGATCAACGACCCTCCGCTCGTACCCGATGAGCACCGCTGCGGCGATGATCAGGACGATGTAGGCGGTCAGGACCGGTCCGGACACCCAGCCGCGGCGCGGCCCTTCAATCAGCGCGAAACTCAACGCCGCCAGTGCTGCGATCCACAGACCGTGTCCGGGGACTGCGATTCGGATCTCGCGCCCTGCGGCGGGCGCGATGTAACGCATCGTCAGGACGATGCCGAGGATTCCGACCGGCAGGTTGATCAGGAAGATGCTTTGCCAACCGAACAGTCCGACGAGTAGTCCGCCGATGGTGGGTCCCAGCCCAGCTGCGGTGGCCACGATCGCTGACCAAAGACCGAGCATCTTTGTGCGCAGCCGTTTTTCAGGGAAGGCGAAAACCAGTAGCGACAGTGAGCTGGGCATGAACAATGCCGCACCGGCACCCTGGACCAGGCGGGCGGCGATCAGGACACCAGCGCTGGGCGACAGCGCACAGGCCAGTGACGCGACGAAGAATACGACCATGCCCGAGATGTAGAGCCTTCTGGCTCCCAACCTGTTGGCCAGGGCGCCGCCGAGCATCAGCAGTGATGCGAAGGTCAGGACATAGCCGTCGATGATCCAGGTGAGCTCGCCGAGCGAGGCGCCAAGGTACTGCTGAATGTCGGCGCCGGCAACGTTGACGACAGTGACGTCGAGAGAGGCCATGACGAAACCAGCGGCGAGCGCGGCCAGGATGAGTCCAGCTCGCGCTGCGGGTTTGGCTACTGCCGAGTCGGTCGATAGTGGCGGAGCGCCACACTTTGAGGGTGTCATCGATTTCTCCGTGACGGGCATCGTTTGTGGACGGTCTAGACCGCGGAGCTGCATGAGCCGGCGGTTGCAGGGCGATATCGATCTCGTCGAGCCCCGTCAGTAGGGGTCGCGGTCCCATTGGAGCACCTATTACGATAACCGTCAAATTACGATGATGGTCAAATTTCACTGCCGTCGAGGTATGATGCGTGTCGTAGTATGGTGGCGTCGCACCGAGTAGGACGAGAGAAGCGGGCCCTGAATTGGCTACCAAGACCAGCGAGCGCATCACTGATCACCTGCCGGCGCGGGATATCACGCTGCAGGGCCTGCTCGATGCTCTCGCTGATCCAGTGCGACGAAGCATCGTGCGCCAGCTCGCCGAATCTGAACACGAGATCGTCTGCGGCGCATTCGATATCGATGTCACGTACTCAACACGAACGCACCACTTCAAGGTTCTGCGCCAAGCCGGAATCATCGAGCAACACTACGAAGGAACCATGAAGATGAACACGCTCCGGCGCAGCGATGTCGACGCGGCCGCGCCGGGACTGCTCGACGCCGTCATCAACGCGGCCAGCCGCGACGCCCAGCGGCCTCCCGCCCCCTAATGAGTTGCGGGAAATCAGCGCCGCCAGTGATCCGGTAGATCGAGAATGTCAGCTGCGGAACGCTCGGTCGGGTCGATGCGATCGAGTTCTCCCGCGCCGCTGATCGACAAGTGCGGCAGCATTGGCATCGGGCGGATTGGCCGATGGGCCCAGGGGTTGATGTCTCGTTCCACTTCAAACACAATTGGATCGTCGCCGTAGTGCCTGCACACGCCCGCTGACGCCCCACGACCGGCGCGCTGGCCGTCGCCGATCAACGTTCGGACACCCACGCCGCTGCCCGTTGCGCCCATCCCGAACGATTCGGCCGCACCGACCCCTCCCCCAAGATCTGCGGCATGCCCGACACGGCCTGGATCAACACACCAGAGGAGCGTTACCCGACAAACACCTGATACTCACTGGTCTCAAACGCCTTGACAAGTTCGGCGGACACAACCGCAGGGTCTGGCGCTCCAATTACCTGTCACCGCTCATCCGTCGCTTCGTCACCTGACGACCAGAATCTGGGACACCAACGGTTCGCCGAGGCAACGATCGTGCCTGTAGGGGGCCTGCACAACGGCCGACGGCGGCCGACCCGCAGAGGGTCGGCCGCCGTCGGCGGTGAAGACGAAGAACTCAGGCGGGGACGATGAGGCCCTTGCCCTGCGAGGTCGCCCGGCCGAAGCGCTCGGCGGCGTCGGCCCAGTTGACCACGTTCCACCAGGCCTTGACGTAGTCCGGCTTGACGTTCTGGTAGTCGAGGTAGAAGGCGTGCTCCCACATGTCGAGCATGACGACCGGGATGATCGCGGCGGGGATGTTGCCGCTCTGGTCGGTCAGCTGCAGGATCACGAGCTTGCCACCGATGGTGTCGTAGCCCAGGATCGCCCAGCCCGACCCCTGCAGCGTGGTCGCCGCAGCGGTGAAGTGGGCCTGGAACTTGTCGAAGCCACCGAACTGGTCGTCGATGGCCGCGGCCAGGTCGCCCTCGGGCTTGTCGCCACCGTTCGGCGACAGGTTCTTCCAGAAGATCGAGTGGTTGGTGTGGCCACCCAGGTGGAACGACAGGGTTGCCGACAGTCCGTAGACCTTGCCGGCGATCGAGCCGTCTGCACGAGCCTCGGCCAGTTTGTCGAGGGTGTCGTTGGCGCCCTTGACGTAGGTGGCGTGGTGCTTGTCGTGATGGAGCTCCATGATCCTGCCGGAGATGTGCGGCTCCAGTGCCGCGTAGTCGTAAGGGAGATCCGGCAAGGTGTATTCAGCCACGGTAATCCTCTCTGCGCACATACCCCCTTGGGCACATGCCGTTCGGGTGTTGCTTTCACTATCGACGCGCGCGTGATCGCCCAGGGTGGACGCCGCCTCGCGGATGCTTCCAGCCTTCCCCAGTGTTTGTGGGAATGCAACAAACACGGCCCAACAAAGTTCAAGCAGGGTTGAGGTATTGACGAGGTGTGGTCAACGAGAATCCAAGAAGCACAATGGATTTGCGGGATTCATACCGGGTATCGCTTCGCTGTGAGCGAATCGCTCCGGATGCTGCACCCTCACCAGAGGGCGAGCGCGACGAGCAACACGACGAGCGCGAAGATGCTCAGACCGATGCCGATGCACGACGAGCGAACGTTGTAGGTGGGGCGGGGAATCGACTGGCCACGCGTGAGCGACGGACGAAGATCGTGGGTCGCATCAGTGGCCATCGTCGTCCTTACGGGTATGCGGGTCGCGTGGTGGACCAGGCGCCTCGGGGCTGTCGAGTCGGACTTCTCAGTGACGGATATCACAGCGGTCTTCGCCATCATAAACACACGGGCAGTTCGGGCTCAACTTCGCACCCGGCGACCCGCGTAGACTGGACGGCATGTCGTGGCTTGACGAGCTCCTCACCTCCCGCTCCGGAAAACAGCAGCTGATCTCGGCCGATGCGGCGTTGCCGGGTCGTGCGACGCCGGTCCCACTCGCCGCGGAGAACATCGTGTTGCACCACCCGATGCGTGGTGAATCCGCCGACGACGGACCCGGCATCGGCGTCTTTCCCGACGGGCTCTCGGCGGTTGTCCTGGCCGGCGGTTGCTTCTGGGGTATCGAGGAGATCTTCTGGCAGGTTCCGGGAGTGTGGACCACCGCGGTCGGCTACGCCGGCGGTTACACACCCAACCCGACCTATGAGGAGACCTGCACCGCTCGCACCGGGCACACGGAGTCGACGCTGGTCGTATTCGATCCCACGCAGGTCAGCCTTGAGAAGATCCTGCAGATCTTCTGGGAGAACCACGACCCGACGCAGGAGATGCGGCAGGGCAACGACATCGGCACCCAGTACCGTTCGGCGATCTTCACCCTTTCCGATGCCGACGCCGAGACGGCCAAGGCGAGTGCGGCCACCTTCCAGAAAGCACTCGACGCCGCCGGTCTGGGGCCGATCACCACCGAGATCGCAGCCCTCGAGCGGGCCGGTGACGGACATTTCTACTACGCCGAGGACTATCACCAGCAGTACCTCGCGAAGAACCCGCACGGGTATCGCTGCCACGCGGCCACCGGCGTCACCTACCCGACCTGATCCGCGGCGGTGCTCCCATCCATCACCGCCGGGCAGTGGAATCGCACACTGCTGCGTCGTCAACATCTGCTCGCCCGCGCCGATGAGGACGCCATCGAGGTGATCGACCGGCTCGTCGGCATGCAGTCGCAGGACCCGAAAGCCGCTTTCTTCGGATTACAGTGCCGCATCGAGGGTTTCGAACCCGACGAACTCGATGAGCTGCTCACCGACCGGGAGGTCGTGCGGATGACGTTGCTGCGCGGCACCGTCTTTCTCGTCGACGGCGCCGACGCCCGCTGGATTCGTCCGCTCGCGCAGCCGGTCCTCGACGGCGAACTGCGCTCGGCGCACGCATCCAAGCTCGCGTCGACCACCCCGGCGGCGGTGATCGACGATGCCCGGGAGTTGTTGGGCGACGGCCCGCTCGGAGGCGACGAGCTCGGACGCGCTCTCGCCGAACGGCATCCCGGAGAGAAGCCGTCGACGCTGACCGCGATGGCACGATGCGCATTGCCGCTCGTGCAGACCCCGCCGCGCGGGCTCTGGCGGGGCAGTGGCCGCCCGACCTATGCACTTCTCGACGACTGGATCGGTCCCGGTGACCCGGCGCTCGACGGCGAGGAAGCCCGCCGCGAACTGATCCGGCTCTACCTGCGCGGCTTCGGCCCGGCGTCGGTAAGCGCGATCGGAAAGTGGTCGGGGCTCAAGGGGTTACGTCCGCTCGTGGAACAGATGGAGCGCGAGTGGGAGCTGGCCGCCTACACCGGACCGCAGGGGCAGACCCTTTACGACCTCGAAGGTCTCGACCTCGCCGACGAGGACGAGCCCGCGCCCGTCCGGCTGATCGCGCCATTCGATCACGTCCTCGTCGCCCAGGGCGATCGGGCCCGCATCGCCGACGACGACCTGTTCGCGCGGACCGTCACCCCCAACGGGCGCTCCCCGGGCTTCGTCCTCGTCGACGGCCGGCTGGCCGGCACCTGGCGGATACCGCCGGGCACCGACACCGTGGAGACCGACCTGTTCGGTATGCCGAGCCGCGTCGTGCGGACCGAACTCGACGCCGAGATCACCCGATTGCGGGAGTGGGTGCGTCGAAGCAACACCGATGTCAGCAACACCGATGTCACTGCCCCGTCCGCGGATTCCGGTCGGTGATGCAGTAGTACCTGCCGACCGGGTCGGCCATCACCGTCCACGACGGGTACCGCGCCACGACGCGGGCACCCCAGTCCTCGTGACGGCCCACCTCGTCGTCGACCGACGTGGTGGCCAGGTCGAGATGGGCCGACGCTTGCCCGGTGCCCCTGTTGGTATCGGTGCCCTTGTCGGTTTCGGTGCCACCGCCGGAATCACCTGCGGAATCCAAGCGCTGCAACAGGATTCCCAGGCTCAATGCGGGGTCGCGGCGTAGCGCGACGAATTCGGCACGCGCCCGCTGGCTCGTCGGCCAGCCCGTCAACTGTGACCAGAAGACGACCTCGCGATCGAACAGAGATGCCGGTACATCGATACAGATCTGGTCGATGATCGAGATCGTGTCCTCCGGCCACCGGATCGGACGGGCACGACGCGGCGAGCCCACCGCGGGCACCAGGCAGAACCGCATACCGGCGGGGGAGTCGTAGACCAGATGGGTCGGGTGATCGGCGACGAGGGTCGCCCCCAGGTCGCCGGCCTCGATGGCCGCGGCCCGCGGGTCCTCGACGTGGATGTCGAGGTGAACGCCACCGGCGCCGTCCTGCACCCGCTGCACCCGCAGATGGGCGTCGCCGCTGAAGGGCTCGAGCGTGGCGAATTCGCGGTGCTCACCGCGCGGGGGTGACACCGTCGATCCGGTGATCGCGCGCCAATAGGTGACCTCGGTCCCGAATTGCGACGCTCCGAAGTCCAGGAACGCCGTGAGCCAGCGGATCTGCACGTCAGCAGTCTAGGTGGGGGACCCGCATCCCACCGATGCCCTAGGCTCGGTGGGATGAGCCGTGGACCGCTGGGGCGGATAGCGAAGAAGCTGGCGCACAAGCGGTCGGACAAGGTTGCCGTGGTGCGCCTGGACGGGGTGATCGGCCATGGCGGTCCGGGGCGGCCGGGATTGTCGACGACGAGCGTCGAGCCGGTTCTCACACGCGCCTTCGGCATCGAGCATCTGCGCGCGGTCGTCATCGTCATCAATTCGCCCGGTGGGTCGCCGACGCAGTCGGAGTACATTGCCGAACGCATCCGGCAACTCGCCTCGGAGAAGGGCGTGCGCGTCCTGGCGTTCTGCGAGGATGTCGTCGCCTCCGGCGGGTACTGGATCGCATGTGCGGCCGACGAGATCTATGCCGCCCACACCTCGCTCGTCGGCTCGATCGGTGTGGTGTCGTCCGGCTTCGGGTTCGTCGATGTCCTCGGTCGGCTCGGGGTGGAACGGCGTCTGTACTCGGCCGGTGAGAACAAGGTGCGGCTCGACTCCTTCTCGCCGGAGAAGGCCGACGACGTCGAATGGTTGCAGGGGTTGCAGCACCAACTCCACGAGACGTTCATCCGGTGGGTGCGCCAACGCCGCGGTAAACGACTGGCCGCCGACGAAGACGTCTTGTTCACCGGGGACGTGTGGATCGGCGAGCGGGCTGCCGAACTGGGACTCGTCGACGGCATCGGGGTCATGCGGTCGGTGGTGGCCGAGCACTATCCCGACGCCGAGATCACCGTCGTCGACGCCCCCAAACCGCTGCTCGCGCGGATCGTCGGCGATCAGGTCCGGGCGTCGGTGGTCGCCGAGGAGTTGATCGGCGGCGCGGTGAGTGCGCTCGAACGTGCCAGCGCGGTGCGGTTGCGCTGACGGGCCGAAGCCGGCTCGCGGTGCGAATTCGGGACACTCATGCGTGCTGTTGTGACGCGAATCATCCGTGCGGCCGGTTGTTGTCCCCACGTTATCCACAGGATGTGGGGATAACTGTGAACTGCTCATTTCGCTCAAGCGCTGCACTGTCGTGAACTGTTTGACGCGCTGCTGTTGCAAACTCGTGACCGCCGTCACAGTGGGTCGGTTGACCGTGTCCGGTTCTCCACAGATTCCACAGTCTCATCCACACCTTGATGGTCTGCTGTGTCTCAGGTCACAGCAGGCGTGCACGTGCATGTGGATAGCATTATGCAGACCTACATAGTCGGCGGTCCGGGTTTGGACGAATGTCAAGTCGGGGTGTAGTGCGGTGGATCGCCCGCCGGCCTTCTCGCGGCGGCGCGGTCGGCGGCGCCGCCCCTGTGCGACGATGGATCGGTGAGCATGGGCGAGATTCCACAGGTTCCCGTGACCGAGCTGCCGAACGACTTCAGCACCGCCACCGACAAGGTACTGCTCGACGTCCGTGAGGACGACGAGTGGGTCGACGGCCACGTCCGCGGCGCCGTGCACATTCCCCTCGGCGAGGTCCCGGGCCGACTCGACGAGATCGATCCCGGCACCGACCTCTACGTCATCTGTCACTCGAGCGGGCGGTCGATGCGGGTCCTGCAGTATCTGCTGCAGGTCGGCTACGACGGCAGCTGTGTGCGTGGCGGGATGCTGGCCTGGCGCGAGAACGGCAAACCGGTGGAAACCGGATCGGGGCCGGTCTGAGGATGCTCGACCTCTGCCCGCGTTGCCGCATCCAGGCTCCGCACCGCGACGGACGTGACCGCTGTCCCCGGTGCGGTGGTCCGCTGACCGTCGTGGCCTCCGACGCCGACGCCGCCGCGGTCGTCGCCGCCCACCAGCAGGCGCCGAGCGCGCCGCCGCGTCCGGCCGCCTACGGTCCGGCGGCTCCGCAGCAGTCCGGTGCGCGCCCGACCGGTGTGCGCCCACCGTCTGGTCCGCCGCGGATGTACGGCGGCCGCCGGGTGCGATGGGTGGCCCGCCGCCCGGCCGACACCCTGCCGCCGCCGCGCCCGCCACGGCGTACCGGCCCGCGGCTGATCCCGCGGTACGTCTACCTCCCTCGGTGGGGTCTCGTCGACACCCCGGTCACCGAGGATGAGCCGCGCAACTCTCCCGCCCGCCTGGGGGTGGCACTGACCGGTGCCTTGCAGATCGCCGGGGCCGCGTTCGTCGCGTCGACGTGCGCGCACCTGCTGCGCTATCTCTTGCTGGTGATCAACCGATCGACGACGCTGCCCGGCTGGTTGATCGGTCTGAGCACGGTGCTGGTGTTGGCCGCGGGCATGCTGGCGATCGCCGGATTCGTCTACGCGACCGTCGTCTTCGTCCGGTGGGTTCTGGCCGTGCGAGCCGAAACCTTCGGCGCGCGGGGGTTTTTCGACCCACGTCCGCGGTGGCAGAGCATTCCGCTGGCCGCGGTCCCGCTGGTCAATGTCGCCGGCGCCGTGCTGCTGTTGCAGGAACCCGCCGAGATGCTCGACGACGTCGCTCGCAGTGCCGCGCGTACCCGGTTGCGCAAGCTCTGGGTGGGTTGGACGGTGGTCAACGTGATCGCCGTGCTCACCGGCATCACCTGGTGGGTGGGTGCGGCGTCCGGCTCCATCCAGACCGGCGCGAACGCCCTGTTCATGGTCGTGCTCACCGCGGCGGTCTCGGCGGCGTTCGCCTTCTGGGCCGCACATCGGTTGCCCGCGGTGTTCTCGGGGAGCTCCGCCGAACCGAAAGTCCCCGCACACCGATGGGTGGTGGTCGCATGAACCTCGCCGAGCAGGTCTCGCGGTCGGGTAAACCGGCGGTCGTCGCACATCGCGGTGCATCTGCCGATGTGGCCGAACACACCTTGGCCGCTTACGAACTCGCGCTCGAACAAGGTGCCGACGGACTCGAGTGCGACGTCCGCCTGACCGCCGACCACGAGCTGGTGTGCATCCACGACCGCACGGTTGACCGCACCTCCGACGGCACCGGCATCGTCAGCGAGATGACGCTGGCGCAACTGCGCGAACTGGACTTCGGCAGCTGGCATGCCGGGGGTGGCCCGGCCAAGGTCCTGACCCTCGCCGAATTGCTGACACTGACCCTGGACTGGCGTCGCCCGGTGCGGTTGTTCATCGAGACCAAGCATCCGGTGCGCTTCGGTAGCCTCGTCGAACAACAACTGCTATCCACCCTGCACGACTTCGGTGTGGCGACCCCGCCGTCGGCGGATCACAGTCGGGCCGTGGTCATCTCGTTCTCGTCGGCGGGGGTGTGGCGCATCCGCCGGCACGCGCCGATCCTGCCGACCATCCTGCTCGGCGAGACCGCGCGCGTCCTCGGTGGCAGCGCCGCGACCGCCGTCGGCGCCACCGGCATCGGCCCGTCGGTGGAGACGCTGCGGATGCATCCCGAACTCGTCGACAAGGCCGCCGCCGCGGGCCGCGTCACCTACTGCTGGACCGTCGACGAGGCGGCCGACGTCCAGCTGTGTGCCGACCTCGGCGTTCGCTGGATCGCCACCAACCACCCGCAGAAGGTGCGCGACTGGCTCGTCACCGTCGACTGACGTGCAACAGGCGCACGCGTCGGCGCCGTCGGCGTCCGTGAGAGGGTGGACCCATGGGCAAGAAGAGCAAACGGGGTAGCGGGCCGCGTCCGGGAAGTAATCGAGCCGAGCGGGTGGCCGCACGCAAGGCGCGGGCGGCGGCCGCGCTCGAGCCATCGCCGCGCCCGTTCGCCGGTCTCGCCGCCGAGTGTGACCTGGTGGCGTTGCGTGCCTTCGTCCCGTCGGCGACCGCGGTGCTCGACCTCATCGAGCCCGGACCACCGCAACCGGAGTTGACGTCGGTGATGCCCGACGACACCACGCCGGCCCCCCCGACACCGGATCCGACGCGCAACAACGTCGCGCTGGCCACCATCCTGCCCGGCGCGGTCGCGGCGATCACCCGTGAAGTACGCGGCGCCACAGAGGGTTTGGCGGCATTGCAGACCGATCCCGACCCCGATGACCTGAATCGGGCGCTCGCGGCGGCCATCGAATGGGCTGCACACACCGGCCCCGGAAACGAGTACCGGCACGGCGGCGAGGAGACCGATGGCCCCGAGCTCGCCGACATCCTCGACGTCGACGCGCAGCTGCCGATCATCGTGCACAACGATTTCTCGTGGTGGTTCCCGCCGGGCAACGAGATGCCGCCGGAGATCGCGGCGATGCTCGAGCGCGCCAACGAAACCGTGCTGCCCACCGCCCGTATGCACGTCGACAGCGGCAACGGGGCACCCTGGTGGGTCGATGCCGGAGAACGGGCTCACCTGCGCTGGGTCCGGCCCGAACCGGAGGACGACGTCATGACCGCCCTCGCGCGACTGCACGCCGCAGGGCGGCTGACGCTGGGGGAGGGGTCGCGCTTCGCCGGATCGTTCCGCACCCACGGACTGCTGGTGCCGGTGTTCGACCTCGACAACGAGCGTCATCACGAGGAGTGGTACGACGCGCTGGATCAGTTCGACGGGTGGCTCACCGATGCGCTCGCCGAGACCGCCGAGCTGACCATCGAGGAACGCAGTTCGCGCGACGGCATCCGCGGTCGGCAGGTCACGCTGCGCTGAGGCGCGGCGCGGTGGGCCGTCAAATGCGCGGCACCCGCGCGCGTGTACGACGTCGGCGGGAGGCGGCGGCACCGAAGGTGACCAGGACGATCGCCACGATCGCCGCGGCCAGGCTCGCCGATGGCCACCAGCGGGCGAAGCCGTCGGCGATGGCACTGCCGCTGGCCGAATGCGACCACGTGCTCGCACCCAGCAGGAACGCCACGGCCAGGAAGGTCACGGCGGTTCCGTACACCGCCGCCATGGCGGCGAACCAGCGTGGCACCGTGGTGCGCCGGTCGGCTCGGGAGCTGATGCCTCTCTGAGGGTTCACACGCGATGAAGCCATGGGCCCACCCTGCCCGACGCTGCTGAAGAATGGCTGAATATCGGCAGAGTTTCTTCCTGATCGGTGAACAAAACCGACTATTCGGACACTCGGTCAGGGTGGTATGACGTGCCCATCGTCAGAGGTTGCCGCCGGCCGCAGTGGGCGCAGTGGCATCGGGTGCGGCCGGACCGTTCACCTCGCGCTCGACGAAGTTCTCCAGATCGAACAGGTTGCCGTTGGCGCGCTCGGCGATGGTCTGCAACGTCGTCATGGTGGCGACCTCCTCGACCTGTTCCTTCAGGAACCACTGCATGAACTGTTCGCCGAGATAGTCGCCGCTGTCGCGGGCCGACTTGGCCAGGTCGACGATCTGCTGGGTCACCCGACGTTCCTGTTCGAGAGCCAGGTCGATGGGAGCTCGATAGTCGGCGAAATCGTTTCGCGGAGCATCGATTCCGGGGATTTCGACCTCCATGTCGCGGTCGAGGAAATACTGCACGACCATCATGGCGTGGTTGCGTTCCTCCACGGACTGCGCATAGAAGTGCTTGGCCAGCTGCGGCATGTCGTGGTTGTCGTAGTAGACCGCGACGGCGATGTACTGCTGCGACGCGGCGAACTCGTTGCCGATCTGGTCATGCAGCAACTGGTGGAACTTGGTGCGTTCGGGAGTGCTCATAGCGGACAGAGTAGAGGGCGTGAGCAGGGCATTTCATCCCAGTGAAGCCTTAGAAAGGCAAGTCTCGCCTATCTTTTGGGCTTCCCGGATGGTGTCAGCCGGCCGGTTGGTCGAGGTATTCCCGGGGAATCTGCTGACCTTGGCGCAGGGCGTCGAAGAACTGTTTCGTCGTGTCGTCGACGGCCAGCGAACTGCCGTCGTCGGTGTCCACGGGACCTCCGTTGGGGGTGGTGATCGTCTGCGGTGAACTGCGTAGCCACCACGCGAGCCGCGCGAGATCCCAGATGTGCGTGCCGTTGTCGACGGTCAGGGTATCGACCGTGCCGTTGACGAACGGGAACAGCCGGAACGGATTCAACAGCACCGACGGGCTGGTCGCCTTGGCCATCAACGCCGCCAGGAACTTTCGTTGGTTCTGCACGCGCATGAGGTCGGCGTCGGCGAAGGCTCGGGTGCGCACGAAGCCCAATGCCTGTGTGCCGTTCAGGGTCTGGCAGCCGGCTTTGAGATTCAACCCGGCCTTGGGATCTCGCAGAGGGGTGTCGATGCACATGTGTACGCCGCCGACGGCGTCGACGAGGGTGTCGAAGCCGCCGAATCCGATCTCGGCGTAGTGGTCGATGTGCACCCCGGACAGTCCTTCGACGGTCTGGATCAACAGGGTCGGGCCACCGAAGTTGAAGGCGGCGTTGATCTTATGGCTGCCCTGCCCGGGGATCGGGACGTAGAGATCACGCGGGATGCTGATGATCGTCGCCTTCCCCGACGGCGGCTTGTAGATCAACATCATCGTGTCGGTGCGCGCTCCCGAGTCGTCACCGGTCGACAACTGTTTGCGTTGCTCCTCGGTGAGGCCGCTGCGCGCATCGGTGCCGACGATCAACCAGGTGGTCCCCGGGGTGCTCGCGGGCTTACCGGCGTACGGGGCGAGTGCGTCGACCCGGTGCAGTTTGGAGTCGTAGTAGAACATCAACGCCACCGGCGTGATCACCAGGACGAGTAACAGCACCAGCAGGATGGTTCCGACTCTGCGGCGGGTCAGGCGACGGGCGCCACGCGGGCGACGCAGCGCGCGCTTGCGCCGGTCGGGTTCCTTGGGGGCGACCGGACGCGGGGCGTCGGGGCGCGGCCTGCGCGGCGGCGCGTCGGAGGCGGATCGGCTCTGCGCCGGCACCGGCTTGCGGGTCGGGCGCTCGCGCCCGGGGATCGGCTCGGGCTGTTGTGGCGGTGCGTACCCGGGGACGCCCGAATAGGCCTTAGGTGGTTCGTAGACGTCGCTGCGCGGACGGTTCGGTGGCGCGACCCGGCGCGTCGGGTCGGCGGCGTCGGGTGCTGCAGGTGTGGGGCGTCCGGGCGGCCGCGGGTTCTGCGGAACCGGGGGTCGGCGATCGGCGCCGCGCGGGAATTGGCCCGGCGGGTACGGGCCCCGGGGGCCGTGGTGCGGAGGAGGTGGTCCCATCGGTGCCGGATTCCGCCGCGGCGGGGCGGGCGGAGGACCGCCGCGTCGTCCCGCATTCGGCGGTTCTGGCTGGTTCACCTCATTGAATGTACCGACGGCTCAGGCGTGTCCGTGTCATTCGTGCGGTTGTGTTCGGGGTCGTGACCGCAGGGGGCGCAGCTCACCCCACCCACGACAGGTGGTTGTGCAGCAGTGCATATCCGACAAATGCGACGACGTCGATGACCGCGTGCGCGATGACCAGCGGCCATACCCGGTTGGTGAGCTGGTAGTACCGACCGAAGATCAGTCCCATCACCACGTTTCCGATGCCCGCGCCGACGCCCTGGTACAGGTGATATCCGCCACGCAGTATCGCGCTGGCGGCCAGCGACCCGTTCTCCGACAGCCCGAGTTGGCGCAGTCGCGTGATGAAATACGCGACGACGACGATCTCCTCGGCGGCCGCGTTGCCGATGGCGAGCAGGATGTAGAGCACCCAGTGCCACCACGGGCCGGGCTCGCTGGGGATCAGATGTGCGTTGATCCCCAGTGCGCGCGCGACGGCCACCAATCCGAGGCCAGGCAGGCCGACGACCGCGGCCAGTAGCAGACCGGGCGGGATGTCGGGGGTGCGGATGCGGCCGAGGCCCACACGGCCGAGGATGACACCGCCGCGCCACAGCAGATACGCGCCGAGAGCGCCTATCGCATACAGGCGGACGGCGCTCATGAGTTGTCGGAGGAAATCGATCGCGCCCACCGTGGACTGGCTGGGATTCAGTGCCACCGTTGCGTTGCCGACGCCGCTGGTCATCTGCAGCTCGATCAGCGACAGGATTGCCGAGATCGCCGAGAATCCGAAGGTGAGGATGCCGACGATGACCAACTCGATGATCAGCCCGCGGCGCTCGCGCCGGTCGGTGACCACATCGACGACCTGCTGTGCTGCGGGACGCACGAGGGACGAGAGTCGCATGGGACGTCAGCCTACGGGGCGGATGTGTGAGGCGCGGAGATCCGGAGGGTAGGGGTGCTGATGGGGCATTGTGTGCGGTCGGTCGCCTGTTTTCAGTCATCGGGTGAGGTATCCGAGCGCCGTGACCTGGGGTTTTGCGCCGAGGCTACTTTGAGAATGACTGAAAATAGGCGAGAGGGAGGAGACGTGGGGCGAGGCCCGGTACCCCGTGACGCGATGAGTCAGGTGTATCGAGGTGGTTCGCTCGTGGGGTCGTCCACGACGACGTCGATCCGAGTGTCCGAAAGCAACTCGTCGACGGCCCGGGTGTTTGCGCCGATGCTTGCGAAATGCGGGTCGACGTCCTTGGTGATGCACCAGGCGCGATCGCTCGGCCAGATGAACGAAGGCAGTGGCAGCAGCTTTTCCAGAGGCGGTTGGTGCGCACCGGACTCACTCGGTTCGGTCCACGCGAAAAGATCTGAGCTGCCGCGAAATAGGTAGTAGCTGCGGACGATCGTCTCGGAATCAAATACCCCGCCGCGCAGGTCCACCTGCGCGGCGGCTGTCGACTTGTACTCCGGGTAGGGCCACCCCTCCCAGATCAGGAAGTAACAGTACTCGGGAGTGGCGGTGTGGTTTCGCAGGAGTGATGTCGCGACGGCAATCTGCCACAGTTCGGTTGGGCCAGAGGCGATGTGGTCGGGAATCTCGGCGTCGCTCTCGCGCTGACCGACATAGGCGGGATCGGGGATGAACCGAAGACGCGCGGTCCGTTCATACCCGAGTGGACCGCGTGCCGTCAGGTCATACCACTCGCGGTCCTGATCAAGGATCCACTGCGCTGCCGCCTCATCCGAGCACGGCTGTACCGACATGTGCTGTGTCCTCTCCTCGGGTGTCCTCGTTCAGTGACTGCGAATGTTGTTCGCCCGGTGCGGGTATTCGTCGACGCCACGCTCCTCGTACTCGAACTCCACCTCTTGCCCGGGGGTCAACGAGCGGAATCCGTCACCGACGACCTCGCTGAAGTGCGCCCATGCACCTCCGGGTGTGGCCTCGGAATCGAGCACACCCCAACCGTCCTCGCTATGCCAGACGCGAACGGTACCCACGGTGCTGGGCAGACTCGGCTTCTCCACTTGCGGAACCTGCGAGTCGTCGATAACGGCTTCGCGCATCGTCGTCAAGCCGTCGGGTCCGGCCTTGCCGACGCTGTTCCACAACGTTCCCGAATATGGAGAGGGAGAACGCTTCCCCGGGGTAACGCCGACCGACCACACAGCATGGATCAAGAAATCGCATCCGTTGACAGGGATTTCGGCACGTGAGTATTCGAACTCCACCTCGGTTCCCGGCCGGAAACCCAACATGGGCCCAACGCTGTGGTCGGCGACAGCTTCGCCCCTGATGCCGAAAACGTCTGCCGAGGCAGCACCCGGCAGGGAAGGGGATGCGACGATGCCCCAGCCCTCGGCCTGGTGCCAGACGGTCACCACTCCTGTTGTCGACATGCTCTCACGCTAAAGGGCGGAATGGTTCTGCGAAAGTGATCTTCGGCTGGGCGCGGACACGGAACTTCATTGCCCATACGGACTCCAGGGCAACAAGATTCATGTGCCGTTGTCGGGATCGAATGGTGGGGGCGCTGTGTCTCCGCCTCCACCTGTTGATTTGGCATCGCGTTGCTGGGCGGCGATAGCGCTGACGATGGCAGCGGCCAGCAGAATCAGCAATACCTGGCCAGTGGTCTCGCCGGCAGATTGATGAGTTGACCGCACCGCGACGAGCGCCGCGGCCATCACCACGAAGAACCAGGACAGCGGAACCGTCTTGGACACTAACGAACTCCAATCGATCGGAGAATCTGGTGGAGGAGAGCTTTCTCATCGTAGGCGTTCGGGTCGAGACTTCTGGTCGACGCCGATGAGTGCTGATCGTGTTGACACTGTGCAACAGTGGGGTGTGCGAAACGCAGGGGTGTGGATTCCGGTGGCAGTGGCTGCAGTCGTCCTCGCTTTCGTCGCTGTCGCAGGGTGGCTGGCGTTTCGGTGGTTCGAGGCCGGAATGTCCGGCGAGTATGTCACCGAGGACGCCGACGAGGCCGTATGCATCGCAGGAGTGATGGGTGTGCGTCTGAATGTCGGCGATGTCGAGTATGGCGAAGTGACCTCGCAGATTCAGGGATAGCCAATGGCATATCTCATTGTCAAAGCCGATAACGCCTCTGCGCGAGACGCGATCATTCGAGACTCTCGTGGTCGGTGCCATGCCCCCTCGTGTGTTCAGGTTGTCAAGTGTGCGATTCTCTGTTCGAATTCTTTGCGGTAGTGAATTCCGGGATCACGACAGCCGCCATGTGGTGGTCCTCGCGCATCGGCACAGTGACTTGGGGGTCATCATGAGTAGCCTGGGTTCGTTGGATCATCGTCGGTCACGTCACCGCCTGTCACGCAGCCTGTTTCAGGGTGTCGCGGTGTGCGCGGCGGTATCGGCGCTATGGGCCGGCGGTGGGGGAGCGCAAGCAACGCCGACACCATTGGCCTCGACCTATGATCACGACACCACCGATGACGGCTGGAACATCGAGTTACGGGCCAACGAGTTGGTGGTGAACCCGATGAGCAACATCGCCAACGCCGCCACGAGCCGGGAAGGCTGGATCTCTGCCCGGGTCGGTGCGAAGATTTCCGGCAACGGGAACCAGCCGGTGAATTCGGCTGTGCTCGAACAGTTCCTGGTCGTAGGCTGCCAGATTGACGTCTCCGACGGTGCCACCCTCGGCCTCGGGTTCTCCGCCGGCCCCAACGTCGGCGTCACCATCAGCGGAGTCCCCGGCGCCACCGTCGGCGCCTCGGCGTCGGTGTCGCGGTCGATCTCGGCGAAGATCGCGCCCGGCAAGATCACCGAGATCTCGCTCGGGAAAAAGACATTGACCACCGATCATGCGTCCATCCGGATCAAACGGGCTCACGTCTCCGTCGACGGCTGCCTCGGCCCCCACCACCGTCCGGGTCATCGCCCGTTTCTCGGTATCCACCCCCACCGCCGACGACACATTGAACGTCTACAGCGCCCGCACCTGGCTCTAACCCACGTCGCTCATAAACTCCGATAGCCTCCGGCTTTCCCCTTGAAGGACAACGTTGTGATGCCCCCTACCCCCAAACCCCCGGCACGAGCACGGCGGCCAATGCACCTGGTGACCGGTGTGCTCGTCCTCGCCGTGATCGAAGTCATGGTTGCGCTGACCGCCTCGACACCTGCTGGTGCGGAAACCCCCGCCGAACGGTGTGCCCGCGAAACCGCCGCCTACAACCAGACCTGGAAACAAGGCTGGGTCGCCACCCACCCCGGAAAATCCATCTCCGACGCCCCGGCACCCACCCCGCCGTACGTATGCCAAGACCCCGCAACACAAACACCCACCACCACCCAGCCGTCGGTGACCGCGCCGTCGATGCCGACGACCACCACTCCCGGTTCTGGTGGCGGACCCAACATCAACGCCCACGGCGCAACCGACATCCCTGCACCCGGAACGACGCCGATCGTCCCGGTACCATCTCAAACTCCCGCCGGTGCGGGATCACCGATAGTCGAGAACTACTCCAATCGCAACTTGAAATGCGCGCCTGGTTACCAGATGACTCCACCCCCGCATGTGGGCAATGTCGCAGAAACGTCATCGCCATACTGCGTCCAGTACTCGCGCCTAGGGCGGGTTGACCCCCCGGGCCTACGGAATTCAGGAAGTAGCTTCATGTGGTGTGATAACAAACGATTCGAAGTGCATTATCGCGCAGTCAGACAGTCGAACTACTCAAATTAGTGGCGATGTAACCGCTAGTTCGGCCTACCTGGCTGCGACCGCAGGTGTGTCGGTTAGCAAGACGCAGGGCTACGAGGTACGCTGCGAATCCCCTCCGATGAAGGTGGGTCAGCGGTTCTATGCGTGGCCCGACTATAATCTCACGATAGTTCGGTACTACCAGCCGGCGATAGAAACGCCAGCTCAGGAACACATTGCGAAATTCCTTGAACCCGATAGGGGAGTAACATGCGGACTGTCCTGAGGAGGATTAGGTGGTATGTAGCGGTCGCCATGCTGGCCTGTATCGGGACCGCCCTCATTGGATGTGACACAGGCAAAGGCTCTGCTCCCTCATCGCAAACTGTGACCGCCTCGTCTGAATCGGAGACCACGAGTGGCTATTCAACGCTCAGAATTGCGGACTTAATCGGAGAGACTCTTGCCCAGGCCAATTCGGCGTTGGGTGTGAATAGCCGACCGCGAGGCGACTACCCGCCTGTCAATGGTTATGATATAACCCCCCCGTTCAATCATGGGCAGGCGTCGTCAGAGTCGCTCTTCGATGATTCTGTGTGGACTGTTGTTAGTGTTTGCGCGAGTACGAAAAACACGATCCATCTCGGAGTTGTATTGACTCGTATTGTTGATCAAACTGAAGAGCTGAAAAGTGCGATTAAGCAGAAGTCGAACTCTTACGCAGGCAAGCTCTTCGAATGTCCTCAGCCGCCTTCCGCTACGGTCAGGGTTGCGAGGCAGTAGTTGGCGCGCCGTAAAGGGCTATGAGGGCTTTTCAGGATTGACGTGCGAGAAGACACTGAAAGTGAGCCGTCAAGTGGTGAACTGGGAATATCTCATTGCCCGTCAGCGGCAGCTCAACGACGCGCTCGTCGCGTCCGGGCTGTTCGACGAGGACATCGCCACGATCACCTACCCTCCTGCACCCGAATCTGAGATCGTCGCGGCAGAGGAACGTCTCGGTGTGCATCTCGATCCCCACTACCGGGAACTGCTACAGATCACCAACGGGTGGCGACACCTCTACCGGTGGCAGAACCTGCTACCCGCCGGCGACCTCGGCGCCGACATCCACAACGACAACGTGATCCAGTCCTGGCACGCCGTCGAAGAGGGACACAGAGCATTCTGGACTTCCGGCGGCGATCCGGCGAATGACCCCGACGGATATCCCGGCTACCAACGTTTGCTGCCCATCGGGGTGAAAGACCCAGGGATCGGTGGACTGCTGGTCATCGCAGCCATACCCGCCACCGAACCCGCGCCCACAACCCCCGGAGTCGTGTTCGACACCGCCGACGACCCACTCGTCACCTACCCGAACCTCGCCGCCTACATCCAGGCACGCAGCGACGACGACTACCAGCTACTCCAGACCCACGGAATCAGCATCTAAGCCCATCCCGTCCGAGTACGCTGCCGGATGCACCCACCAACATCACCCCGTGGGCTGCGAGATCGACTGACGATCACAACAAGGAACTGGCTCTAGAACTGCCTGGACCGGTTATCGGGGACCTGCCAAGTGCTTACTCACGAGGCCGGCGGCATGCGATCAGCTCGCACATCCTCGCGGAGGAGACGCCTGGTGTTGCAGACGTGAAGCCCTGTCTTCCTGCGTCATCTGACCACTTGCGTGTTACAGACTGCCAATCGGAACGTGGGTCTCGCCCTTGCACCACGTTGCGACGTGAGCGACGAGGTGTGGGGCCAGGAATCCGCCGTCGTCGCTCCACGGCCATGCCACGTGGGCGCGGGCCACCTGATCCTGGACGAGATCGGCAATCGTGGTCAGAACGGTTTCGACGTCGTTGTCGATTTTGACGCCGGAGCCGGACATCCCGAGACCTTGCCGGCCACGGCCCGCCACCGAGACATCGCTGAGAAGAAACACCCATCCGTCATTGCTGTCATACTTCGCGACCCAGTCGATTCTCTGGATCTCTCCGTTGTACTGGCGTACGTGCAGGTCGTGTCCCAACCGGTTCAGCGCCTGAGACCACACATCAGGAAGGGCCGATTCGGTGATCTCCACACCGCGCGCGGGTGTCCATGCCGCGGTGAGTACTTTCTCGTTAGCATCGAGGTAGCTCAACCGATCCTCACGTCCAGAAGGAAGCCGAGCCCGGCGAGCGCGATCCACAGTCCTTGAATCCATCCCACAGGGCGATCCTAACGTGCTGAACATGGCAATCTCGCGATTGGTGGCCTCAGGTCCTGGCCGGCGCCCGACGATGTTTCGGTACTCTCGAACGGTATGAGCGGCACCATCAATCTGGCTGATTGTGCGGTAATCGGCCACTGCGAGAACAGAATGTCTGGGATCGGAACCACAGATGCTCTGTTGGTGTTCGCTGGAATGGGGCTGATAGCTGTCTGGATGGTGATGCTGCCGATCGCTCTGTGGTCCGTCGTTTCGGAGCCCACGGGCAAGGCGGTCGGAGTGGTGTGGGCTGTCGTCATCATTGGGTTGCCCTTCATTGGAGCGACAGCCTTCTGGTGCCGCAACCGCCGCAGATTCGGCACCCCTCTGAGGTGAAACCCTCGTCGAGCACGCAGGGATGTCTGGTGGGCGGTCTTGGCCTGCTCGTCGGGGCAGTGGTCGGCGTCTTGATCCCCTTACCGTTGGCGCTGTTCCTGCGACACTGGTTGGACCTGCCAGAGATCAATGCGACCCCAGGCAAGAAGGACCTCACCGTCACCTACTGGCTGCCCTGGACACTGAGCTGGCTGGCCGCGAATCTGCCAGGTGTTGCCCTGATCCTGTGGCCACGAACCCGCCGCGCAGGCCGCTGGTTCCTCGCCGGGTCGTTGGTGACCAGTACACCGATCTCATGGTTCTACTTCGGACTCGAATACTACGGGGTGGGATTGAATTGATCGGGTGTCCGCACTCTGCGCCAGTGAGGGCATCGACCCCGTTTATGAGTGACAGGGTCAGGTGTTCTCGCCGGCGATCTCGTGCAATATCGCCAAACCAACTCCGCAGGTGCTCAGGTTTCTCCTGATTATGGGCGCGGCAACTGCACGCGGACAAATGTAAATGTGGCATCCGCGATGGCCGTTGGTTGCAGCTGAACCCCGGTCAGCCGTTCCATCAGCGCGAATGTTGCTGCGCGGTTGTGCTTCCTGCCGTCCAGTAAGTGGTCATTCGGTGCTTGGTCAAAGCCGGATTTTCGCATCAAGGTGGATAGGGTGGTCGACATGTTCGGTTCGTCGGTCCACAGGTCAACAATGCCGAGTGTTGGTTCGAAACTTGCTGCGAGCCGTCCGTCTTCGTAGATCTTGAAGGTGCCGCTGCCGTTACCGTCGCTGTAGTAGTGACTTACGATACGACGTCCGTTGGACAAGGGTAGAGCGATCTGGGGAGTGACTCCGGCGAATCCGTTGACCTCGAACAGGACTGTCCACGAATCATGCTGGAACAGCCCGACCAGCGATCTCTCTGGGTCCCAGTCGTCGTAGGAGCGGAATCGCAGCTCTTCCCGGAAATTCATAGATCCCAGATCCTCGATTACCGGAAGCTGAGCGAGCACGTCATCAACGTTCGCGTTCTCGACGAGGGAAAGGCAAAAGGCTTGGAACTCTCCGGCGGTGCCTGCGTTTTCTGTCCAGAGGTAGTCTTCGTACGTTATCTGTCGTTCCATGCCGTCACTGTAGCGTCATCGGTGAAGCCCTATTGTTCTTGCGAAATGCGTAATTGATCAGGGCCGATCCAATGACGGCGAAGGACACGACAACTGCGAACGGAACGGCCGTGATGAACAGGCCGAAGTCGGGCATGCACAACTCGACCCGACAGGAGAACTCGCCGCCATATTCGCGAGCCTGAGAGATGGCGAAGGCCATCGCCATCGCCCACATCGCGGCGAAAGGTCCCGTCGCGGCGACACTGCGACCGAAGAGGCGTAGTAGCGCGGTGCTCGCCAGCAGGACACCTGCAGCCGTTGCAGCTTTCACGTGATAATCCGCAACGAAATGGGCCGCACCGATGATCGACGATTGATGTGAGCGCAGGTAGTACCCGGCAAATGCCCAGGGGACCGCGATGGTCGCGACAACGTGCAGCACCTGCCAGACTCGGCGCGGCATTGCCGTTTCACGGTCGTCGTGGTCGTCCATGGGTTCATGGTGTCATGGCGCCGGATGCGGGCAAGTCCGCTGGGGTAGTGAGGTTTCCGTGGTGATGTCAACTGACCTTGGGGTGTCTGTGCCTTCGGCTCAAGCGTGGCGGAGAGTCCACGAACCGCGTATCCGGCTCCGGTGCTTGTGCTAGCCTGCGTTCCATGTCGATTCTGCAGAAAGGCGCATGAGGCGCCACCGCACTCTCCGGGTGCATGTTGTGGAAAAGTCCGTCATGGACAAGGCGATGTCGCCTCCTCGGGTTGGGGCGGTCACCGAGTTCCCGTTGTGCTTCAGCGAGATTCGATCGTCACCGTCGGATGCTCCGAAACGCGATGTCGTGACGGTGCGCGGTGTGCTCGATCTGGACGCGCGGGGGCCGACACATATCGCCGATACGGGAACGTCTGACGGCAGGTGGTGGTGGCGCGGCGTGCTGCGCGGCGACGGTTGGTCGGCGACGTGGCACGGCGAGCGGCCGAGAACCGGTCACGTCGAGGTCACCGGCCAATTCTCCTCAGGTCTGCATCTGGACACCGGGCGCGTGCGCGGACGGATCACCCGAGTTCAACTGATCACCGTGGCGTATCGGCAGACTGCTGACGGTGGCTGGGAAACGGAGACCGAGGCGCCGTGGTCCTATCGTGATGTCGAAGTCATGCCACAAGGCTTCGACCACGATCCCACCCTGAATTCCGACGGGCTCTGCATTTGGGACACCGCCGGTCTGATCGACCTGGACCTTGACGACGTTCCGCCTGCGCAGCTACGGCCCCGCATCGTCCCGAGTTCGCTGTCGGCCGACGGGGATTCGCTGTGGGTTGTCGATGCCGAGTTACCGATCGTCGTGCGCTACGAGCCGGCACGCGCACAGGCAACGGAGTATCTGTTGCCTGCACCTTCGGAAGCCTTCCACTCGGTTGCGGCGGCGTCGCTCGGGTGTTGGTTCTTTGGCGAATCGGGTCTGTTCTGGATACCGATAGCCGGTGCGGGGCAGTTGATTGACAGCCGCCGTGTCGTACACATCGCCGCTCATGGTGACGTGGTGCTCGTCCAGACAGACGATGACGTGTGGACGATCCATCGCGTGGATTCAGCGCCGATCACGGTTGATCTAGCTGTTGCGAGCGACGCCGTCACTTCGATCGGGATCGATGATGCAGTGTCTCCGGGATGGATCGTCGCACTACATATGTGGGATAAGACATCCGGAGCAACTCGGCTCTTTCGCGTCTCGACGACGGGCACGGTGACAGTGGGGCCGAAATTGTCGTCGCCAACGAGATACGCACCAATGTTTCTGGCGGGCAAACCGTTACGTCTCTTCCTCGGTCGGCAGGTGGCCACCGTGAACAACGATCTCACCCTCGCACCCGCCGAAGAACTCGCCGACGAACCGCTGTACGGCGGATGCCTCGGCGACGAAGCCTGGATCTCGGCGGTGGTCAGCGGATTCGATGGTGACACCTCGCCGGACAATATGCGCAGTCATGCGCTGTCTGGTGGTCCTCAGGAGCGACGGGTGGTGGTGACCATCATCGATCCGTGCACCCTGGTGACTCTTCATCGTTGGTACGTCGACCGAACCCCTATACGGATCGCCCGAAACAATCAGGGATTCTGGCTCTGCGAGAACCGACGATTGATCCGCCTGCCCGACCCGCCCGCACAGGCGCAGCAGGTCGTCGACGTCGCCGAAATGGTCCGTGACTCAGTTCTTCCCGCAGGACCGGGCACCGATGGCGGCCAAGGATGGCGATGATCCTGCCGGTGTACGTCGACTACCGCGCGTATCGGCAACTGGGACTGCCTCGCTTGGGCCAACGCGTTCACTGGCGCCTGTTCTGGAACAGCGAGTTCGCCAATTGGTGGTCGGGTCTTCGGCCGGGATTGCAGATGGCGATGACTCTCTACCCAACGCCGGCGGCGCCGCCGATCCGGATGTTTGGCCTGAAACGCGCGACGGTCAGTGGGATCGCCGTACGCGGCGGGGCACGGATTGATTGCCGTGGGTATGACGTCTTTCCGGACCCAATGGTTCTGACCGGGGCAGTGAAAGCCCTTGGCACCTCCGCGCCGTCGGACACTGTGATGGCTGCCGTGACCTCCGGGATGGTGACCCGCATGCAGCTCGTGTCGGTCGTCATGGACTGTCGAACGTCGGAGAACCTGGTCATGACGCGCTCTCTTGGATACTTCCAAAGCCTCCGGCCGATAGCGGGAATGGAAGTATTAACTGAACTTGGCGTCGCACCAGAGGTTCTCGCTGCAGGAGCAACCAGTCAGGAGTTACTTCTCGTCGACCTGGAAGTGGGTGAGTGAGCACGAGCGTGTTGAGTGAGGTGACTCATCGCCCGCGCCGGTACCCGGTACTTGGGAGCAGATCCAAACTCTGCCGCTCTCGACTCTGTTACAGCGGAGTGGCGCGAGCCCATCGCGAACCCCAAGCCCGTTCGTCGGCGGACGAAAGGACTTGTCGCGCCAATAGAATCACCAGAATGAGTCCTGTGGATATTCTGGCCTCGCCGCGCGGCAGGCGTTTCTGTGCCAACGTCGTGTACCTCTGCAACAGCGATGGCGATGTCCTGCAGGCCGAGCGGAGGCGAGCTGATACTCCGACCGAGGCCTGTGCGGAGATCGCGGCCATGGACATCCCGCGAGTATCGGCGTTCTCCGAATTGGACCTCCTCTGGGCGTTGAGAATGGCGGTGGACTTCGCCCGCTACTGGCAGCCGCCCGATGACGAGGACGTGCTACTCGCCGATCCGGAGGTCGTTGCTGCGTTCCGACCGATTGCCGACGCCGTGATGGCCGCACCCCACACCGCGTGGTGGGCGGAACCGATAGACCTCGACGGGCAGCGATTGGCCCACTTCAAGTCGTCCTCCGAGTCCTGGCCGGAATGGACACGCCCGCAGCTCGAAGCCACCGCCGAACTCGACGAGTGGCGCCGTCACGTCACGAGGGCGGAAGCACGCCATCGCGCTCGGCGGATTAGTCATCCCTGTTCCGGAGCTTCAAGTGAATGGTGGTCGATCCCGGGATGGCCCAGCAAAACGGTGGAAACAACCCGAGCCCTCCCCGAACTCGGGGCGACACTTCTCGCCCTGGACGAGGACTCGTGGTCGAAAGACGACGCCCGCGTGTGGAAGGTTGCTGTGACCCCATCTCCACGAGTCTGCGAAATCGCCTCACCCGAGGACTGGGCCGACCTGGTCGATGCCTATCCGCTCGAGGTGACCGATTCGAAGCGGACGGACTGGTACCACACCACGGGACGCGATGGTCGCTGGTTCATCCCGGATTGGTCCGAGGTCGTCACCGAGTATGACGCTGTGCACCTCAGCGTTCACGGGTACCTTTCGACCCCCGGAATCGCAATTCCGTTGGCCGACAACGACTGCGCCACCGTGCTCGCGGGGTGGGACCCCGATGCCACATGGTGGCTCGATCTCGCTGCCATTGCTGTTGACGGCGATCCCGTGGAGTGGACCTGGGACGGCGACCGTTGGTTCCCGGTACCGAGCTGAGCGCTGAGTCGAAATCGCGTCTCACGCAGCGAATGCGGCGCGCACCGCCGACTCGTCGCCGTCGATCTCGATCAGCGACAGCGCCAGTGCGTCGTCGAGAGTGAAGGCGCCTGCGGCCAGCCCGAGAACGTAGGCGGGCTCGGCGCGCACCGTGGCGACGAGGTCGCGACCGTCGTGCGGCAAGACCTCGAATCCGTAACGCGTCGTTCGCAATTGCAGCGGTTCGTCACCCACGTCAAGCCCGATCGTCGGGGCCGAGCGGTCGGTCACGCGCCTGTCGAGCAACGCCGGAACGGCGAGGGCCAGCCATTCGAGCCGGAATTCGTCGCCCTCCGGGCCGCGGATCATCAACGGAGTCGACCAGCGGATGAAGCCCTCGATGGGTTCGCGTAGCTGCGCGCCCCACGGCGTCAACGCGTACTCGACGGTGCTGCCCGTGCCCGTCAGCCGGCGTTCGAGAACGCCGGCGGTCTCGAGATCGCGGAGTCGACTGGCGAGCAGGTTGGTCGCGATGCCGGGAAGCCGGTCGAGAAGGTCGCGATAGCGAGCCGGGGACATCAGAAGTTCGCGCACGATCAGCAGGTTCCATCGGTCGCCGACCACTTCGAGCGATCGAGCGAGCCCGCAGTACTGGCCGTAGCTACGCATGCGCTTGAAATTCTCAAGTGAAGAATAGTTAGTCAAGTGATCTTGCTGGAGCGAACGTCGCAGCCGCCGCTAGCTGCCCGTCGATCGCCTGTTTTCAGTCATTTCGAAAGAAGCCACGAGATCTGACCTGGGCTTTTGTGCCGCAGCTACTTCGGGAATGACTGAAAACAGGTCAGGGCATCGGTCACAGGGCCGGCTGCGGAGAATCCTGGTCGGATGCGGCGCTTCCGGTCGGCCCCGACCGTAGTGCCCAGCCACGGGCGAGGGCGAAGGTCGCGGCGACGACCGCGGTGGCGGCGAGAACGGTCGCGACCCAGGTCGTCATATCGGTGGTGTACCCGAGGTGCCGCGCAACGGCGACACCAGTGCCGGTGGCGGCGGCCGCACCGAGAGGCAATGCGACTGCGGTCGCCAATGCCGTTGTCTCCCTATGGGAATCCCTCGACATTCGCAGGACCAGGTAGACGGCGGCGACGCTGAGGACGTAGGCGAGGACGGCACTGATCCCGTAGGCGGCCAGTTGTGTGGTCACGTCGTAGTCCACGCGTCCGGCGAAGGCGGTGCCAACGATGACGAGCGCCGGCGACAACCCGACGATCACGCCGAGCAGACCTGCGCACACCACGCGGCCGAGCCGGTTGTCGGTCGCTCCGGAGACGCGGACGCCTGCCCACCTCAACACCGCTCCGAGGATGAAGCCGAGGAGTGCGCCGATTGCTGCTGAGGCCGCAAGTGATGTAGCGACGCCGGTATCAACGAAACCGGCGTCGTAGGTGCCCGGCCCCCATGTCACCGAGAAGCCCTGCCCGGAAAAACCGAGTCCACCAATCGACGCGATGAAGGCCGACAACGCTCCGGCGAAGACCGCAAAACCGACGAGTTGGCGCCACATGGCAGCCATCATGCAGGACGCGGGGAGGTGGGGAGAGGTGAACGGGGGTGGTGTTTCGTTGTCGGCTTACCGGGGTCTCGAGGCTCGGCGCCTGGGGCGCCTCGCACCTCGACCATCGGAGATTGGCTGGCGCCGCGGGGTTGGCTTGGCGTCGCGGCTGGTGCCCGACACCGGCACCGGGAACGGTCAGTCCGGCAGGCTGTTCATGAACGGGCAGCCGGCCAGGGAGCGCAGCGCTCGGGAGAGTTCGCCGACGTCGGTGACCGGGCGGGGGAAGGGGAGGCGGACGTCGGCGTCGCCGTCGGCGCCCTCGACGCGGAAGCGGATGCCGAAGCGGTCGAGTCCGAGCGGACGCACGCGGCCTTTGCGCAGGTCGCGCGGGAGTTTGCGGGCGAGTTGGCCGACGACGTCGGCGTGGTCGGCGTCGAGGTGGGCGATCCACTCGCCCTCGTACTCCCAGAACGGGTCGGGATCGGCGACGGCGAGTTCGCCGGCCGCGACGGCCGCGGCACCAGAACTGCTCGCGACGACGGCGCGATCGACCTGCAGCCGGATCATCGACCGGCCGTGACCGATGTCGAGCAGGCCGCCGTTGGGGTGCTCGGTGGCGATCTCGACGGCCAGGTCACGCTCGAGGTTGCGGGGCACTGCGTGGGCGGTGCCGTTCAGCCAGACCAGTGATCGGACGCGTTCGCGCAGGTCGATAGGTGCGCAGTCGGTGATCTCGACCATCGCCGGCACCCCGTCGGCGGCGTCGCCGGCCATGACGATCGCCTCGCAGTCGGTGGGGACGAGCAAGAACGCCTGCGACTCGAACAGATGCACCAGATCCACCGGCGTCGGTTCACTGCTCGATGTTTGTGTCGGATCCTCCATGGCGAGCATGGCCGCATCGGCCCGGCGGCAGGCCGTCGCGATCACCTCGGCGTCCGACGGGCGGTCGGTGATGGCACGTGTCATGGCGATCCTCACTGGTCGTGCTGCGGTACCCGCGGTTCGTCGCCGAACCGATTGGAATGAAGGTAACCCTAACCTAAAACTCGATCCGTCTGTCGTCAATGGTGAGACTCGCGCTGAGGCGATCTCGACAGCTTTCTCGATTAGGCTCTTGTCGTGACACAGTTCGCGTACTTCGGCCCGCCGGGAACCTTCACCGAGATGGCCCTCGACAAGTTCCTCGCCGACGCGTCACTTCTGTCTGCACTGACCGGTGGCACCGCGAGCAACATCGACAAGCAGCCCGAGAAGAGTCCGGTCGCCACCATCGAGGCGGTCCGATCCGGTCGCGCCGAGTTCGCATGCGTGCCGATCGAGAGCTCGCTGGAGGGGTCGGTGCCGGCCACGATGGACGCGCTGGTGCCCGACCCCCGCGCCGTGGTGCCGCGCGTGCAGGTCTTCGCCGAATGCGACCTCGACATCGCCTTCACCATCGCCGCCCGTCCAGGCACCGCTGTCGCCGATGTGCGCACGATCGCCGCGTACCCGGTGGCCTCGGCGCAGGTACGGGAAAGCATCGAAAAGCTGTTCCCGGGAGCTGAATTCGTCACCGCGACGTCCAACGCGGCGGCCGCGGTCGACGCTGCCGACGGGCGCGCCGACGCGGCGGTATCCACCCGGCTCGCCGCGGAATCGTCCGGGCTGGGGGTGTTGGCCGACGGAGTGTGTGATGCCGCCGACGCCGTCACCCGATTCCTGCTCATCGGGCGTCCGTCCGCGCCGCTGCCACGCACCGGGGCGGACCGCTCGTCGGTGATCCTCGAACTGGCCAACGAGCCCGGCAGCCTCATGTCGGCGATGAACGAATTTGCTTCGCGGGGAATCGATCTCACCCGAATCCAGTCCCGACCGCGGCGCGACCTCGAACGTGGGGTGACCATGCCCGGGCAGTACCGGTTCTTCCTCGATGCGGTCGGCCACGTCGACGACGCCGCGATCGCCGAGGCGTTGCAGGCGCTGCACCGGCGCTCCGAGCGGATAACGTTTCTCGGTTCGTGGCCGATGGGCAGTGGTGGTGGCACCCCGCCGCCCGACCATGACGCCGACGCGCAGTGGTTGGCCCGGATACGCAGAGGAGAGGACTGATGGCCCGGTTGCACCTGGTACGGCACGGTGAGACGACGTCGAATGTGATGCGTCGCCTCGACACCGCGTTACCGGGAGCCGCGCTCACCGATTTCGGTGTCCGCCAAGGTGTTCGATACGGTCTGGAGAACCGCGGCATCATCGCCGAACACCCGCAGCGCCCGGCCGTCCTGGTCAGCTCACTGGCGCGGCGCGCCCAGCAGACCGCCGAACTGATCAGCTCGGTGTGGGAGGTGGAGCCGCGCATCGTCGAGGGCATCCACGAGGTGCAGGCCGGTGAACTGGAGGACCGCAGCGACGACGAGGCGCACGGGGTGTTCCGGGATGTCCTCGACGCCTGGTACTCCGGCGCCCCCGACACCCGCATCCCGGGCGGCGAATCGCTGCAGATGGTGTACGACCGCTACCTGCCGGCCATCGACGAACTCGCCGCCACCTACCTGAGCGGTCCCGACGCCACCGACGTGGTCGTCGTCAGCCACGGTGCGGCCATCCGGCTCGTCGCCGCACGGTTGGCGGGGATCGACGGGAAGTTCGCCGCCGCAACGCATCTGCCGAACACCGGCAGCGTCGAACTCGAGTATCGCGACGGTCTGTGGGTGTGCCATCGGTGGGGCGCCAGCCGGGCGCCGTTCGACGAGGCCGTCGACGAGCCGCTCGTCGTCACCGACGACTCGGTGGGCGACAACCCGATGGGCTGAACCGCCCGCCACGCAGGAACCGGCTGTGACGTAGGAAGAGCCACGCAGGAACAGTCCTCAGCCCCACCCGTTGGCGTGCAGCCACTCGTCGTCGATGCCGAAGTGGTGCCCGACCTCGTGCATCACGGTGATCGCCACTTCCCGCACCACCTGCTCGCGGGTGTGGCACATGGCGAGGATTGGCTCCCGGTAGATGTGGATCGTGTCGGGCAGGAACCCGCCGTAGTCGTGGGTCCGTTTGGTCAGTGCCACACCGGAATACAGTCCCAGGATGTTCGGGGATTCGGGGTTGCGCGGCTCGATCAGGATGACCACGTTGCTCATCGCGTCGGTGAGTTCGGACGGGATCGCGTCGAGGGCGTCGCCGACGAGTTCTTCGAATTCCTCGTCGCGCATGTGTACGGTCATCGGTCCCTACCCGGCCGGTGCGGCGGTTTCGAACGGGTTGGGGGTGACCCCCGGCGGCAGCGGGACCGGCGTCGGGGTGGCGCGCCCGGACGGGCCCGGCGCGGGCGGCTGCGGAACCTTCCCGTTGACCAGGACGGTGCCACGCGCGTCGCCGACGAGGGTCGCGAAGCCGCCGCGGTCGGGAAGCCCCAAGAAGCACACGACCTTTCGGCTTCCCGACAGCCAGCGGGGTTCGCTGATCACCGACCACTGGGTGTTGAGGGTGGTGGCGTCGAGTTTCTGCTTGCCGCCGACGAATCGCTCGGCCTGACCGGGGCAGATCGTCGTCAGATACTCGTTCTGCGCCTTCTCGCCCGGCCACGGCTTGCCTGAGGTGGCGTCACCGAAACGCTGTGCGAGATCGACGATGCCGGTGGTCTGGAAGGCATGCGGCTCTGAACAATTGACCACCGTCGGCGGCGACGCCACGCGACGCGTCGAGGCATCGATGCCGATGCAGGTGCCTGCCGGCCACTGGAAGGACTGGTCCTGCTCGCCGACCTTGCCGGAGAACAACTGTGGCGTGCCGTCGGCGCCGGTGATCTGCAGACCGCAGCGTAACTCGCGAGCTCCCTTGGCCCACTGCTGATCCGACGGGTACATCAGTCCCACCGAGAACCGGCCATCGGGATCGAGGCGACCGTTGAGGTAGCGGTTGACGATCACCGGGCACTGCTCGTCGCGGATCTGACCGAATCGCTCAGGCCCGGGCCACGCCGCGGAGTCGCCGAACTCCGACCCCGGCAGCAGCGCGGTGTTCAGGGCGCCGGCCACCTCGAACCGGTGCTCGGAGGCGCAGTCGACCTTCGCCGGATCACCCGGCCGGTTCTCCGGCCAGGTCAGGCAGTCCCCGGCGACCGATCGGGTGAAGGCGTTCTCCGCGAGGCGTTCACTCTGTCCGATGTCGGTGCCGCCCACGCTGCCGCGATCGTTGAAGGTACCCATGGCGAACGCCACCCCGGCGGCAACGAGGGCGCCGACGACGATCGCGGCCAGCCCGACCCGCACCGCATTGCGCTGCAGCCATCCGCGGGAGTCGGCCGCGGGCGCGTCGGCGTCCGCGTCGGCGGGCTCGAAATCAGTGTCCCCGAAATCAGCGGCGTCCCCGAAATCGGTGGCGTCCGAGTCGTCACTCGCCCCGGCCGCCGACCACGCCTGTGGTCGGGTCGCGGTGTCGTCGGCGATCGGCGTGAGCTGGGTGGTCTGCTCGTTCGCCGCGGGATCGCCGGACTTGCTCAGGTCGACGGTCTCGTTCGCCTGGTCCTCGTCCGCCTCATCGCGGTGGGCTTCGTCACTCATCGTCCTCCATGATGCCTGGTGGCTCGGCGATCACCGAGGGCGCCACGGCCCCGTCGTACCTACACTCGGCCGGGTGAGTCCCGAACCCGACGAGATCGATCCGGAGGTCGTCGCACTGGCGACCCGCCTGTTCGACCTGGCCCGCCGGGGCGTGGCCGCCGATCTTGCGGCCTATCTGGATGCCGGAGTCCCCGTCGACCTGCGCAATCAGTCCGGTGATTCGCTGTTGATGCTCGCGGCTTATCACGGCCACGCCGACGCCGTCGCCGCGATCGCCGCCCACGGTGCCGACGTGAACCTCGCCAACGATCGCGGGCAGAGCCCGCTGGCCGGTGCGGTGTTCAAGGGCCATGACGACGTCGTCGCGACGCTGCTCGAGGCGGGCGCCGACCCGCACGCAGGCACACCCACCGCCCACGACACGGCCGTCATGTTCGGGCGCGACGATTATCTCGCCCTGTGGAACCGCTGAGCCGGCGCTGAGCGCTGCACTCCTGATCCGGGCGGGCCCGGCCAGGTCAAGTAGGGTTTGACATCGTGATCGACCTCAAGATTGTGCGCGAAGATCCCGACCGTGTCCGCGCCTCGCAGCAGGCTCGTGGCGAGGACTCCGGCCTGGTGGACCAACTCCTCGACGCCGACGCCGCGCGACGTGCGGCGATCGTCGAGGCCGACTCCCTGCGTTCGGAACAGAAGACGTTGGGCAAGCAGGTCGGCAAGGCGTCGGGCGAGGAGAAGACCGCGCTGCTGGCCAAGGGCAAGGAGCTCGCCGAGCAGGTCAAGGCCGCGGTCGCGCGCCAGAACGATGCCGACGAACGGTCGCAGGCCGCGCACATCGCGATCTCCAACATCGTCGAGGGCGCGCCGGCCGGCGGCGAGGACGACTATGTGGTGCTCGAGCACATCGGGGAGCCGCCGACCATCGAGAACCCGAAGGACCATCTCGAACTCGGCGAGTCGCTCGGTTTGATCGACATGGAGCGCGGCGCGAAGGTGTCGGGGTCGCGGTTCTACTTCCTCACCGGGCAGGGCGCGCTGTTGCAACTCGGCCTGCTCACCATGGCGGCGCAGAAGGCCACCGCCAACGGCTTCACGTTGATGGTCCCGCCGGTGCTGGTGCGTCCGGAGGTCATGGGCGGCACCGGATTCCTCGGCGCCCACGCCGACGAGGTCTATCACCTCGACAAGGAGGACGACCTGTACCTCGTCGGCACCTCGGAGGTGCCGTTGGCCGGCTATCACATGAACGAGATCCTCGACCTGTCCGACGGGCCGAAGCGCTACGCCGGCTGGTCGACGTGTTTCCGCCGCGAAGCCGGCTCCTACGGCAAGGACACCCGGGGCATCATCCGCGTGCACCAGTTCGACAAGGTCGAGGGCTTCATCTACTGCAAACCCGAGGACGCCGAGGCCGAACACCAGAAACTGCTGGCGTGGGAGAAGGAGATGCTGGCCGCGATCGACGTGCCCTACCGCGTCATCGATGTGGCCGGAGGTGACCTGGGATCGTCGGCAGCCCGCAAGTTCGACTGCGAGGCATGGGTTCCGACGCAGAACACCTACCGCGAGCTGACCTCGACGTCGAACTGCACGACGTTCCAGGCCCGTCGGCTCTCGATCCGTTACCGCGACGAGTCCGGGAAACCGCAGACCGCGGCAACCCTCAACGGCACGCTGGCGACCACCCGCTGGCTGGTGGCGATCCTGGAGAACCATCAACAGCCCGACGGCTCGGTACGTCTGCCCGAGGAGTTGGCCCGGTTTGTCGGCACGGAGGTGCTGACCCCGGCATGATGGCGGGATCGGCAGCGCACAGATGGGCATGACATGACGGTCGCGCAGGGATGACAGTCGCGTGGAAACGGCAGGGCACGAGATGGCGGTGAGTGCGCGATGATGGCCGGTGTCATCGCCGCGGTCATCGGTTCGGTGGCGTTCGCGTTGGCCGCGGTCCTGCAGTCGATGGCCGCCGAATGGACCGCCCGACGAGAAGCCGCAGAACAGCGCGCCGCCGCCCCGGCGAACTCCGGCGGCACGGCGACCGCGACGACGACGACGAAGGCCGCCAAGCGGGCGCATCCGAGTCTGCGATCCACGGCCCGCACCATGATCAAGTGGCCGTTTCTGCTGGGTCTGTTCTTCGACGTGATCGGTTTCGGCGCAACGATTCTCTCCGCGCGGCTCATTCCGTTGTTCCTGTCGCAGTCGATCATCGCCGCGCGGCTGGTGGTCACCGCGGTGCTCGCCATGGTGATCCTGCACGTGTCGTTGCGGACGCGGGACTGGATCGCGGGCGCGGTCGTCATCGCCGCGCTCGTCCTCCTCGCCGTCGGCGCGGGACCCGAGGGAACCCGCAACGAGCAGTGGATGCACTGGGCGACGCTGGTCGCGACGTTCGTGCTGTTCGGTCTCGGGCTGGTGTTGATGCGGGTGCTGCACAAACACATCGCCTCGGCCACCGGGCTCGTCGCCGGCGCGATGTTCGGCGTCATGGCGGTGGCTTCGCGTGTCCTGCACGGCCTCTCGCCGTTCTCGGCGTCACATCTACTCACCGACCCGGCGCTCTACGGACTCGCCTTCAGCGGCATTCTCGGCTTCTACCTGTTCACCGTGGCGTTGCAGACCGGCTCGGTCAACGGTGCCGCCGCCGCGCTCGTCGTCGGGGAGACGGTGATCCCGGGTGCGATCGGCATCCTGCTGCTCGGCGACACCATCACCAACGGCTGGGAGATCCCCACCACCATCGCGTTCATCGCCGCGGTCATCGGCGGTGTCATCGTGTCGTCGTCGAGTGCGGTGCAGGCCGTCGAGCACGCCGAGGCCGCGGCCTACCACCACGAGCATCGGCCGCGTCCGCTCGAATCCGCGCCGCCGCGTGCGGCATTGGAATCGGGCTCCGATCACGGCACCGGCAAGGACTGAGGCGTGATCGTCGGGTTCATCGCCGCCGTTCTGGCCGCCCTGGCCTACGGCACCGCGTCGGTGCTGCAGGCGCGCGGTGCCGCCGAGGTCGACGACGGTGCACAGCATGACGAGGTGCCGAGCGCAGCCTCGACGTTCGCGGCGATGATCACCGTCTCGTTCCTGATCGGCTTCGCTCTCGACGCGCTCGGATTCATCGGGAACATGGTTGCGGCGCGCACCATGCCACTGTTTGTCGCGCAGCCGATCATCGCCGCGAATCTGGTGGTCACCGCGCTGCTGGCGATGGTGGTGCTGCACGCCCGGTTGTCGGTGCGTGACTGGACGGGCATCGTGCTGGTCATCGCCGCGCTCACCGTCCTCGGTATCGCGGCCGGCGACGAGGGTCACGACGACGCCGGACGATCCCTGCATTGGGGTGTGCTGATCGCCGGTGCCGTGCTGATCGGATTCGGTCTGGTGGTGATGCGGTTCTCCGGAGCGCGCGTCGCCGTTGGGGCCGGTCTGCTCGGTGGCGTGCTGTTCGGGGTTCTCGCGATCGCTGTGCGTGTCGTCGACGGTGTCTCCCCGTTCGACCTCGGCCGACTGTTGACCGATCCGGCCGCCTACGCGGTCGTGGTGTGCGGGGTGGGCGGGTTCTACCTGTTCACCGTCGCACTGCAGACCGGGTCGGTCAGCGCCGCCGCGGCGTCGTTGGTGGTCGGGGAGACCGTGGTGCCCGGCGTCGCGGGCATCGTGTTGCTCGGCGACACCGTTCGGCACGGCTGGGCGGTGGTCGCCGCCGTCGCGTTCTTTGTGGCGATCGCCGGTGCCATCATCGTCGCCATGTCGTCGGCGGTGGCGGATGTGGAGGCGGCGGGCTGAGGCGCCACCTCCACCGCCATCGCTCCTACTGTTCGGGTTCCATGTTGATCGGCGGCGGGGTGGGACCGCGTCCGGCACGCTTGAGGAGTACCCCACCGACCACCATGGCGGCGCTGACCGCCAACCAGAGGACCAGGATCCACAGGTTCTTCGACCACGCGTCGGTGCCGTCGAAGTAGGCGATGCGTTTGAGCGCCTCGAATCCGTTGGACGTCGGAAGTATCGGATGCAGCACCCGATAGAACGCCGGGGCCATGTCGGTGCCCACCGCGATGCCCGATGTCGAGACGCCGAGGAAGATGAGTACGAGCATGCTGACCATCATCATCAGTGGCCCGATGAGCATCGACCCACCGAGTTGGAACAGGCCGCACGTCAGAGCGATCACGAACAGCGTTGCCGCGACCGCGATCTCGTTGTGGTGCAAGATGCCGATCCATTGGTAGCTGATGAGGACCTGCGCGAGGGCGCACACAGCCGAGATCACGACGATTGCACCGACCTGCCATCGCAGGCCCAGACCGCGGCCCAGCATGTAGGCGATCATCGCGCTCAGATAGCCGCCGAGGATGGCTCCGAGGCCGAGGTAGAGTACGCCGGCACCGACGAGGTCGCTTGTGGGCAACGGCGCGACGTCGTCGACCTGTAGCGTCTTGCCCGACGCCGCGGCCACCGGACCGAAGACCTGCTTGACCACCTGCGTGGCCTGCAGGTTGCCCGCGCCCGCGAGGGTGAGCGTTGCGCTCGCGGGATCGTAGGCGCCGCGGATCTCCAGCTGCTGCAACTGCTCTCGCGCAGTACCGGCATCAGGAACCGAGGTGAACTCGAACCCGTCACCGGTGACTTTCTCGAGCTGGGTCGTGAGCTGTTGTGTCACAGCCTGATCGGTGCCGACGATGGCGACCTTCATCTCGTGCGGCGTCGGGTTGTGGAACAGTCCGATGAAGGTGAGCGGCAAGAAGGTCACGAGGAAGATCGGGACCACGGCGGCGCCGGCCAGTGCCTTGCGCCGCGCATGCTGGGCTGCGGTGACCTCCCGGTTGTCGCCGAAGAAATGCCGGAAGCCGGGGCCCTGCAGGCTGTTCTCCTCCGGCTTGGCCGAGTGACGCATCGCCGCCAAGGCGATCATCACCATTCCCAGCAGTGCCCACAGTGCCAGCGTGGACAGGGTGGCGCCCATGCTTGCGTCAGGGAAGTAGATGAGTCGTCGCAGACCATCGAGAAGTGCGGGGGTGGGCAGGATCCGATTCATGGTGCCGAGGAAGCCGGGCACCATCTCGGCGGGTATCGCCGCCCCCGAGGCCGGTATGCCCATCAGGACCATGATGAACACGGTCGGAATGATCGCGACGGGTCCGATGAGCCGCATGGCCCCGAGGTGGAAGCATCCCACGGTGAGCAGACCCGCATATGCGAGGAGCGCGGCTTTGATGAAGCCGGAGTCGAGGCTGCCGTACACCGAGTAGGCGATGAAGGTCGGGATCGTGGTGAGCAATGCGCCGAAGACCGCCAGAAGAATGAGCTCGACCCGCAGGCTCAATCCGCCCACCGCCATGCGTAGAGCCGATGCGAATGAGAAACCACCGAGCACCGCGGCCAACCCGACGAAGAGCAGTGAGTTGGCCAGTTTGTCGTTGCTGTTTGGCGGGGTGACGTCGATGACGTTCACCGGTTTGTCCGGATTCTGTTTCTGCGCAACGGCACTCAGGAACGTCTCGGCGGTGTTACTGGCGATGGGTCCGCCCGCCGATGCCACGTAGACGTCGTTGGTGACCGGGTTCCAGGCACCTCGGATGTCGAGGTCGTCGATCGCGGCGCGGGCCGCTCCCGGATCCGCGACGGTACTCACCGCGAAGCTGCCGTCGGACTGGGTGGTAATCGCCGAGGCCATCTGCTGGGAGGTGCTCGTGTCGCCGATGATCGCCACCTTCATGTCGTGTGGCGTCGGGGAGTGCAGGCCCCAGCTGTAGAGCAGCGGCATCACCACCATCATGAAGATCGGGAAGATCAGCGCGCCCAGGAAAACCTTCTTGGGTGATCGGGGGTCGGGTGGGAACGGGCTGGTGTCGTCGCCTGTCGACTCCGCGGCAGTCTCATCGGAACCGTTTGTCAGGGTGGATGTTTCGCTCATCACGAACCTCACTGCGGGGCTGGTTGTGGGTCTGGGGTGTCGGAGGTCTCCGGGGCGTGTGAGCCGCGATATCGGATGCATCGTTGAATCCGTCGGAGAACCGCTGATGGTGGCAATGCTAGCGCTGTCGTAGACACTTGTAAACAAAAGGGTGATGCCTGCTAGGGTTCGACGTATGGCATCACGGTCGGCCAGCCTCGATCCGCGGGCCGAGAAGGCTCGCGGAGAACTGAAGGCTGCCGCGTGGCAGTTGATGCTCGAACGTCGCGTGGAGACCATCTCGGTGAGCGACATCGTGCGGCTCTCCGGCGTGAGCCGTCCGGCCTTCTACCTGCACTTCACCGATCGCGACGACGCGATCGTGGCCGCGGTGGTCGACCGGCTCGACAAAGCCGTCGCCGTGGATGCCGGTCCGCAGGAGGTGATCGCGGCGCTGATGGGCTTCGTCGTCGACAACATGGAGTGTTACCGAAATCTCTACCCCAGTCTGGCTTCTCAGCGATGCGCAGAGGTCTTCCGCTCGCGGCTGCGGCCGCAATGCGAGGAGATCGTCGTGAGTCTGCGCTCGGGCGGAAGTGGGTCGGGCTCGGTGTCGGCGGACACATTGACCACGTTCCTGCTCGGCGGCTTCATGGAGATTCTGGCGGCGTGGGCCGCATCCCCGGGGGCTGTTGCGCCCGACGAGCAGGCGTCCACGCTGCTGGCCGGTTTGACGCAATTGGCCGAAGGGCGCGGTGCGCGCCGCTGAAGTGCTCGGCTGTTTATTGCACGAAACCGGGCCCCGCACGACACAATGACTGACATGTCGACCCCCGGACGCGCGCGGCGCCGCGCTCTTGTAGTGATCGTGTTCTTGGCTCTGTGCGCGTTGGTGGCGGGCGGACTGTCGGCCGGGCCGGCCCACGCCGCGCCGCCGGCCCCGCCGAGTGCCGACCCGTTCTACACACCGCCCGCCGGGCTGTCGTCGGCGCGGCCCGGGGCGATCCTGCGGCAGCGTGAGGTCGCCCTCGGCTACGCCGGAAGGGGCCTGCCGGCGCAGGCGACCCAGTTGCTCTATCGGACGACCGACACGTTCGGCAACCCGTCGTCGACGGTGACCACCATCATCTCCCCGCCCGGAGCCGCGCCCGGATCGACGCGAAAGATCGTGTCCTATCACGAGTTCTACGATGCGCTCGGCAGCCAATGCGATCCGTCGTACACGCTCCGTGGCGGAGCGTCACAAGCCGCGCCCATCGATCTCGCCATGATCACCACGATGGTCGCCGCGGGATACACCGTCGTGGTGCCCGATTATGAAGGGCCGCAACTGCGGTGGACGATCGGCCGGGAATCGGCGTATGCGGCGCTCGACAGCATCCGCGCCGCCGAGCGCCATCTGGGTGTCCCGGCGTCCACGCCGGTCGTTCTGTTCGGCTATTCCGGTGGCTCCATCCCCACCGGCTTCGGCGCCGAACTCGCCCCGGCCTATGCGCCCGAGCTGAATCTGGTCGGTGCCGCGGCCGGGGGAGTGCTCGTGAACCCGGCACACAACCTGCCCTACGTCAACGGCACGCCGCGGTGGTCGGCGGTCATCCCCGCGCTGATGAACGTCTACGACCGCACCTACGACATCGGCATCGGACAGTATCTGTCTCCCAAGGGAACACAGGTTCTCAATGAGATTCGCGGGGAGTGCATCAACGATTTCCTCGGCAAATACCCGGGATTGACCGACTCGTCGCTGCTCAAGCCGCAATACCCGTCCCTACTCGACGTTCCCGGAATCCCGGCGGCCATCGACGCCAACATCATGGGATCGGTCGGGACACCGCGCACACCGATGATGCTCGGCATCGGCGACGCCGACGGCCGCGGCGACGGGGTGATGCTGGTCGGCGACGTCGTCGGACTTGCGAGAAGCTATTGCAGCCGTGGGCTTCCCACGGCGGTGCACGTCTACCGGGGTGACGATCACCTCCGCGCCTTCGGGCCGTTCACCGCCGACGCGTGGACTTTCTTGCAGGGCCGGTTCGCCGGGCGGCCTGCGGGTGGGTGCTGAGGTCACACCCCACCCAGGTCGCGCACCAGGATCGCAGCCTGCACCCGCGATTCGAGGCCGAGTTTCATCAACACGCGCGACAGGTGCGTCTTCACCGTCGCCTCGGTGATGAACAGCGTCGACGCGATCTCCGCGTTGGCCAAACCATCTCCGAGACAACGCAACACGTCTCTCTCGCGGGCGGTGAGATCGTCGAGTGCGGTGGGCGGGGGAGTGCGTGAGCCGCCGGGCGTGGTTCGGACGGCGTCGACGACGCGGCGGGTGACCTCCGGCGACAATGCCGCGTCACCACGCACCACGGCGCGGACGGCATCGATGATGGCCTCCGCCGACGCCGTTTTCAACAGAAAACCACTCGCCCCGGCCCGCAGTGCGCCGAAGACGTACTCGTCGAGATCGAAGGTCGTGAGGACGACAACCGGGCAGATGTTCTCGCCGACAATCACTTCGGTGGCGCGGATGCCATCGGTCCCGGGCATCCGGACGTCCATCAGCACGACGTCGGGCCGCAGGTCGCGGGCGCCGGTGATCGCCTGGTCGCCGTCGATGGCCTCCCCGATGACCTCGATACCCTCGGCAGGCTCGAGCATCATCCGCAGCCCGGCCCTGATGGCGGCGTGGTCGTCGGCGATCAGGATCGTCGTCACGGGTGAAATCCCCCTGCCTCGGGGTGAGCTGTCGGAAGCGTTGCGGTGAGCCGGAATTCGTCGGTACCGCGCTCGACGCAGAGCGCCCCGCCGACCGCGTGGGCGCGAGTGCGCATGTTGACCAGGCCGCGCCCGGTGTGACGATCGCCGGCCGGATGGTGATCGTGGTGGGCGGCGAGTCGATTGCAGACGTCGAGGACCAGGGTGTCGTCGGCGTGGGTGATCTTCACCCGGATCGGTTGTCCCGGTGCATGTGTGGCGGCATTCGTCAACGCTTCGGCGACGATGCGGTACGCGGCGATGTCGACGACCGGCGGTAGCGCGTCGATGCTGTCGGCGGCGGTGATCGTCGCAGGTACGTCCACGGTGATGTCGGTGCCGGACTCGGCGATGGGCGCGGCCAGCCGGTCGATACGTCGCAGACCGGCAGTGGTGTGCCGGCCGTCGGCGGTCTGTTCGCTGCCGTCGGAGAGCAGGTCGATCAGTCCGCGCATCTCGGTCAGGGCCTCGACGCTACTTGCCCGGACCGCGGCCAGTGCTTTCCCCGCGAGGGCGGTGTTCTCCGGATACTGTAGCGCCGCAGCCGATTGCACCGCGATCGCCGACAGCCGACCGGCGATCACGTCGTGCAGTTCGCGGGCCAGGCGGCGACGCTCATCGGCGACGGCCTCGATCTGCTCGCGCTCGCCGAGTTCGGCGAGTGCCCGCGAGTGTTTGCGTTCCAGTGACAACGCGCTGCGGTGTTCGCGCACGGCCAGCCCATACGCGAGTGGCGAGCCGATCAGCGCGAGCAACCAGAGCACACAGATCAAGAGCAACCGCCAATCATCGTGGGCGACGACGGACACCAGCAAGAACGTCGCGACCGACACGACGGCGGCCAACCCGTACAGCACGCGGACGAGGCGGGCACCGCCGTAGACGCACGTGGAGTAGACGATGTCGGAGAACACCAACCACACCCCGATCGACGGGACGGTCAGTGAATCGAGTGCCAGTGCTGCACTGACCCCGGTCAGCGCGACGGCCGGATGCCGCGAACGACACAGTTGAAAGCACGCCGCGATACCCAGCGAGACCATGCAGAACCACGTCGGTAGCGGGCTTGCGTTCTCGTCGAGTACCCCGAGGCCGGATGCGAACAGGCTGACGCCGAGGGTTAGGAACAGCAGGGTGAGGCCGGCGTCGTTGAGCAGTGCGCGGGACACCGGAAGTCGCCACATGACCCCATCGTTGCACGAGCCGACATCCCGGTCATCCGACGAAAGGATGACTTCTTCCGGCGCAGGTGCGCTCGATGGGATGGCCGATGCGGTCGGGTCGGTGTCCGCGCGACCGTGGTGACATGACGGATGAAGTGTTGCGATCGCCGGTCCTGTGGGTCATCGTCGGGTGCGAGATCGGGTTCTGGGTGCTGGTGTGCGCCGGGTTGTCGATTCGGTACATCCTGCGCAGGCGTCGGGCGTCGACGGTGGTCTTGGCGCTGGTGCCGTTGGTGGATCTGTTCCTGCTCGCCGCTGTGGCCGTTGACCTTTCACACGGCACCGAGGTGACCACGGTGCACCGGCTGGCCGGGATCTACCTGGGAGTCACCGTGGCCTTCGGTCATTCGATCGTCACCTGGGCCGACGCATGTTTTGCGCACTGGTTCGCCGGTGCCCCGGCCCCGGCCCGACCACCTCGCGGTGGTGCTGCCGCCATGCGCCAGGAGCTCGCGCTGTTCGGGCTGTGGTTGATCGCGGCGGCGATCGCCGCGGGCGCGGTGCTACTCCTGTCTGTGACCGTGGCCGACGATCAGCAAGCCGCCGACCTCCGCGGGACATTCGGGATACTCGGGGTGGTCACCGTCATCTGGTTGCTGACCGGGCCGGTGTGGCAACTGTTCTCGACTGCGGACGACCGGGATCGGGCGAAGCGGTGAGGTCGGGGATAAGGGATACTCGAACACCTCCCATCCGATGGCGGAGACCTTTCCCCGATGGTCGAGCACCCCCCCATCCGATGGCCGAGACCGTCCCCCCGATGGTCGAGGTGCGAGCCGCGTGCGGCGAGCCTCGAGACCCGGTGAGACAACAAGCCTCCCAACCACATCCACCGTCGCACGACTTGAACGCGAGCCGGGTTTACAAACACCCCCGCTGCACCAGCCGCGTCTGCACAGTGGAGCCGCGGACGCATAGTTCCCGACGGTCAACGCCCCCCCGATGGTCGAATAACCCGCCCCACCCGACCGTCGCGAACCCCTCTTCCCCGATGGTCGAGGTGCACGGCGCCCCAGGCGCCGGGCCTCGAGACCCGGCGAGACTACAAGCATCCCAACCACATCGACAGCAAGACAAACGAAACGCACACCCCCTACCACACCCCACCGACAGAATTTCTAGGCCGAAACACGTTGTCCACAAGCACAATTGACCAAAACACCCTTGCGTCGAACACCCTGGCGAGGTACACTGGACCCATCACGCCGATCAGCCACCGGGGAGGGGCCATGATCGACACCACCACAACTCTCGACGTCAAAGACGTTGACGCCGAAACAGTCTTCGCCACCATCGTCACCCAACTCAGCGACCTACAATGGAACCCGGACATGACCGGACCCCAAGCCTTCGGCGCGATGAAACAAGTCCTGTTGTTGCGGAACCTGGTTGATCACCACGCCACCACCCTCGCCGGCGAAATGAACCGACTCGGGGTCGCCGACCACAAAACCACCCGACTGCGAGAACTGTTGATCAGCATGGGCTTCGCGCCCTCGGTCGCAGGTCGGTACGTGCGGATCTCGGCCACCAGCGACATTGATCTGTTGTTGGCGCATGCTGCGGACGGGTCCATTTCTTCCGAACACGCCGACGCCATCGTGCGCGGGTTGGCGCACATCGACACCCGGTCCCCCGAACCACTCGACACCGTCCAACGGTGTGAATACCTCCGGAAACTGCTGTCGCACTACTTCGCCGGTTTCACTCCCGCCGAGATCAAGCTCTACGCGCGGCAGTTGGGTAACGAGCTCGCCGCGGAGACGCCCGGTGGGTCACCGGCCGCCGACGACAAGACGATCAACTCCTACACCGACCGCATCACCGACGACGGACGGTTGGAGATCTCGGCGAACCTCGACATCGTCGCCGGGGAGAAAACCCGCACTTTGATGGAAACCTTGTCGGCGCCGAAACCTCAGCCTGATGGGTCGCCCGATCCGCGGACGCCCGAGCAGATCTGTGCCGCCGCGTTCGAAACGATCGTCGAACTCGCGGCACAAGGAGTGGCCGACACCACCTTCTCGGCCACACCCACCAACGGCCTGTTGTGGACCTGGTCAGCCGACAACCCGGCACTCGGCGGGGACTTGCAGAACATGGGTCCGATCACCGAAGCGACCGCCCGAATGCTGTCGTGTGACACCACGATCACCAAAATCATCCTCAACACCGACGGCGTACCCCTCGACGTCGGACTCAAAGAACGGTTGTTCACCCCCGGACAACGGAAAGCCTTACTCGTGCGTGATCGTGGATGCATCAAATGCGGCGCCCACGCCGGCCGCTGCCAAGCACACCACGTGCACCACTGGGCCGATGACGGGCCCACCGACCTCGACAACGGCTGCCTACTGTGCACCAGCTGCCACGACGACGTCCACCACCACGGCTGGGACCTCATCATCAGATTCGACCGACACCCCTGGCTGATCCCACCCGCCAGCGTGGATCCGCAACGACAACCAGTGCCGTCGTATCACCGGCGCACCATGCGACTCGACGACGCCGCAGCCTGACCTACCCTGCCCCACTACCTGAATCCCCGCACCCGGCCTGGCCGGGACCGCATCTGATCTTTGAGAACTCCATAGAGAAACCCCTCCCGATGGTCGAGGTGTTCGAGTGTCCGTGGCCCGGAATCCCATCGGCACAAGGGGTCTCGAGGCTCGTCGCTAACGCTCCTCGGCACCTCGACCACCGGGATGGGACGGCCATCGGGCACGAAACCCGGGGTGGGAACGGCCCTCCGATGGTCGAGGTGCGAGCCGCGTGCGGCGAGCCTCGAGACCGCTTGCAGCAGAGCTGGAACTGAACCGCCGTGGCCCGGAAGCCTCTCGGCACAACATGTCTCGAGGCTCGTCGCTGGCGCTCCTCGGCACCTCGACCACCGGGATGGGACGGCCATCGGGCACGAAACCCGGGGTGGGAACGGCCCTCCGATGGTCGAGGTGCGAGCCGCGTGCGGCGAGCCTCGAGACCGCTTGCAGCAGAGCTGGAACTGAACCGCCGTGGCCCGGAAGCCTCTCGGCACAACATGTCTCGAGTCTCGTCGCTGGCGCTCCTCGGCACCTCGACCATCGGGATGGGATGGGCCGTCGGGTGGGAAGGGCCACCGGGTGTGGGAAGGGCGGAGCATCCTTCGAGAGCATCGTCACCCCTCGATGGTCGAGGTGCGAGCCGCGTGCGGCGAGCCTCGAGACCGCCTGCACCGGCGCTGGATTCGGACCACCGTGGACCGGACGCCCGTCGGCACAACAGGTCTCGAGGCTCGTCGCTAGCGCTCCTCGGCACCTCGACCATCGGGGGTAGGGGCGGTCGTGACCGAGTAGTGCCGCTACTCCAGTCGGCTGGAACGCAATTCGTGGCCCTTCGACGTCAGGCAGCGGCCGGTCGGCAGATCCCATTGCCAGCCATGGAGATTGCACGTCAGCTTCTCGCCCTCGATCACGCCAAACTTACTCAGGTCGGCTTTGAGGTGCGGGCATCGACGCTGGATCTCCCAGCCGTCCTTGGTGATCGACGCCGAGTCGTCATGCGCCTCCGAGAACCAGCCGTCGGCGTAGGCGATCCGCTCGTCGGTGAGGCACTTGAAAAAGGTGTACAGGAATTCGTTGTACCCGCCGATGCGCCACGTGGTGAACCGCGTGGAGAGGAAGATCGTGTTGACCCAGTCCGGCTCGTCGTCGCGCAGTACGGTTCGCACGATTTCGGGTGCTATCCGGAAACCGTAGCGGTACTTGCCTTCTCCCTCTTTGGGTTCCCGCACGATGCGGTTGGGGAAGTCCAGGACGACGGTCTCCTCGCCCATCACGAGGCCGACCGGATAGCCGATGCCATCGCAGATCAGGTCCGAGGCGGCCATGATCGGCTCGAACAGTTCCTTGAGTTCGGGAAGCAGCGGGTCGCCGTCGACAGGGGCCCAGGTGGCCTTCTCCGCGGCGATGACCGGGGCGAACTTCTCCTTCATCCGCTCGAGATAGGCCTGCTTGTTCTCGCCGAAAACCTCGTGCGGCGCATAGGGATGGCTGATCTCGTTGAGTGTCGACCCGGTGAAGTCGGCGACCGACCCCGAGACCATCATCAGCCCGCGGTGCTTCTCACCGTCGTCGGTGCCGTGGATGCGCATCTGTTCCAGGAAAGTCTCCTGATCCGGGAAGATCGACGTCACATCGCCCGGCCGCGGGTTGTCGGCATCCTCGATCCCGGACCCGAAGTCGTTGAGCGAGAACAGGTCCTCGTCGAGGAACATCGGCGGACCGGCCGACGGCACCACCCAGGTCGCACCGACCTGCTCGATGTAGGAGCGGGCACGATCCATGCCACGCTGGCGTTTCTGCGCGGCGAAGTTGGCCTTGGACCGGCGGGGGATGTCGTAGACCATCGGGTACCAGATCGCCCCGGAATACTGCAGCAGGTGCACGTCGACGTGCCCGAACTGCTCACCGACGACGTCGAGATCGATGGGCCGGGCGTCGTTCATGTTGAAGACCGTCGTCTCGCCGTCGGAGACGATGAGTCCCGAGTCGCCGATCGGCCCGTCGGCAGGGGCACGCAACGCGATGATCATCACGTCGAGCGATCCCTTCGGGCCGTCGACGGTGATCTTCTGCGAGTCGGTGGTCTCGACGAACTTGGTGAAGCCCAGCTTCTCGAGCTCACGCTTGAGGTCGGGGACCGGGTAGTCGGGCAACAGGACCGTGGCGTCCTTGCTGACGTTGTCGCGCAGGTTCTGCTCGTCGAAATGATCGCGATGCAGATGCGAGACGTAGAGGTAGTCGCACTGCCCGAGACTCTTCCAATCCAGCTCCGAGTTGTCGGGGAAGGGCACCCAGGACGCGAAGTAGGCGGGATTGGTCCAGGGATCGCAAAGGATCGACCCGGCGGTGGTCTGGATGTGGAATCCGGCGTGACCGATGCTGGTGATCTGCACGTTTGGCCTTTCGGAGGGGGTGCGCGGGGCTGCGCGCGGTGACGCGTTGCCCATCCAATCTATCGACCCGCGCCGACCCCGTCGTGGGCCCTCGGTACCTGGTTGGGTGTTCGAGGTCTCAGTGACGGTCGCGAACCAGGAACTTCGGGTGATCCAACCGCCAGGTCACGACGGCGATGATCGCGGCCACCACTGCGAGCGTCGCCAGCGAATTGTTCTCCCCGAACACCGTGAACAAGGCCCCGCCGATCGCGGCACCGGCCAGGAAGCCCGCGTAGGTGGTGGCGTGGGCCACCCAGCCCCATCGTTTGACGCCCGCGAGATGCAGGCCGGCGCCTTGGCCGATCTTCACCAGGGTTCCGGTGACGTATGAGAGGGGCATCACCACCTCACCTTTGCGGCTGATGGAGGTGTTGAGTGCGCCGAGACCGAAGGCCAGACACAGCACCGGGCCCGCACCGTAGTCCTGGTCGGTCGTGTTGATCGCCGAGTCCCAGACGAAGGCGGTCGTCGTGGACGCGGCCGTCAACACGGTTGCTCCGTGACGTGCCTTGCGCCACAGCGTGATACGTGCGAGGGTCGCCACCACGACGCCACAGCAGAAGGCGACGACGGTGGCCAGGGCGGTGAATCCCAACCGGTGGGCGCCCTGGTAGTGCTCGAGGACCATTCGCTCGGTGTTGCCGGTCATGAACGTCACGTACCAGCCGGCCGAATAGAGCCAGGCCGCCGCGCCGGTCGCACCGGCGAGGGCGGCGAGTACCGCGGCGAGGATCATCTCGCGGAAGTCGTAGAACGGGCCGAGCACCGCGCGGGTGGTCGCGACGGTCGATTGCAGTTCGGTGGTGGGCATGAACCTCTCCGGGGGCAGGCTGGGCGTGCGTCGGGGTGGGGTGTCGTTGAGCTGGAACACCGTCGAGCTGGAACATCGTCGAGCTGAGAGCAGGGGCAGCGCAGGTGGACGTGCCTTCTCGCATGGACTTCGGTTCGGCCGGGCGCGCGGATGCACGAGATGGCCATGAGTTCGGTCACCGCGACGGTCGCCTCGTGTCACCGCGACGGAGTCGCTGATGTGACCGCGGCGGAGTCGCCTGATGCCACGGCTTCGTCGGCGCGACCACTAAGCTCGACCCATGGAACCCGTGTACTCCACCGTGATCACCACTGCGCGGTTGTTGTGGCTGGCCGAAGGACTGAAGTTCACCATCTCCGGTGTCGAGAACGTCCCCAAGTCGGGTCCGGGCGTGGTTGCGATCAATCACACCGGCTACCTGGACTTCACCTACGCCGGCATCCCCGCGTATCTGCAGGGTAAGCGCTATGTGCGATTCATGGCGAAGAAAGAGGTCTTCGACAACCGGTACTCGGGCCCGATCATGCGGGCGCTCAAGCACATTCCCGTCGACCGGGCCAACGGGGCGCAGAGCTATCACGACGCCGTCAGCTATCTCAAGAGCGGCGAACTCGTCGGTGTGTACCCGGAGGCGACGATCAGTCGCAGCTTCGAGCTCAAGGAGTTCAAGTCCGGGGCCGCGCGCATGGCCCTTGAGGCCGACGCCCCGATCATCCCGACCGTCATCTGGGGCGCCCAGCGGGTGTGGACCAAGGGCCATCCCAAGCGTCTGGGCCGGACCGGCTACAAGATCGCGATCGGCGTGGCCGAGCCGATCGAGCCCGTCGGCGACGCCGAGGCCATCACCGCGCAGTTGCACAAGGTGATGAGCGAGAAGTTGCTCGAGCTGCAGGATGCCTACGGCGAGCACCCGAAGGGTGAGTTCTGGGTGCCCGCCCGGCTCGGCGGATCGGCGCCGACGCTCGAGGAGGCCAACCGGATGGACGCACAGGAGCAGGCGGCCAAGGCTGCGCGGCGGGCCGAGCGCGACGAGCAGGGCGGGGAGCCGCAGCCGGGCGCGTAGCGGTGCCGTGCGGTCAGACCGGGTCGGCGGCCGGTACCGACTCCTCACGCATGTCGAGCGTCGGGGCAGGACGCCGGAATCCCCGGGTGAGGAAGATCAGATAGGTGACGCCGACCGCGAGCCACACCAGCCCGACGGTGATGGCGGTGGCCGACAGACTGGTCCACAGCCACATCGTCAATCCGAACCCGATCAGCGGCAGCACACCGAAACGCACCAGGTCGGTGACGCTGCGTCGCCGTTGCTCGATGAGATAGATCTTGATCACCGAGAGATTGACCATCGAGAAGGCGACGAGAGCGCCGAAGCTCACCATCTCCGCCGCGGTGGACAGGCTGATGGTCAGCGCGACCAACGACACCGCGCCGACGATGACGATCGCGTTGGCCGGCGTCGCGAATCGCGCGTTGATCCGGCCGAAGATCTGCTTGGGCAGGGTGGCGTCGCGTCCCATGGCGTACAGGATGCGGCCCACGCTGGCCTGTGAGGCCAACGCCGAGGCGAAACACCCGGCCACATAGGCGGCGGTGAAGAAGGTTTCCAACGCGGTCCCGCCGACCCGAACCATCACATCGTTCGCCGCCGAGTCGACGTCGGTGAAGTTGACGTAGTCGGGGAAGGACAGTGAGGCGACGAGCGAGACGACGATGAAAAGCCCGCCGCCGATGACCGTCACGAGGAGGATGGCGCGGGGGATGAGTCGACGGGGGTCGCGGGTCTCCTCCGACAGGGTGGAGATCGCGTCGAAACCGAGGAACGACAGGCACAGGATGGCCGCCCCGGAGAACAGCAGACCCATCTGGGCATTGCCGAAGAACACCGAGCCGATCGACGGGGTGCCGGCGTCGCCGGTGATGTGGCGGATGGCCAGGGCGACGAAGACGACGATGAAGACGACCTGGAAGACGATGAGCGCGTAGTTGAATCGGGTCACCATCTTGATGCCGAGCACATTGAGGGCGGTGACCACCGCGATGGAGGCGACCACCCAGACCCAGGCGGGGACCGCGGGCCACAGCGCGTTGACGAAGATGCCGATGACCAGGAAGTTGATCATGGGTAGGAAGATGTAGTCCAACAGCAGTGCCCATCCCGCGGCGAAGCCGACGGACCCGCCGAACGACCGCTGCGTGTAGGAGTAGGCCGAGCCTGCGACGGGATGGATGCGAACCATGGCGCCGTAGCTCAGCGCGGTGAAGATCATGGTGGCCAGCGTGATGACGTAGGCACCCGGCAGGTGGCCCTCGGTGCCGTCGGTGACCACGCCGTATGTGGTGAACACGGTGAGCGGCACCATGTACGCCAAACCGAAGAAGATCAGCTCGGGTAGCCCGAGGACTCGGTTCAGATGTCCCGATGACGGTGTGGCAGAGCCGGGTTCGCTCGGGCTGGATGGGGTCGTGGGTTCGGACATCAGTGATCTCCTCGGTGATGGACCACGGCGCCACCGGCGATGGTGGTGACGACGACGGCGTCGGTGGGCAGCTGGGCTGAGCGGGTGATGTCGAGGTCGAGGACGGCGAGGTCGGCGCGGGCGCCGACGGCGATCCGTCCGCCCGACGGGTCGTGGTTCACATACGCCGATCCGGCGGTGAAGGCGCGTAGCGCGGTGTCGAGATCGAGTGCCTGCCAGGGCAGGAACGGTTCGGCATCGCGGTGGTCGGGGTCGCGGCGGGTGATGGCGACCTCGATCTGGGCCAGCGGGTCGGCGGTGGTCACCGCCCAGTCGCTGCCCATCGCGATGCGCGTGCCGTGGGCGACGAGATCGGCGAAGGGGAATTGGAGCGCGGCACGGCGTTCGCCGAGGAACGGGATCGTCAGCGCATCCATCTGTGGTTCGTGCTGGGCCCAGTACGCCTGCAGATTGGCCACCACATCCAGCGCGGCGAACCGCGGGAGGTCATCGGGGTGAACCAGTTGCAGGTGGGCGATGTGATGACGAAGATCGTTGGGGCCGTTGGCTATACGGGCACGCTCGACGGCGTCGAGGCAGTCGCGGGCGGCGCGGTCGCCGATCGCGTGCATGTGCACCTGGAAACCCGCTGCGTCCAACGCGGTCACCGCATGCTGCAGGGTGTCGGGATCGACGTAGCTGAGCCCACTGCCGGTGTTGCTGCCCGCACCGGGGTGGTCCACGCAGGAGCAATAGGGTTCGAGGAGGGCGCCGGTGTAGTTCTCCATCACCCCGTCGGCCATGATCTTGACCGTCGTCGGCGAGAAGTTCCGTGCCGCACCGTGTTCACGCTGTGCGGCGAACAGTTCGAGCTGTTCGAGTCCGGCGTGGCGATCCCACCACAGCGCGCCGACGACGCGGGCGGTCAGCCCGTCGTCGTCGCCGAGATCGCGGTAGGCGGCCAGGGTGTCGGGGGTGACCCACGCATCCTGCCAGCCGGTGATGCCGAGGGAGTGCAGGTGGCGTTGTGCGGTGACGATCGCCGCGCGCCACCCGGCGAGATCGGGTCGGGGCACGTGGACGGCGTCGAAGGCGTAAGCCGCTCCTTCGTGCAGCGTCCCGGTCGGAAATCCCTGGGCATCGCGCTCGTATCGGCCGTCGATCGGGTCGGGCGTGTGCTCGTCGATGCCGGCGATCTCCAGCGCCCTGGTATTGACCCAGGCGCCGTGGACGTCGCGGTTCATCAGGAACACCGGCCGGTCGCCGACCACGGCGTCGAGGTCGCGACGGTCGGGTGTGCCGCCTGGGAAGTACTCCATGGCCCAGCCACCGCCGACGATCCACGGCAACTCCGGATGCGCGGCCGCGTAGTCGGCGATCTGCTGGAGGTAGGCGCTCTTGCCCTCGGTGTCGTTGAGCCACAAGCAGTTCAGGTTGCGCCCGGCGAACGGTGCGTGGACGTGGGCGTCGACGAATCCGGGCAGGACGAGGCCACCCGGAGTGGTCAGCACCCGGGTGTCGGGACCGATGAGCTCCTCGGCCGCCGCACCGATCGCGCTGATGCGGCCTGCGGTGACGGCCACGGCGGCGACGCCGGGGTGGTCGAACACTGCGGCACCGGTGATGACGAGATCTGCTGCCACCGACTGCCCCTCTCTGCTGTGCGGAATCAGTGACCTCGGGCGAGGTATGGTGTCCATAACAGCCGTGCCGGAACGTTCCGGCCACTTGAATCAGCATTTCGTAACATGTAGTTAACATTTCCTCCGACGTGGTTCCCGCGCCCTGCGCCGGGCCTGCCCGATGCAGACCGGCGACCATCGGCGCGCCTACTGTGGTCCTCATGAGTTCTCGCCGTGCGACCCTGCACGACGTGGCCCGGGCCGCAGGGGTGTCCACCACGACGGCATCGGATGCGTTGGCCGGCCGCGGCCGCGTTGCCGACCGCACGCGTGCCCACATCCTCGAGGTGGCGTCGGGGCTCGGGTATGTGGCCAGTGCGGTGGCCCGCGGATTGCGCTCGGGAACCGCCGGGGTGATCGGACTGTTCATCCCCGAGGAGACGGTCGGCCTCGACTACTACCTGCAACTGATGCAGGGGGCGGCCGAGGCGGCCATCGGCGAGGGGCTCGCGATCACCCTCGTGCCGCCCGGTATCCGGCGCGAGCAGATGGCCGCACTGACGCTCGACGGGCTGATCGTCTCCGACCCGAGTCTCACCGACCCGGTGATGGAAACCGTTCGCGGACTTCCGGTTCCGCATGTCACCCTGGAGCGTGACCTCTCGCCGGACTCCACGGCCGTCGCAGTGGTGACGATCGACCACCGCCACGGCGTGGAGACACTGCTCACCCATCTGGCCGATCAGGGAGCGCGTCGTATCGCGGCGCTGGTACCCCCGTCGACCACCGCCTTCGGTGCCGACTTACATCGGCTTTTCGCCGAATCCGACCACGACGTTCGCGTGCGTGACGTGAACTTCGCGACCGACCCCGAACAGATCATCGCCGAGGTGACCGCGGTGCTCGACGATGCGCCCGACGCGATTGTCGCGGCGCCCGACGGCGCGGCCCGGTTGGCTCTGGACGTACTCCTCTCCCACGGCATCGAGGTGCCGCATCAGATGCTGCTCGCCGGCTACACCGACACCGCCGCCTACGTG